>CAXUKB010000127.1:0-11749 GCA_964251345.1 uncultured Fimbriimonas sp. | reverse complement strand
ACTATGGCTATAACATCGTCGACAAGGACGGGCACGCGATCGACCCCAGCGTGGAAAACTTTACCCCCGGCGCCGTTCACGTTCACGACCTGCAGGCGACGATCCTTAACCAACTTGGCGTCGACCACACGAAGCTGACCTACCGCTACCAGGGACGCGACTTCCGCCTTACGGACGTCCACGGTCACGTGGTCAAGGACCTCCTGAAGTAGCGCGGACGGCTAGGGCGCTTCTCTTGGACGAGGCGGCTGATCCGTTTCGAAGCGTGGAACAAAACGTCCGTTTAGATTGCGGTGGCCAGCCACCGCCTTCCCGCAGCGAGCCTGCGAGCGCCAACTCTCATCGCGCCAAGGCTTGGAGAATTGGTTTTTTAAACGCTCTAAGAAAACGTTTTGTAACTATCCTTCGCGTCCCTCCATTGCGTCTTGGCGCTTTTGCGAGAACCGAAGGCGAGATCATGAGGACGCTCTGCCCGAGTCGTTAAACGAACTCGCCTGGAGATCCAGGGAGCCGACCGGGGTCGAACTCCTGTGCTTGGCGGCAACGCTCCTCGCTTCACCGGCCCTTGACAATAAAAGTTGTCAAGGGCTAGAATCCTCGCGTGCTTGATCTCGAAGTCATTCACGACCCGGCGGCGGCGACGGTCGCGTTGGAGCCGATCCGGAGCCGATTGTTGGCCGAACTCGGTCAGCCCGCGTCGGCGGCGTCGGTGGCGGCAAAGATCGGTCTTACGCGGCAAAAGGCGAATTACCACCTCAATGCCCTGCAGTCCCACCGGCTGGTGCGGGAAGCGGGGAGTCGAAAGTGGGGCGGCCTGACCGAGCGGCTTTTCGTCGCGAGTGCGGCGTCCTACGTCGTCGCCCCCGGAGCGATGGGCTTGGCCTCGACGGACCCCGTGCGCACCGCGGACCGGCTTTCGGCGAGCTACCTCATCGCGCTGGCGGCCCGGGTGGTGCAGGAGGTGAGCGACCTCGTGCGCCGGGCGCGGGAGGCGGACAAGCACCTGGCGACACTCTCGATCGACACCGAGATTCGGTTTCGGACCGCCGCGGAGCGCGCCGCGTTCACCGCCGAGCTCACTCAGGCCGTGACCGCGCTCGCCGCACGCTACCACGATGCGTCGTCCCCGGGCGGGCGATCGCATCGGCTGATCGTCGCCGCCCAGCCCACCCCACCCGAAAACACCCCTAAAGAGCGGTCATGAGCGTTAATATCGAGGAGAACGGACGACGATCCGTCAGCGTCGAAGTCGAGGTTCCGGGTTCCCCGGATCAGGTTTGGCAGGCGATCGCCACGGGGCCTGGCATTTCATCGTGGTTCGTGCCCACGCAGGTCGAGGAGCGTCTGGGAGGCACGACGACATCCGACTTTGGGATGGGCATGGAGTCCACTTCGACGATCTCCCAGTGGGATCCTCCCCGGAGCTTCACGAAAGACGGCGACGGGATGAGCCCGGACGCGCCGCCGGTGGCCACCGAGTGGATCGTGGAGGCGAAGTCCGGCGCCACGTGTGTGGTCCGGGTCGTTCACTCCTGGTTCGCCAGCTCCGACGAGTGGGACGGCCAGTGGGAGATGGTGGAGCAGGGTTGGAAGGCCTTCTTCGACATTCTCCGGCTGAAGCTCGAAAGGTTTCCGGGCCAGCCCAGCGCGGCGTTCGACGCCGCAGGAATGGCCAACGGCAGCGAATCGGAGGCCTGGGCGGCGCTCACCGGCCCGCTTGGATTGATGGACGCGGCGGTGGGCGCCGAGGTGCGCTCGAGCGCCGATACGCCCCCGCTTTCGGGCAAGGTCGAGATCGCCGGCCAGGGCGAAGCGATGCTTCTGACCCATGAGCCGGGAACGGGAATCTGCCACCTCTCCGCGATGCCGATGGGTGGACCGACCTACCTCTCGATCCGGTTCTATCTGTTCGGCGACGGCGCCACGACCGCAGTGGCGGGGGCCGAGCCGGAGTGGAGCCGCTGGTTCACCGAGCGGTTTCCGATGGGAGACTGACGCCGCCGAACTCGTAAGCGGAGCGCCTTCCTGATGCCCTGGGAGCCGCCTCCGCAACGAATCCTGCCTTCGCCCCGCCGAGCTCCCGGGGCTTCAACGGTGAGCCCATGAGCCCGGCTGGGCGTTTCCATCCCTCGTCCGGGGTGCGGCTCCCAGGGCATCAAGCGATGGAGGGTGCCCGGATGGGGTTCGGTGGGCGGCGAGAGGTTCAATCGCTCTTAAAACCGGGCTCAGATCCAAATGCGAACCCGTCGCGGTTGGGACGGGGTCTTGCGGGTGGCGTGTCCAGAGGCGAGGATCTCCTATACGAAAAGAACCGATCCATGCCGAAGCCCTCCGTCATCTGCACTCTGCGGCACTACCTGCACTGGCCAAGAAGCCCTTTTTAGGTTCAAAACACTCTTTCAGTGCAAGTAGTGCACGACTTTTCAGATTTTAGACGCGAGAAAAAGATAGACAGAGAAAGAGAAAATTGGCGGCTAATTGTCGTTTTCTCCTGCACTTTCTGCACTGAGACCGCTCGCGACTCTTCCCGGCCACGTCCCCTCCAGGCTCCTTGCCCTCCACACGATGCCTTAGAGCTTGTCGGAAAATGGACAGTAGCGGCAGGGCGTGATCTACGGGGAAATCGTGCCGCGCCGCTCGCAAGCGGAGAACGGTGTCCTTTCGCAGGGCGAGCCCTGCCGCTACGGGGAAGAATGTTCGATCGACCCCTCCCCTGCCCCAAGTTGTTTAACTAGGCCTCCTTTATGCCCCGGGAGCCGTGCGACGAACGACGAACGGAGCCGCCCCAGACAGGCTCCCCGGGCCTCGGAAACCGGCTCCGGGAGCTCGTCGAGCCCAAGACGGAGGCTTTCGCGGCGGCGGCTCCCGAGGCATAAGAGACCCATCGTATTTAAACTGCGATGGCCCCTCCCCCTCCCCAAGAGGAGGGACCTATACGGAATGGAGCAAGTTCTGCCGAGCCTGCCCCGCTCTGAACGGCGGTCGTACTCTTCAATCTCCCTCCCGTTCGGATCAAAGGACGGTGGGTAACCTGCGGGGCGTGAAGCGCTTCTCCGCCGCCGCGGCCGCCCTTGCGTGCTCGGCTCTTCTACCGGCCCAGATCGCTCCGCCTCATCCGCACTACGCGCCCGACCGGACGTACCATCTGGTCAGAACGGTGACGAAGCTCGATGTGGACGCCGAACATCAGCGGGCAAGCGGATCGGTGGTCGCCACGATCCTGATGCTGCGCGGCGGAGTCGCCACCGTCCACTTCGACACCAGCGCCGAGAAGGTGACCGATATCCGCGTCGACGGCAAGGCCGCGAAGTTCGCGCGAAATGGGAACGGACTCGAAATCGAGATCGCCGGGGGAAATCGAGATCGCGTTCATCGGCTCGACTTCGATCTCGAAGGGCGCTTGTTCCGCTGGACCTCGCCCACCGAGGAGGAGCCAAACCGGATCGGCTTTTGCGCGGAGGGCATGGGCGCCCAGCCCATCGGCTGGTCGGCGCCCAACGACCTTTCGGCGACCGAGATGGAGATCACCGTTCCCGCGGGCTGGACCGTCGTCAGCAATGGCACGCAAACCTCCGACAAGGGGGTGCCGGGCGGCCGTCATACCGTCGTTTGGCGGCTCGATCAACCTCACTCGGGCTACCTGAACAGCCTCGCCGCCGGTCCTTTCGACGTCGTTCACGACGTCTGGCGCGGCAAGCCGCTGATCATGACCGCTCCCAAAGGAATGGGGGACCGGCTGAAATCGACGTTCGCCCCGACAAAAGACATTCTCAATTTCTATTCGAACGTGCTCGACTTCCCCTACCCTTGGCCGAAGTACGGGCAGGAGGTGGTGTACGAGCACGAGGGCTACGCCGAGGAGGATGTCAGCGCGACCGAGTATCCCATCTACTGGCGAGCCGACGGCGGCTTTATGTCGAACGAACGCGAGGGAGTGGGGCCCACCGCCTGGGTGATCGCGCACGAGACGGCGCACCAGTGGTTCGGCGACACCGTGACCTGCAAGGACTGGGGCGACACCTGGCTCAACGAAGGCATGGCGACTTTCATGGAGATGATGTGGACCCTGCACGCCCGGGGCGGGTTGGAGTCGTTGCGAGAATTCGAGCAGTACAGCCAGCGGTATTTCTCCGCCGGCAAGACCGACTTTCGGCCGATCGCGACGAACAACTACTCTGATTCGACGGGGATGAGCGGCTGGGTGACCTACATGAAAGGCGCGACGGTGCTCGATTCGCTTCGCCGCCAGTTAGGCGACGAAGCGTTCTACCACGGTCTGCATCGGTACCTGACGCACCACCAGTTTTCGAACGTGGAGACGAACGATCTCTGCGAGGACATGAGCGAGGCGAGCGGCGTCAACCTCCATCCCTGGTTCGAGCAGTGGATTTATCGGCCCGGCCATCCGGTCATCGACTGGAACTGGGCCTACGACGCAGACCGCAAGGTGGCGGTGGTTCACGTCCGGCAGACCCAGGATACCGCTCGCGGAATTCCGATCTACAACGTTCCGACCCACGTGGCCCTGATCGACGAGGGGGGCGTTCATCGGACGCCGATTGCGCTGAACGCGGCCGAGAGGACGTTCGAAATCCCTTCGCCGACCGCGCCCAAGGCGGTCGTCTTCGACCCCGACCACGAGTTCGTCCGCGAGATCCCTAAGAATCCCTGGTCCGCGGAGGAGTTGCCCTATGTATTCCGATCCGCGCCCGACCCGACGGCGATGGAAGGGGCGATGAATCGGCTGCTGGACGCCGCGCCGACGGACGACACCCTGCGCATGATCGCGGCCCGGCTACGAGGGGACACCCAGGCCTTTCCCGCGATCCAGGATACTTCGCGACTGGCGAAGCTCGGCAACCCCGCGTTGCACGACTTCTTCCTCGCGGAAACCAGCCACTCGAACTATGCACGGCGGGCCAACGCTGCCACCGGCCTCGCGCGATTGGCCACGACGGAGGCGGACCGAAAGCGGCTTCGGGCGCTCCTGGGAGACGATCAGCCTTACGACGTGGTCGTCGCGGCCCTGCGCGGTTTGGCCGCGCTCGACTTCAATTCGGTCCGCGAGTTTGCGACCGCTCAGGCATCGAACGCTTCTTATCCGGCGCTACGAAGGACGGCGCTCGAACTGCTGGCCGAGCAAAAATCAGCCGGATGGGATGCGGCGATTCTCGAAACCGCGACCCCACACCAGCGGCCGCTCGTTCGCGAGGTCGGATTGCATGCGCTGATCCTGCTGCCGCGCGGCGACGCCCGGGTCGTCGCTTCGCTCCGTAGCGCAATCGCCAGCCGCGATTCTCGCATCGCCGGGATCGCAATCGGCCTTGTGGGTCGGATGAAGGAAACGGCGCTCGAACCCGATCTCGAGCAGATGCGAGCCGAAGGCAAGCACACCGCCGAAGTCGAAGCCGCGCTCACGGCGATGCAGCCTTAGAACTTGTAGAGATCCTAAGCCACGTTGGGCAAACCCGGCCCTGATGCTGAACCTCCTCTGTCTGGCCGCGACGAGCTACCGACCGATGGAAACGCTGACGTACGCCTCGGTCGAGGGCAAGACGCTGACTCTAAACGCGTTCGTTCCGGCATATGCCGGCAGAGCCCTGCCGGCGATGGTCGAAATTCATGGGGGCTGGTTCGAGGGCGGAGGTCCGATGACCGAAGTGCCGAGTGTCGTCGCTGCGAGAGGGCTTCCGTTCTTCTCGATCTCCTATCGGCTCGGCAGGGAAGGGGGATTTCCGGAATGCATCCGCGACTGCCGCAACGCGATCCGGTTTATTCGTAAGAACGCCGCTCGGTTGGCCGTCGATCCGGAGCGGATCGCGGCAATGGGAGGGTCGGCGGGAGGCCATCTGAGCCTGATGGTGGCGATGGTCCCCGAAAGATTTCCGGACGGCGGACCGACGCCCGAACTGAGAGGCGTCTCGGCCAAGGTCTGCGGCTCGTTCTCTTGGATTCCCCCGACGGACTTCGTGCGTTTTTGGAGGCAGGGGCCCGACGACCGGGTGACCTCGGAGGGGAGAACCGTCTTTCGCTCCGCCGATTCTCAGGTGCCGAACGACGCTCGGCCTCACCTTCGCGCGCTCTTCCATGGGGTGACGCCGGAAACCGATGAAGGTGCCAAGCTCTATGAGAAGATGTGCCCTTGGGGCCAGATCCGGAAGGGCCTCCCTCCGGTTCTGGTCTGCGACGGCGCCCACGACCCCGTTGTGCCGGGAACCATGGGCCGGGCTTTGGTCGACCGCCTCCGAGCCCTTGGCGTGGAGGCAACGTACTGGCTGAGCGATAATGGCCACGACTATCCATCGGGCGCGGGATTCGACGATGTCCTAAACCGCTTTCTCGACCGTATCGAACGCTGAAGAGTAAGCGGCGTCGGAACCCACATGAAGTTCACCGACAATCCGGGCAACTCTCGTTACGAAGAACGCGGCTGGGTATGGACACCCAAGGGGTAGTCCATACCGACGATGACGCCTCGATCCGATCGGCCGAGGCGTTTACGCGACCTGCCGCCGCCGACGCGCAAACACCATCAGACCGGCCGCGAGCACCGGCATCGCGAAGGTGGTGGCGTTCGCCCGCTTCGATGCAGACGCAGATGCAGATGCGGGCGCAAGGGAGACCCGCTTCTTCGTGAAGTAGATGTCGTCTTTGGCGGGGCGCGGGAAGTCGTTGTCCACGAACGTCTCCACCTGGACGTCGTCCGGGATGCTTTCCGCCGGGATCTTGATCTGCTTGGCGAGCAGCGCCGAGGAGGCCTCGGGAATCGGCGCCGTCCACTGCGGGACCTGCCACGTTCCGAAGGTGCCGATGTTCGCGTCGTAGTCGCCGACCGAGACGAAGTAGACGCGCAGCGTCCCCTTCTTGGTGACCAAGATGTTGCTGCTCGGCACGTAGAACGGGTTGAACGGCTTCGCGGTCTTGAAGGTCATGCGGACGGTGCCGGTCGAGGCGGCCAGCTTCGCCTTGTCCACGACCTTGAACGCGGTCAGGTACCAGCCCCGCTTCGTGTAGCGATCGGCCCACGTCTCGACCTCGGGCGTCGAGACGTATCCGTGGCCGTTCATCCAGTCGTTGATCGCGTGGGCGTCGTTGGACCAGAGGGTGGTGGCGTGGAAGCCTGCGACGTCGGCTTCTTGGATCACCTGGACTTCCGCTTCTCTCCCCCGTCCGCCGCCAAAGCCGCCCTTGGCCATGGCACGCATCGGAGGGGCCGGGGCGAGGCTGGCCAAGGTGTAGAACGCCTTGTTCGACGCCTCGTGAAGATCGGGCTTGCCAGGGGTCGGGGCGATGAACCCGAAGTCGTCGGCTCCCGAACGGAAGTTCGCGTTGCGGATGAAGTGCTCGGTCCGGTGCGCCTCGTCCCAGATCACGATGTTCGTCTGGTCGCCGAACACGACTGGCTTGCCGGGAGGGCCGACGCCGGAGCATGCCCAGACGGAGCCGGCCAAAACGAGGGCGCCGAAGGCCGACGCGGATCGGGCGGCGTTTCGGCGATGCGACGTTGCGGAGCGAAGAGGAGCCTGTGCCATAAAGCTCAGACGCGCGACGCTTCGGCCCGTGTCGTGAGATCGCATGAGCACAAGCGCACAATGCCCCACCCCGATTTTCAGAAAGGCATGCCTCCTTGAGTTTGCGACCGAAACCTGTTCGACGACGAAAGCCGCTCGGCGTCCTGCGAAGAGGAATGGCCGAGGTTCTTTTGTGCGCGGCCGCAGGGACAGGCACCTTGGCCTCTCGACTTCGTTGAGTGACAAGAAAGGGTTAGGAACATCGTCAACCTACGTTTCCTAACCCTATTTCGATGGTGGGCGGTACAGGATTTGAACCTGTGACCCCTACAGTGTCATGGGAATTTTGCCCCGTTCTCCGCTCGAATCTCAGTCTCAGGAAGTCTCTAGACGTCTCATTTCGTCTCAGCCGATTGAGAGACCTTTGAGAGACCTGCAGTCCCGTGGTGCAACACAAAAGGGTTATGTTTTCCTAACCTTTCATCGAAATGGCGGGAGTGCGCGGGACACCAACTCAGGATGTGATGTCGGAGCGACAATATAGGAGCCCGCCTTCAAAAGAGCGCGATAAGTTGCTGAGATCCGCTAACGACTTGCCCGTCCTGCGGTCATTCTCTCGACACAGGCGAGGTTCCCGAGCAGACCCTCTTGGAGAGAGGGGCCAACATGTGGCGCGGTTCGGAAGCGCTGGCGGAAAGATGACCATCACCTCACAGAACATCAAGTTCCAGCCGCACAAGTTCAAATCGACCCCCGTCCCATTCTAGATGGAGCGGAGCGATATCGCGAGTTTCGAACGCTACAATTCGATGGGGATCATCCCGAACGTCCTTCTCATTCGAACCTAGTCGGGAGCCGACCTTCGGTTCGTCGTCATGAACCGGAAAGGCGTGATCGGGATCCTTGAAGGATGTCCGTAGCGCTACCTCCCCTTTCAAGTAAACAGCCTCGTCTCCAAAGGCGCCGACCGGGCGATTCGGGCACCTAGGCGGCAGAACCATCGTCTGCTCCAGACATGGCCTCACGCCGCGGTACTCTTCTCGAAAGTACGCTGATGGGCTCGGCGCTGTTCGCGCTCGCCGCGACGGGCGTGGCGCAAGGCCCTAAGTCGCTTTACCAGCTTAACTCGATCACGATCTACCGGAACGGGGTCGACCTCGACTGGTACATGATGCCGGGCACGGCGTTGGCGGCGGACGCGTTCGACCGGATCGACGCGAACCGCGACGGTGTGATCTCGGAGGCGGAGGGGAAGGAGTACGCGAGGCGGGCTTTCCGCGACATAACACTCACGGTCGACGGCAAGCCCCAGACCCTACTAGTGCGCCATGTCTCGATCTCGACACGCAAAGAGATGCTCACCGGCGTGGGTTCGATCGACTACCTCGTCTACGTCGTGCTCCCCGAGCGTTTCGGTCGCCACACCCTCGTCTTCGAGAACCGCCACCGGCGCGCCGAGTCGAAGTTCACGACGGCCACCCTGAACGACAAGGCAGACACGAGCATCCGCATCGTAAACCCGCATCAAGGCGCGGGTGGCGCCCGCCTGAGCCTGACGTATGTGGTGGGTAATGCACCGACGTTCCACTGAACAGGCTCTTCCCCGCGAGGGTGGTGTTCATCCGCCGAGTGTACGCAGAGCATTGACGGCCATGAGAATGTCGGACTCGTAGTAGGCGAGGTGGCCCTTTCGATGGCGGGCGAGCCGCGACGGCAAGCCCCTCACCCGTAGTTGGCTCGAGGATCCCGACCGTGGGGGCCACGTGGCGCGGACGCTCGGTGCGACGCCGGGGACGTGGGGGAAAGCGACCGGGCGACGAGCCGCCGTCATTCGGGCCAAGGGAGTAACGCTTCGTTTTACAGATTGCCCTTCGGCGGACGCACGTCGGTCGATCCCCGATGGGAGAGCACCGGGCCGACGCTCTTTCCGGAAACGCGTAAGCCGCGTAGGTCGGCGCCTTGCACCGAATCCAAGTACACGGCGGCACGTAACTCCGCCCCTTTCCTCCGAAAGAATATGCGGTCGAGAGTCAGACCGTGTGTGTCACGCGCGCAGAGACCCCAGGCGGGAAGCTCTCCAAACATGGAGAACTCGGGATAATCGCGCTCGCGCTGCGGCACCGCCTCGGTAAGAACGCTCAACGCGTGGTCTGCGTCGCCCGTCATCGTTACCTCGATGTTCCGAAGCGTCACATTCTCAACGGGATGCCCCGGAAGGCCCACGATGCTCGACGGCAGGACGTTCGTCCTCTCTGTCGGGGGACCCTCGAAGGCGAGTCCCGCGTCGGGCTTGCCCGCCGGGATATCGACCCGAACGTCCTCGATGAGGACGTTGCGAAGGGTGGAGATCGCCTCGCTTTTGTTTCGATGACCGAGTCGGATAAAGATCGCGTTGCCGGTGTTCCGAGCGCGGATGCGCCGCACCGTAACGTCTTCGATCGTGCCGCCGTCCACCGCTTCTAAGGCGATCGCCGAGCGGAAGGTGTCGCGCACGTCGATCGCCTCGACGCGAATACGACGGAAGCCGCCGACGGAGGCGGTCCCGAACTTCACCGCGCTCGCGCTGGAGCGGACGCGGCACTCCCGAACCGTGACGTCCTCGCATCCGCCGGGGGCGGATGCTTTGAGGCACACGCCATCGTCGGCAGAGTCGATGTCGCACCGCTCGACGACAACGCGGCGGCAGTCCACGAGATCGATGCCGTCGTTGTTCCAGTAGGCTCGGCTCACCACGCGGACTCCCCGGACGACGAGATCCTCGCAGCGGTCGTAGGTCTGCACCCAACAGGCGGAGTCCCTCAGGGTGATCCCTTCGACGCGGACGCCCTTGAAGTCGGAAAGATCGACAGTTCGGGACGCTCCGACTCGTCGGGGCGGGAGGCGTTGCCCGTCGGACCGTACTCGCCCGCCTGCCAGCGCCGGACAACGTCGGCGGCGAGGGTCCCGCCCTGACCGTCGACCGTGCCGTCGCCGGTGATCGCGACGTTCCGCTGCCCGTCCGCGAGGATCAGCGCGTGCCAATGGACCTTACGGTAGTCGTCGCGGTTCGTGCTGCCGAGGAGGGTCGCGCCGCGTTCGATGTGCAGTTCGACGCCCGACCTAAGCATGATCGTCCCGCTGAGGAACCGTCCTTGATGGAGCACCACCCTTCCGCCGCCCGCCGCAGCGGCGGCGTCGACCGCCTTCTGGATCGCGACCGTGTCGAGCGTCGTGCCATCGCCGCGTGCCCCGTAACGCAGCACGGGATAGTCCAAGCCTACCTTTGAGGGGTACGCTCGCCCGATGCTGGGCTTGCTGGCGATGATACCGATGGGGTGGAACTTAGGAGAGGTCGTTCTGTCGCCCGGCCCCAGAGGGGGCTTCGACGAGACGGCGGTGAAAGACCCCTCGGTCGTGCGCTACAAAGGGAATTGGCACGTCTTCTATACCGCCCGTGGCGGAGGAAGGTACACGACGGGCTACGTCGCGGCGAAGCGTTGGGAGGAGCTTGCGAGGGCGCCTCGCTACTTCTTACCTATGATCCGCGGCAGATCGCCCTACGGTTGCGCGCCGCAGGTTTTCTACTTCGAGCCGAAAGGGATCTGGGTGATGCTCTTTCAGACCGACGACTCGAACTACCAACCCGCCTACTCGATGACGAGGACGCTCGACGACCCGCTCTCCTGGAGCGCACCTAAACCTCTGGTGGAAAAAGACGAGAATGACAAGTGGATCGACTTCTGGACGATCTGCGACCGAGACCACGCGTATCTCTTCTACACGCGAGACCACAAGGACGTGATGGTTCGCCGGACGCGGATCGCCGACTTCCCGGCGGGCTGGGGACCGGCGACGGTCGCATTCTCGGGCGTGCACGAGGCGGTCCACGTCTACAAGGCGAGAGGCGCGGATCAGTACGACATGATCTATGAGGCGAACGACGGCGAGCGGTCCTTCGGCCTCGCACAGGCCCCTTCGTTGTCAGGCCCATGGCGACTCGTCGACCCGAACTACGCAACCTCCGCGTCCTTGTATCCGCGAAAGGCGGGCCGCTGGACGGACGAGGTGTCCCATGGCGAGATCCTAAGGCACGGTTACGACCAGCGGCTCGAGTACGACGCGGCTAAGCCGACGTGGCTGATCCAAGGCGTTCCGAAGGAGGATTACAAAGAACCCTATCCCGAGATCCCCTGGCGGCTTGGTCTGATGTCGGCGCGCTAGGGTGCCTGGCGAAGGACGATCGAGCGAGGCCCGTTTCC
>CAXUKB010000126.1:2684-11798 GCA_964251345.1 uncultured Fimbriimonas sp. | reverse complement strand
GTGGTGAAGCTGATCGACGGAACGCTCATCTCCGAAGGTCTGCTCGACCACGTGTACCGGATTGAGAACGGTCTTATCGTTCGCATGGACGTCCGAGACGACGCGCCCGGCAACCGCTTCACGCCCGCCGGCTGAGTCCCCGATCCTGGCCGCACCGCTTCCGGGCGGTCGCGGTCGATCTCACCAAGAGAGCGGACCTTCCTCGTCCGAGTACGTTCCGGTCGGTCCGTCCGGGCCAAGAAGGGCGAGCCGCACCGGTTCGCGCGCACCCTCTTCGACGGTGCGCGTTCCCTGGAAGTTGTTGAGGTCCGTGGCCGTGTAACCGGGGCAGGCGGCGTTGACCTTAATGGGGGTCTCTCCGAGTTCTAAGGCGAGCTTGACGGTCACCATATTAAGCGCCGTTTTCGTCGTCGCGTAGATTCCGTAGAGCGACCGCACCGGGTTGGCCGGGTCGGCAGTCTTCCCGAGCGAGCCGAGGGAGCTCGACACGTTGACGATCCGGGCGGCGGGCGCCTCTCGAAGCAGCGGAAGCATCGCCTGGGTCACCGCGATGACACCGAACACGTTCGTCTCGAACAGCGTACGCACCTCGTCGCGCGACGCGGTGCTCACGTAACCGGCCTGAACGATCTCGCCCAGCTCGGTCCCGGGCTTTCCGGCGTGGGAGATCCCTGCGTTATTGACGAGCACGTCGAGACGGCCGAACTCGTTGCGGATCCGCTCCGCGGCGGCGCCGACGGACGCCCCGTCGGTGACGTCCAGTTGGAGCGCAATGGCGTCCGGGCCGATACTTTGGGCGGCTGCCTCGCCGTTCCCCAAGTCGCGAGACCCAATGAGCACGGTGAAGCCGTGCCCCACGAGATCCTTTGCAATTTGGTGTCCGATGCCTTTGTTGGCCCCGGTTACGAGAGCGACGGGTTTGTTATTCATGGTCTTTTCCGTTATTGAGGAGGCGCTTGGATGGACTCCTATTCCACCTCGCTCAACGCCTTCCATAAAGCGTTTTGCCTCCGCTGAATCTATTCTAGGGAGGTATTCACCCAAGGTTATAGGACGCGATTCCAAACGTCTTGTACAATATTCCAAGACATCCGAAAGGGTGCGGTCGGGAGAGAGCATGGATCGAACGCAGGAGCGCAGCCGAAGGCGAGTCGCCGAGCACCGGGAAGAGATGGCCGAGCGGATCCTCGCGATGGTCCCGGCCGACGGAACGCTTACGCCGATGCCGGGCCTGCACCTCTCCCGGCTCTCGGAGCCGACAGGCCTTATCCACGGCAGTTCGAAGGCGGCGCTCTGCATCGCGGTCCAAGGGGCGAAGGACGTCTACCTGGGCGATCAAATCTACCGATACGACGCGGACCACTACCTGCTGACGACCGTGGAGTTGCCAATCACATTTATCATCTGCGATGCGTCGAAGGAGCGGCCGTACCTCTCCCTGCGACTGGAGCTCGACCCGGCGCTCGTCGCCTCGGTGATGGTCGAGCACCGCATTCCGGCGCCCCGGAGCCAGGTGGATGCGAAAGCCATGATGGCGAGCCCGCTCGACTCGGGCCTGTTCGACGCGGCGGCGCGACTGGTGCGGCTGCTCGAAGCCCCTGCGGAAGAGCGCGCCCTTGCGCCGCTCGTCATGCGGGAGATCGTCTACCGGCTGCTGATCGGCGAGCAGGGCCACCGCCTTCGGCACCTTCCGGAGCTTGGAGGGCACACCCATCGCATTGCCAAGGCGGTCGAACGCCTGCGGAAGGAGTTCGACCAGCCCCTAAAAAGCGACGTCATCGCTAAGGAGCTCGGCATGAGCCTCTCGGGCTTTCACCAGCACTTCAAGGCGATCACGGACCTGAGCCCACTCCAGTACCAGAAAGGGCTCCGGCTCCACGAGGCGCGGCGATTGATGCTCGGCGAGGGTCTCGACGCCGCGACCGCGGGCTACAAGGTCGGCTACGACGATCCCTCCCACTTCAGCCGCGACTACAAGAAGCAGTTCGGCCAATCACCCCTGCGCGACGTGGAGCGGCTACGCTCGACGGTGATCGCTGAGTAGGCGTAAATTGTGTTAGTCAGAATCGAGCGCGGGTTGTTCTCAACCTCGCACCGCTCGCAACAGGGTTTTGCCCCTCACTCTTAATCCACCTCGCCGCGTACGGCCGCTTCGATTCCCTCGACGTCGATCTTGCCCATCTCCATCATCGCCTCGAAGGCGCGCTTCGCGACTTCGCCGCCCTGGGCCATCGCCTCGGTCAGGACGCGCGGCGTGATCTGCCAGGAAAGGCCCCACTTGTCCTTGCACCAGCCGCACGCGCTCTCCTCGCCGCCGTTGCCGACGATCGCGTTCCAGTAACGGTCGGTCTCCGCTTGGTCGTCGGTGGCGATCTGGAAGGAGAACGCCTCGCTGTGCCTGAAGGTGTTCCCACCGTTCAGGCCGAAGCAAGGAATGCCAACGATGGTGAATTCGACCGTCAGGACGTCGCCCTCCTTGCCCCCCGGAAAGTCGGACGGCGCGCGATGGACCGCGCCGACGGAGCTGTCGGGAAAGGTCTCTGCATAAAACTTCGCCGCTCCTTCGGCGTCGTCGACGTACCACAGGCAGATCGTGTTCTTTTTCATGGTCCTACTCCTTCCCTTCTTACCCGCCGGACGGCTGGTGTTCGGCGAAAAAGTCCAGCAGGCTCCGTGGCGCGTCCTCGCCGAACATAACCTCGAGAAGACGGTTCGCCTCGATGGCCTCGGACGCGCTGCGGGGAAAGAGATCCTTTTCGTACGCGAGGAGCGCGGATTCGACGTCATCGGGGCGGGCGGCGAGGGCTTTTCCGAGTTCCGCGCCGTCGTACATCGCGAGGTTGGCCCCTTCGCCCGAGGGGATCATCAGGTGGGCGGCATCGCCGAGCAGCGTTACCCCGGGCACGCGGTCCCAACGGTGCTCGACCGGGAGCGCATGGATCGGGCGCGGCACCGGGTCGGTCTCGCCGTTGGTGATGAGCGCCGTCAACTCCGGGGCCCAGCCGTCGAACTCCTCGGCGACCCGGGCCAGGGCCCTCGCCGGGTCGGAGAAGTCGATGCCGTCGATCCAGTCCTTGGGCTTGCTCAACGCCACGTAGGTGTGAAGCACGCCATCGGGCTCGCGGTGCGCTTGGATGCCCTTTCCCGGCGCGAGCGCAAACAGCGCGCCGCCGCCGACCGCCTCCGCGCTCGCCTTGTGACGGGTGTCGCCGTCGAGCAGGTAGGTCTCGACGTAGGTGGTGCCGACGTACGCCGGCTGCGCTTCGGAAAGGAGGGGGCGAACCTTCGACCAAGCGCCGTCGGCGCCCACGAGGAGGTCGGTCGTCACCGTCGAGCCATCGGCGAAGGTCAACTCGTGCCGTCCGCCACCGACTGGGGACACCGCGGTGAGCTTGTGTCCCCAGCGGACCGTGCCGGCGGGAAGCGAGTCGAGCAGGATCCGACGAAGCTCGCCTCGGGGTACCTCGGGTCGCTCCCCGGTGCCGTCGTCGGGCTCTTCGAACAAGACCTTGCCGCTCTTGTCGAGTACTCGCATGGCCTGCCCTCCGGGGTGAATAATCTCGCGGAACGCTTCGAAGAGCCCCGCGGCCTCTAGCGCGAGTTGCCCATTGTTTTCGTGGATGTCGAGCATGCCTCCCTGCGCTCGCGCGCTCGCCGAGGTATCCCCTTCGTAGACGGTCGCGGCAATGCCGTGAACGTGGAGGACGCGCGCAAGCGTCAGGCCGCCGAGCCCGGCGCCGATGATAGAAATCGAATGATTCATGGTGTTATTTGATTGAGGACAATCGGTCACATCGAGGGGCGAGTGGGACGTCCCCCTTCCTTTCGCTCCGGTGAGAGAGGGTCCGCCGAGGGACGCGACGCAAAACGATCGTCGTCTCCTTCGGCGTCGTGTCCTAAGGGGAGGGGACGGGGGATAGAGAGAGCCAACCCCGTGGGGAGTTTCGAGCGCGGAGTGAAGACCCTTTCCGGAAACTCCCCACTCCCTGTTCGCAACGCCACGCTCTCCCGGACTCTCGATCCCCCTCCCCTTCCTCTCAGGGCTCGTGCCCTGAGAGGAAGGGGGTGACGGCCCACCATCCTCCCGACCTCGAACTCGCACAATACCGATCGCCTTTGCCTAGGGACGTCACGGCGACAACCGCTTCGCGTTTACCGACACGAACCAGCGATCGATGGCCTGTTGGAGTTCGCCCCGATCGGGGTCGCCGTCAGAAGCCCAGGCGACGATCCCATCCGGGCGGATCAGTGCGGCGTTCAGTCCGAGTCGTTCTTTCGCGCGGCGGGAGACGTACCGTATTGGGTCGCCATACTCGACCGCCAAGGTTTCGAGCGAGGGGTTCCCTTCGAAATCGAGCAGGATTCCTTGGCCCTCGCGCATGAGGTTGCCCACCGTCGTCCCGTCCTCGAACTCGAAATTGGGAACGCTGTGGCCGATCAGAGGGTGCTCGCCGCCGAGGTCGTAGTGGGTCTGAACGCCCCACACCCGTCCTGCGATCTACGTGGCGCCGTCGCGCGTGTCGATCAGGTCGCGGACGATGGCATTCAGCGCGCGGGACTGGGGACTGGGTCCCATGATGGCCACCTGGGCTCGAGACCAATCTAAGACCTGAGCGCCTAAGGGATGCCGTTCCGTTTGATAGCTGTCCAACAAGCCTTCCGGGGCCCTCTCTTGGACCGTCGCGGCGAGCTTCCAGCCAAGGTTCATGGCGTCGCCCAGCCCGAGGTTGAGGCCCTGGCCACCGAGCGGCGAATGGATGTGCGCGGCATCGCCGGCGAGAAGGACCCGTCCGCTCCGGTAGTTTGTGGCCTGCCGCGCCCGGTCGGTCCAGGTGGTCGCCGCGTGCAAGGCGTCGATCGTCACGTCGGCGCCTGAGACGCGGCGCAATGCCGCCTGCACCTGCTCGAGCGTGACCGGCTCCGCACGGTGACCCGCTCCGTCATCGAACTCCACCATCACCAAGTAGCCCGGCTGAGATTGGAAGTACATTCCGGTTGGCGTCGAGACGCGGCCCTGGCCGAGCTTCTCCTCAACGGCGATGTCGACTTGAGCCGAGTAGCCCGAGAACTCGGGCTCCGTGCCGGCGAACTCGAAGCCGCCCGCCTTACGAACCGCGCTCCGGCTTCCGTCGCAACCCACGAGCCACTTCCCTCGAAGCGATAGGTCTCCGGACCGGACCGTCACTCCGTCGGCGCTTTGCCGAAAGTCGGTAACCCCCAGCCCACGCTTGATTTCGACCCCCAGCGCCTCTGCGCGGTAGGCCAGCACCGACTCAAGCTCCGCCATCTCCGAGATCAGGCTCGTAGCGGTCGAGCTTGGCAGGCGATCCTTCCACCGGGACGCGTCGACGTTGCCGTCGAGAAAGGGAATGCCGGCAAAGTGGCCGCCTTGACGCTGGGCTCCTTGCTTGGAGTTCTGATGGGGGTTCTTGAGGCGTTTATGCAACTCAAGTTCTCCCAGTAATCCCCGGCGGTCGAGCGCCTCGATCGTTGGCGTCGAGAGCCCACGAATTCCGAAAGGAACCTGCTTCAGAGGCGAGTGCGGATCCTCCGCCTTCTCCAGCACGAGAACGGAGCACTTGGCTAGGGCCAGCTCACAGGCGAGGAGCAAGCCGACGGGCCCGGCACCGGAAACGATCACATCGTGCATGGTTCGAGTCTCCATCAGAATTTGTGGAACGTCATTCCATGAGTATGGAACGGCGTTCCACGGTATGTCAAGATAAGGGATGCCCAAAAAGGAGAGTGGCGACGGGCGGCGGGAGCAATCGCTTTCACGGGATCGTATCGTCCGGGCGTCGATCGAGCTCTTGGACATCGGCGGTGAAGGCGGTCTGACCTTCCGCATCCTTTCCGAGCGACTCGCCACCGGTCCGGGTGCGATTTATTGGCACGTCGCCGGCAAAGGCGAGTTGCTGACCGCCGCCTGCGACGCCGTCGTCGCGCGCACGATGTCGGAGCGCGTGGTCGGCGCGACGACGGAGGAGACGATCCGCAACCTCGCGTTGGGCATGTTCGACGCGATCGACGCGCATCCGTGGGTTGGCTCCGTGCTCGCAAGTCCCGAGGGGCAGTTGCCCATGGTGCGCATCCTCGAACGCTTGGGGCAGGGGGTCCGCGCCCTTGGCGTCCCAGACGAAGAACAGTGGGCCGTGGTGGGCGCGTTGCTGAACTACATCCTTGGCGTCGGGGGGCGGAACGCGGCCAATGGGCAGCTCGCCCGGAAGCGAGGCCTCGACCGAACGGAGTTCCTAGAGGCGGTGGCGACGATGTGGTCGGGGCTCGATCCGGACGAGTACCCGTTCGCACGCAGCGTCGCCAGGAGGGTGCGCGATCACGACGACCGTGAAGACTTTCTCGCCGGGATCGATCTCTTCCTCAGAGGGATCCCCTTCGAACCGGACCGGACGACGTCGACATCGCGGCCGAATAGGGCTGCGACGGCGGACTCGGTTGTGGGCAAAGCTTTGCCGCACACCGATGGGCTAAGGTAACGACGATGTGCGAACAGGATCATTTTGAGAACGACCGGCAGGAATTCGAGGGGCGCGGCCTCGTGACGCGCCGGCAGTTCGGCATCATGCTGGGAGCCGGCGTGGCCATGATGCTTCCGGCCGTCGCGAACGCCGCGACCGTGACCGAATCCGAGGTGAGCATCGTCACCCCGGACGGCACGGCCGATTGCTACTTCGTGCGTCCGTCAAGCGGGACCGCTCCCGGCGTCGTCGTCTGGCCGGATATCTTCGGGCTCCGGCCGGCTTTCCGCCAGATGGCCAAACGCCTTGCCGAATCGGGCTACGCCGTTTTGGTCGTGAACCCGTTCTATCGTTCCCACAAGGCCCCCACCGCCGAGAAAGGCACGGCGACCCCCATCGCAGAGCTTCGGCCCCTTGCGCAGAGCCTCAACGAGACCACCGAGATGACGGACGCGAAGGCTTTCGTCGCGTGGTTGGACGCTCAGCCCTCGGTCGCGAAGGATCGACGCATCGGCACCCAGGGATACTGCATGGGAGGGCCCATGGCTTTTCGCACGGCGGCCGCGGTGCCGGAACGCGTGGGAGCCGTGGCCACCTTCCATGGCGGCGGACTGGTCACCGACGGACCGAACAGCCCGCACCTCGAGGCGGCACGGAGCAAGGCCCAGTTCCTCGTCGCCATCGCGGCCAACGACGACGCGCGCTCGCCGGGCGACAAGACCACGCTGAAGGAGACCTTCGCCAAAGAGCACCGTCCCGCCGAGATCGAGGTCTACGATGGCGCGGCGCATGGGTGGTGCCCACCGGATTCGGCGGTCTACAACGAGCCGCAGGCCGAGAAGGCGTGGGCACGGCTCCTCGTGCTTTATAAGAAAGCCCTTTAATCTTCCCCTTGAAGTCGACTCGCTGGAATCGAAGTCCTCGCCGTTTACCAGGCGATGCTGCCGCTTCTACGCGAGTCGCCGGACGCCCGCATCGTCAACGTGTCGAGCGCGGTGGGCTCGCTGACGCTGAACGCGGATCCGGCCTATCCCTATCGCGCGATGTTCGGCCTCGTTTATCCGGCGTCCAAGGCGGCGCTCCTCGCATGTCAAGGGGGACCCATGCTCGAAATCGATCGTGTTGAATTTCAGCGTTTCGTAAAGAGGAAGGTTGACGAACGGCGGGAATCTCCTCGCTAGAAGAGCGTCGGCTGAAGCGGCGTTTCGGCATCGAAGAAGTTACTCAGGCCGATGCCGACGAGCCGAAAGGTCATCGGAGAATCGAGTTCGACCCGGTCCAAGAGGCCGACCGCGATCTCCACCAACTCGTCGGCGGACGAGATCGAAACTCCCGGGGTGTGGCTCCGGGTAAGGATCCTGAAGTCACTCGTCTTGAGTTTGAGCACGACCGTTCTCGCGGGGCGTCCCTCGGCCTCGGCGAGCGTCCAAACCCTCTCGGCGAGGCGGACGAGCGTCGGGGCGGTCTCCCTGAGTTCGAGATCGTCCGGAAAGGTGTCCTCGGCGGAAATCGACTTCGTCGGCCGATCGGAGACGACTTCGCTGCGGTCGATCCCGCACGACAGTTCGAACAGCCGCAGCCCCGAGCGTCCGAACGCGGTCTCCATGCCGATCCGTCCGTGGCGCCGAACCTCTCCCACGACTCGGATGCCCAGTCGCTCGAGCCTCTCCTGCGTGACCTTGCCGACTCCCGGGATCCTTCCCACGGGCAGATCGACGAGGAACCGATCGACGTCCTCGGGCCGGATCTCCATCAGTCCGTCGGGCTTCCGCCAGTCGGAGGCGATCTTGCTAAGGAACTTGTTCGGAGCGACTCCCGCTGAGGCGGTCAGATCGATCTCCTCACGAATCTGAGTGCGGATCGCCTGGGCTACCGCTAACCCGCTGGCGGTCTCCGGCACCGCGAGGTAGGCCTCGTCGAGCGAGAGCGGTTCGATCCGGTCGGTGTGCCGATGAAAGATTTCGCGGCAGGCGTGAGACACGGCCCGATACCGCGTAAAGTCCGGCGGGACGAAGATCGCCTGCGGGCATAGGCGCTCGGCGGTGACGGCCGGCATGGCCGAGCGAATCCCGAACTTCCGGGCTTCGTACGACGCCGCGCATACCACCGATCGAGCGCCTCGCCAAGCCACGACGACCGGCTTGCCGCGAAGCCCCGGATCGTCGCGCTGCTCGACCGAGGCGTAGAAGGCGTCCATATCGACGTGCACGATCTCCCGCCGAATCATTCCGCTATGAGTATCGCGCACCATCCTTCTGTGGCGTAGGCGTTCCGCCTGCCGCGGCGCGTTTCTCGAAGGAGGCCGCCGCGCCATTCAGCGATTCTCTCCGGCCCATACCGACGGCATGGCTGAGATCCAAGCGTAGAAGTCGCCATGCCCTTTGCCCGCATCACCGTTCCCGAAGGTTGGCCGGAAAGCCGAGTCCGAACCGTCGCCGATGGCGTGTACCGGTCGATGCTCGCGACGATCAATATCCCGGAGGGCGACCGGTTCCAGACGGTATCTTCCCAGGCGCGCCGCATCGCCGACCCGGCCTACTTGGGCGTCCAACGAAGCGAGGAGGTCGTCTTCGTCGACGTCACGGTCTGGGATCGCCAGGCCGAGACCTGCTGCCAGTACCTCAAGAAGGGGAAGGCC
>CAXUKB010000126.1:744-2674 GCA_964251345.1 uncultured Fimbriimonas sp. | reverse complement strand
TGCGGGGACGCACCGACGAGCAGAAAAAGGCTTTCTATCGGACCCTCGCCGACGACCTCCTCTCCCACGCCGGAGTGCGTCGGGAAGACGTCTTCGTGGTGCTGACGGAGAACGGCCCCGCCGATTGGTCGTTCGGGAACGGGGTCGCACAGGCGACCGGCCCGGACTTCCCCAAGCACTGGGAGAAATAGAGTTCTTCCGCAGGGACCGGTCGGCGTAGGTAAATCGTGTACGTCAGCCTGATTGGGGCGCGGGCAGATCGCCGTTGTTGAGGATACATGGGCACAGGCTGCCGATCACGAATACGCTTTTCTGCGGCAGGTCTCCCACTACATTGACCGCCACTGTGCTTTGTGAGAAGGCGGCCCGACCCTGACGAATTCACCGCGGCGCAATCTCCACGATGCTCGCGACCCATCTTACTGATCTTGGGTACCGCGATGAGTTCGCTCTGCACTGGAACGTTGGACACTCTGGCGACTGCGACCTCGGCGAGACCTCGCTAGGTCGACCGTAATGTGATGTAGACCGCGCATTTAGTTAAGAGCGCTTCATCCCATAAGGCCCGTAGAGTTTCCCTCTTCTGGAGTATGATTATGCTCCACACAGATTGAAGCCGCAACCGGTCATGAACGGCCGGCGGCGACGCAAACGCTCCCGACTCTAGAACGATGGGTTATTCACAGGCGCAAAAGGCGGAGACGCATCGTCGGATCGTCGAGATCGCGTCGAGACGGTTCCTTGAGGTTGGAATCGATGGGATCGGTGTCGCCGACTTGATGAAGGAAGCCGGAGTAACCGTCGGTGGCTTTTACAAGCACTTTCGCTCCCGCGAAGACCTTGTCCTGCAGGCCGTCGAACACTCCGTCAAGCAGATCGAGGATCGGCAGGCCAAGGCCCGAAGCCTGCTCGACTTCGTCGATTTTTACCTTTCAGAGTTCCACCGGGACAACCCGGGGTTTGGGTGCGCGTTAGGCGCACTCTCGGGAGACGTCGCTCGGGGTACGGAGGCCGTGAGGACGTTGTACACGTCCCGGGTCGAGCACACGCTCGCGTTCATCGAGTCCTTCGTCTTAGTCTTGAACCCTGACGAGCGCCGTGCCCGCGCCCTCCTGGTTCTTAGTTCTTGCGTCGGCGCGATCGGGTTGTCGAGGGCGGTGGCGGATCCCTCCGTTTCGAAGCGAATCCTCGACTCGACTCAAGAGCAGATCGTTGCGCTGCTTCCGCCGGCGAGCGAACGACCGCAAGGTTCTTGAGCGATGTTGAGCCCTCCTCTCGTTAGGAGTAGCCTGCAATGCGAGGATTCACCATGAGCACGAATGTGAGGAGCGCCGAAAAGGTCGGGGTCGAGATTCTCGGCCCGATGCGGGTCTCCGTCGGTGCTGTGCCGATCGGATCGGTCCGTAACAGGAAGGTTCTGTGGCTGCTCGGCCTGCTTGTGATCCGCGCAGGGCGTCCGACTTCTCGGAAGTGGTTGGCCGGCACGCTCTGGACAAACGCCAGCGGCGGCGTCTTCGTCTTGAACGTCACCTCCCCCGAGGCGGCCCGGGATCTTCTTGAACCGCTTCCCCTAGGAGTCGCAGGAATGATGGAGTTCGATCTCATTCCGCTCGGGCCGCTTACGCCTCTTCGATTTCTGATGACCGACGGGCCGACATCTTGACGAGCCGAGCGGCAAAGCTCCCCATGGTCGGTCAAACCTCAAGGGTGGGATTAGACGTACCAAGGAGGCGGTTGCACACGCGGGCACAAGGGCGTCCCACGCCTACGGAAGACCGTTTCGCAGAACTCGACGAACCGCTTGATTTTAGGGAATCGATGCTTTCCTAAAATCTCTCTCCAGCTTTAATGACGAATAGTCGCAAGCTTTCGAAGGGAAAGGACAGTGAAGTAGCCGGCAAGCGGTCGATCTCCTCAACGTCCCGATGAA
>CAXUKB010000126.1:0-734 GCA_964251345.1 uncultured Fimbriimonas sp. | reverse complement strand
CTGCCGCGACTATCCTCGTACGCATCCGATCCAAGCCTCCTCGACATGAGCACGCTCCCTCTCCCCATCCTTCTCCTTTTCGGGCTGACCACCTTCTTCGCCCTCATTGCTTTCTCCGCCGCGAACGCCAACCGCAAGGCGGTCTGGGCCGGCGCGATCGTTTGGCTGCTGCTTCAGTCCGGAATCGCGCTTTCGGGTTTCTACCAAAAAACGGATACCCTCCCGCCAAGACTCCTCCTTCTTGCGGGTCTTCCGCCGATCGTCTTCGTGCTTGGGCTGTTCGCCTCGGCACCGGGCCGGCGATTTCTCGATGGAATGTCCTTAAAGGGGAGCGTCCTTTACCATTCCGTTCGGGTGCTCGTCGAGATCGATCTTTATGGGCTCTTTCTCCACAAGCAGGTCGCACCCGTGATGACGTTCGAAGGCGGGAATCTCGATGTGCTGATCGGACTTTCCGCCCCGCTGATTTGGTGGGCTTTTACGACGGATCGGATAGGGGTCAAAGCCCTTGCGGTCTGGAACGCGATCGGTCTCCTGAGTCTGTTTAACGCCGTCGCCCGTGCGCTGCTTTCGGCCCCCTTCCCCTTTCAAAAGGTTTCCTTCGCCCAGCCCACCACCGCGATTCTCGACTTTCCTTTCAATCTCCTGCTGGCGTTTATCGTCCCCGCCGCGCTTCTTTGTCATCTGGCCGTCTTTCGAAAGATTGCCACCATGAAATCGGATCGGTCAGAAGC
>CAXUKB010000125.1:10857-11869 GCA_964251345.1 uncultured Fimbriimonas sp. | reverse complement strand
CGCAAAGCACCGCGCTGAAGATGCCGGTTCAGATGCCGCGCGACTTCGCGTGGACGCCTCCGGCCGAAACGCCAACCCCCGACGAGAAAAAGGACCAAGAGATGGCCAATCAGGCACAACAATGAGATTCGAAAACAAAGTGGCGATCGTGACGGGCGCGGCAAACGGGATCGGTCTGGCGACCGCGAAGCTGTTCGCCGCCGAGGGGGCGAAGGTGACGATCGCCGACCTTCAGGCGGACAAGGCCGAGGCCGCCGCCCAGGGGATCGGCGGCTTGGGAGTGGCATGCGACGTTTCGAAAGAGGATCAGGTGAAGGCCTGCGTCGACGCGACCATCGCGAAGTTTGGACATTGGGACATCGTGGTGAACAACGCCGGGCTCATGGTGTTCAAGGCGCTGGAGGACCACACGCTCGACGACTGGACGAAGATCCTGAGCGTCGACCTGCTCGGCGCGTTTCTGTTCACCCGTGAGGCGTTCAGCCGGATGGCGAAGGGCGGTTCGATCGTCAACGTGTCGTCGATTCACGCGGTGGAGACGACGCCCCACGTCGCCTCTTACGCCGCCGCCAAGGCGGCGATCCTGTCGTTCACCCGCTCGACCTCGATCGAAGGCAAGGACAAAGGAATCCGGTGCAACGCGGTGATGCCCGGCGCGATCGACACGCCCATGCTTTGGGACAACCCGAACGTTAAGGCGGGCATCGAAACGATCAACATGAGCGACGTCGGCAAGCCGGAGCAGGTCGCCGAGGCGATCGCGTTCCTCGCCAGCGACGAGGCGTCTTTCGTCCAGGGCGACTCGATGCGAGTCGACGGCGGGCGGCTGGACCGGCTGTAAGCGTCTCATAGTAGAGACGATGTTCGAGACGGTTCACCTTCGCACACGCACGGCTGGAGACGGACATTTGCGCGTCGACCTTTCTCTCGACTTGCCTCCAGACAGCGAAGTCGAAGTGACGGTCTCCGTTAACCCGCGAACGAGCTACCCGGGGCAAGAAGAGTGGGCGGC
>CAXUKB010000125.1:0-10847 GCA_964251345.1 uncultured Fimbriimonas sp. | reverse complement strand
AGCGAATAGCCGGATCGATTCCTGATCTTGAGCGATCCGTTCAGTGGCCTATTCGAGAGATTGAACCCCTCTAATGTTCGCGCTTGACACGAACGCGAGCATCGAAACCTTGCGATCTCGACATCCTTCGGTGATTGCACGGTACAAAGCTACCGATCCAAGCACCATTGTTTTGCCGATCATGGTCGTAGCGGAGTTGCTCCTCGGTGCGGAAAAGAGTGCTCGTTCGAAGGCGACAGTTGAATTTGGCGCGTTCGTCTCGCGTCAATCTTGGCTACCCTTTGGAGAGTTGGAGATGCGGGAGTACGTAAAGCAATGGGCCTATCTTGAGGGCAGCGGTATGAAGATTAGCGGAAACGATCTCATCATCGCGGCATCTGTTCTCGTCTCGGGTGCGACGCTCGTCACCCACAACGTGCGCGAGTTCTCCGGCGTCCCTAGATTGTTGTTCATCGATTGGCAAGTCTGATCTCGTAGATCCTCCCATGGATCGGCGGTTCGAAGGGAAGGTGGCGATTGTCACGGGCGCGAGCCGGGGCATCGGGTTGGAGACGGCAAGGCGGATCGCTCGCGAAGGCGGGCGGGTTCTCGCGGCAAGCCGCCATCCCATCCTTGCCGACGAAGACGGCGTGTTCGGCTTCGAGTGCGACGTCGCGGACAAAGACCAGATTCTCGCCTGCGTCGATGAGGCCTATCGACGTTTCGGCCGGTGGGACGTGGTGGTGAACAACGCGGGCACGATGGGGTTCAAGGCGATCGTGGATCAAGAACCGGAGGATTGGGACACGGAGCTTCGCGTCGATCTCATCGGGGCGTTTCTCTTCACCCGCGAAGCGCTTCGCCGCATGGAGCGGGGCGGCGCCATCGTGAACGTCGCGTCGATCCACGCCGTCGAGACCACGGCGCAAGTCGCGCCCTACGCCGCGTCGAAGGCGGCGCTTCTTTCGCTCACCCGGTCGGCCTCGATCGAGGGCCGCGAGAAGGGGATCCGGGCGAACGCCGTGCTTCCTGGAGCGATCGACACGCCGATGCTGTGGGAGAACCCCAACGTCAAATCCGGCGCGGAGAAGATCGACCCCAGCGACGTGGGGAAGCCAGAGGAGGTCGCCGCCGCCATCGCGTTTCTCGCGAGCGACGACGCCTCGTTCGTCCACGGCTCGTCCCTGCGAGTGGACGGCGGCCGGTTGGACGCCCTTTAGGGACGTCTCCTAAAGACCGGAGAGACCGGAGAGCGGGAACGCCCAGGTGGCGACGGTGCCTTGCGTGGTCGTCGTATCGACCGTCAACGAGCGGCCGTACAGGAGAGGCGTGGGCAGACCGCCGGGCACGAGGCCGCCGAGGGTCGGATCGGCGACGCTACCCGCGACCGGGGTGAGCGTCGTCGTCGGGGTGGTTCCGGCAGGCGGCGCGGGGATCGGGCGCAGGGTCGGATAGAAGGCGCGCAGGTCGGCCGGCGGATGGGCGAGCGGTGCGGAGAGATCGACGGTGAGGCTCGTCGTGGTGCCGTTCGGAAGTGAGATCGGAACGCTGGTGGGGCCGGCGAGCGCCGCCTTCAACTCATCCAAACTCAAGGTGATCGAGGCCTTCTCGTCGTCGCTTAAGGGAACGAGGTCGGTGAGCCAGCCGGTGCCGTTGCGCGTCCCAAGGCGCGCGAGCGCCGTCTCGCCATCGTTCGCGGTGCCCGTCCACTCGGTGGCGAGGTCCGCGAGAAGCGTGCCCGCCGCGGCGGTGGGGGTACCAAAGCTTCCGGTCGGCAGGTAGGCGGCGGGAGCGATGTCGGTTCCCGCCGCGACTTGGGCCGAGAACTGGGTAAGGAAGAGCCCATTGGGGTCGTAGGTGCCCGGGTCGAGCGTGTAGGCGAGCGTTCCGTCGACAAGTCCGAGGGCGGCCTTCGCCGCCGAGCGGAGGGCATAGCCCTCCACCGCGCCGACCTTGATGGTCACGCCCGGTGTGCCCCCGTAGGTGAGCACGAGAGGGTTCGCTTCCAAGGCATCGACACGGCTGTCGGGGAGACGGTCCACGATCTTGTGGAGATCGCTCGCGAGGGAGAGGAGCGCGGCGCCCTCGATGCGGGTACGGGGCCGGGCGGCGAGCATCGGAAGGAGGGCGGCGAGGCTCGTTCCTTTCGCGGCCAGTCGCGTCCCGGTTCCGCCGAGTAGCGAAAGTCGCGCGGTCGCCGACTTGCCTTCGACCGCCGTCGCCAGCGTGGTGGCGTCCAGCGCCGTGGTGCTCAGCGCGTATCCCATGGCGATGCGCGGATCGTTGGGGTTGCGAGAGAACGCGTTGTCGAACGCTTTCTGCGCCGACTGGAGGTTCGTCGCTCGGTTGGTGCCGCTATCGAGAGCGGAACCAAGGCTCTTCACTCCGATCGCGTAGCTTTCGTTCGCACTCGAGGTTGAGGACGAGGAACTGCCACCGGAGCCGCCGCAGCCCGCGAGGGCAAGGACGGTGAGAAAAGAAAAGGCACGACGTCGCATAGGCGTGCCCTTATTTTCACCAGGTTTCGGAAAATCTTTAGAGTGAAAGAGCCCGTCGATCGATCATTGCGGGAAGTTAGCTAAAAAAGTTCGAAGCCTAAAGGGCCATTCTTTCAACGCAGCGCCGTGGCGATCGCGACAGTTTCGTCCCGCTCGGCGTCGGCGTTTCGGTAGGCGAGGGTCCACCGATCGGGCGGAAGATCGAGCTTGAGCAACCGAACGAGCCGCCCTTCCGTGAGGGCACGGCGGCAGGCGTACTCGGGAACGATGCTCACGCCCACGCCTAGTTCGACGGCCCGAACCACCGAACGCAGATCGGGCACCACGAGGCGGGGCGTCGCCTGAAAGCGGCCCCCAAGCGTTTGGGCGAAGAAGCGACGCGTGAGCGGGCGTTCCTCGCTGTAGCTCACCCAAGGCAAAGCGTTGAGGTGGGCGGCGACGTCTGCGCCCGACGAGGGCGGGGTGACGGACGGGCTGGCCACCAAAACGAAAGGCTGCTCGCCCACGAAGCGATGACCGAGGGCGCGGCTGGGAACGAGGCGAGTAAGCGCGGCGTCCAGCGCACCGGTCTCGACCGAGGCCAAGAGGTCGCGTTCGGAGCCGAGACTCACGGCAAGCGGCAGTCCTAGAGGGGCGAGCCGCTCAAGCGCGTGTTCATGGAAATATTCGGGCGCGGCCCCCAGGCGCAACGTCGGGCGTGGCTCACTTTGTGGAAGAAGCGAGCGGCTGACGCCTTCAAGGCGATCCAAGGCGTCGAACACGCCCGCGTAGAGCGCTTCGCCGCGGGCGGTCGGCCGCATTCCCCGCGCCGTCCGCTCGAAAAGCGGCACCCCGATCGCCGACTCCAGGGCGGCGAGCGCCTGACTCACCGCGGGCTGGCTCAAGTTGCGTGTCCGCGCCGCGCCCGAGACGGTTCCCGCCCGGTAGACGGCGACGAAGTTCCGGTACCACTCGAGCGGGATCATTCAAAGGACTTATACTCGGCATAACCATGATCGAGCCTGCTTCTGCCTTCAAGCAAGGCAAGATAGATCCGTGGAGAGCAAAGATCAGTTCGACCGACAGGCCGCCCTGTACGCGACCAGTACCGTTCACAGCCAAGGGGCCTCGCTCCCGGTGCTCGTCGAGTACGCCGACCCGCAACCCGGGGAACGAGCGCTCGACGTCGCGACCGGGACGGGCAATACCGCTTTCGCGCTCGCGGCAAAGGGGGTGGACGTCATTGGTCTGGACGTCTCGGAAGGGATGCTGGCGCAGGCCCGGGCTAAGGGCTCCCCCGCTCGATTCATACAGGGTGAGGCCGAGAACCTGCCCTTCGGAGATGCGACGTTCGATCTCGTGACCGCGCGCCACGCCCCGCACCACTTCTGGGACGTCCCCCGCTTTCTGGCCGAAGTCCGTCGGGTGCTCCGCCCCGGGGGACGCTTCGTGATGGCCGACGGCGTATCTCCCACGGCGGAAGCTTCCGCCTGGTTCGACCGTTGGCAACGCCTGCGCGATCCGTCCCACTTCGACTCGCGAACCGTGGACGGATGGCGAACATTGTTTCGCGAGGCGGGGCTCGTCTGGACGCTCGACACGATGGTGCCGTACCGGCTTGAGTTTGGCTGGTGGACGCACCAGTCCGGCACGTCGCCCGAGACGATCGTCGAGTTGGAGCGGCACGCCGCCTCGGCTCCGGCGTCGATCCGGGAAGCGGCGGGCCTAGAGATGAACGGTGACCGTCCGATCGCGTTCTACGAGCCGATGCTGGTGGTACGGCTGGAGCGACCCTAGAGCATTCTCCTGACGAACTCCGCCACGAGATCCGGCCGTTCGCGCTGAATGTAGTGGCCCGCAAGGGGCACGTCGGTTCGCTCATAGTGAGCGAACCATTCTTCCTGCCCGTCGGCGGAGTCGGGCAGGTTGCACCCCTCTGCGAGGCCGTGGGCGTAGAGCGTAGGCACCTCGATCTTGGGATTATTCAGGAGGAAGGCGGCCTCTTTCGCGTAGTGCGGCACCCCAGGTTCCGTGTGATGGCGGTACCGGTAGGAGTGGAGTGTCGTCTCGGCCCACCCATCGCCTCCCCATGCGCGTGCGGTTTCGTTGAACTCCTCGTCCGTAAACTTCCAATTGGGGGACCAAACTTCCCACAAGCGGCGGCAAAGAGGCAAGGGGTTGGTCGACAGGTGGGTCGCCCCTTCACCCGTATTGAAATACCACTGGTACCAGTGAGCCTGAATCTGCTTCGGTGGCATTTCGCCGCCGGCGTACATCACGTAGGGGCTGGCGAGGGCGACGATCCCCTTCACGCGTCCGGGTGCGAGGGAGGAAGCGTTGAGGGCCGCGCGCGAACCCCAGTCATGACCCACGATGTAAAACTCGGCGAGCCCCAGCGCATCCGCGAGTTGCAGCACGTCCATGGCGAGGGAGGCGGGCTCTCCGCTCTTGGCCGCATCGTCGGTGACCTTCGATCCGCCGTAACCCCGCTGGTAGGGCACGATCGCTCGGATGCCGTCGAGCCGTTCGAGAACGGCGTCCCAAGTCCGGGGAGAGTCGGGAAAGCCGTGAAGGAAGAGCACCGGCGTCCCGGAGCCTCGCGCCTCGTACTCGAGCTCGGCGACGGGTGTCCGAACGGTCGGCATGAGCCATTTAGTCTGGAGTTACCGACCGGCGGTTCCGGGTGCTTGTCGGTGGGAATCAGACGGTGAGGCTCGCAAGCGCTTCCGAACCCGGAAGTGACGCCCGCGTCGAGGCTTGTCCTCGCTTCAAGGGTCGACCTGAACCACGCGGTTCATCGCAGGATAAGTGTCGTGGGAGATCGTCTCGCGGCGGTCGCCGATGGTGCGGACGACATCCACGGCGAAGCCCGCCTTGCCCGTGTTTCGCACCCTGTGGCGGCCGGCGTCGCCCCCAAGGACGAACGTCTCGGAAGGGAGGACCTTGGTCACCATCGACGAGACCTGCGGACGCACCGGCGGGGCGTGGGGACCCACGAGCGCGATCCTAAGCCGGTCACCCTCGATCCGCCCGACCACGCGCAAGGGAAAGGCGTAGGGGTTGCGGAAGCGCAGATCGACGCCCGAGAAGGCGACGGCGGCGTCGCGCCCCGGCGGAACGTAGGAGGGCGCGAAACGGTGATGGTTGCGCTCAACGATCTCCATGCCCGCGAGCAGCGCAGCGTTGTAGAGGGTGGTCGACGTCTGGCAGACGCCGCCGCCCCAGTCGTCGACGAGCTGGCCGTTGTAGCTCACCGGGGCCCTTCGGAAGCCCCGGTCGCGGGAGAAAGTGCCGACGCGGCGGTTGAACGAGAACGTCGCGCCCGGCGCGATTCTTGCGCCGACGAGCCGCGCGAGAGCAAGGCCCGCGTTGTGACGCTGGCTCCCGGAGCGGCCCTTTAGGGTCGTGGCGTAGCCCCCCACGACGGTCTCGGTCGGAACGGACATCATCGCCGCCGCTCCGGCGGCGAGAGCAAGCAGGGCGGCCAGCGCGGTCAGCACGCCCCCCCTCCTCTTGCCGCCGCGAAGAGGAACCTCTGTCGCAGATCCCGCGTGAACGGAAGGGACCGGGGCTGGTTCGTTCTGTTCGGAAACCGCCGCTGCCGTTCGCGATAAAGCTCTTTCGGAGACAATCGCGTTTCGCCGCCACGGCAAGGGGAACCCTCTTCGGAGTCTCATCGGGCCACCGTCACGCCTGTCTCGGCGGTCGAGGCCCACCGTCCGGGATCGTACATGTTCTCGGCGCGGGCAGGAAGGGCGACGGCGCGGCCGGCGGTCTCCGCGCGCATGTGATAGACGATCTTGCTCTCGCCCTTGGGCAGGTCGCGGGCGAAGAAGGCGAGGTGGTCGTCCAGCACCACGGTGCGCGACCACCACCAGTCTTTCGTCTCCCCTTCCTCCAGCTCCGTCCGTTCGGAGACCCGGCAGGAGGAAGGCGTGGGCTCCTCCACGAGCACGAACTCGCGGGGAACGTCGCTGTGGATCGTCAGCTCCACGCGAATCACGTCCCCGTTCCGGAACTCGGTGACGGGCCGCTCGCTCGGCAGGAGGCGCATCTCGCCCGACTTGTCGCGCCGGGGCTCCATCAGGAAGGTCTTACGCTCGACGGTCAGGTCGCGGTCGGTCGATCGCGCCTCCAGCGGGTTGGCGACCTCGAAGCCGGAGAGGGCGATGGTACGGTAGACATGGCCGGTCGTCTCGATCCGGATCTTCGCTTCGCCGCCCAGCTCCGAACGAGGGATCTGCACCGTTCGCGCCGGATCGGCCGCGCGTGGATCGAGGGTGAACGTTCCTCGTGCTTGGCCATTCACCATGATCGTGGCCGTCGACGTGCCGGAAAGCTCCTGCGTGCGCGTCAGATAGGCGGTGAGGCCGACGAGCGCATAGGCGGTGTCGCGGGTCGAGGACCATCCGTCGCCTTGGCGTTCGCTCATCAGACCGCGCACCACGCGGGGCAGCAGCGGACTATCCGGCCGCGCTTTCTCCAGCGCCACGAGGGCAAGGGCGGTCGACTCGCCGCCCCATGCGTCGTCTTCCGGAGCCCAAGTGACGGTCTCCTCGCCCACGCGTGCCTTCTTGAGCAAGCGGTCCACCAGTCCGCCCGTCTCGCGGCCGGCCTCGTGGTAGGCGAGGATGGCCGTCGCAAGCTCGGCGGCGGTGGGGCGATGCTCCTTGTTTTCGTCCAGGCGGTCCTGGAGGCTCACCCCGGCCAGGAACTTCGTCGCATCTCGCTCCCCCCAACGGAGGAGGGCGTAGACGAGATAAAGACGATCGCGGTCCGACACGTCCTTCGATTTCGTCTTGTCCGCGAGGTAGCCCATGCCCCACTTCACGGCGGCGGCTGTGTTGGCGACATCGATGCCGACCCCCGCCCCCCGGGCGCGGTCGAGACCGTCGAGTACGAGCGCGGTCATGAACGCCTCGCTCTCGTCGTACTCCCACCAGCCCCAACCGCCGTCGGAGTGGCGCATCCGAGCAAGTCGGGCGAGCGAGTCGCGGGTGATCTCCGGCAGCTTGTCGAGCCGTTTGGGCGCGGGCAGGCCAAGGTCGCGCACCGCCTTTCCGACGAGCACGGCGGGCATAAAGCGGCTCATCGTCTGTTCCACGCAGCCATAAGGGAAGTCGATGAGGCCGTCCAGCGCCTTGCCGAGATCGCCCGCGATCGTCGGACTGACGGTGATCTTGAGGGTGCCGAGCTTCGGATCCGTCTTGCCGGAAAGGGCAAGCGAGAAGTCGGCGTCGCCCTCCCCCGCGCGGGTCTCCAGCACGGGGCGGCCGTGGGCGAGCACGGGGAAAGACTGCTGGACGCCGTCGCTCTCGCCCCCCGGGATGAGGGCGCGCACGGCGAGGCTCGCGGTGCCCGCGCCCAAGGCGTCGACGGTCAGATCGACCGTCTGGGGCGTTCCGGCGGAAACGTGAACCGTCTTCGGAATGTCGTCGGTCAGGCGTAGACCCGTGGCCTGAACGTTCAGGCTTACGTCCGCGTCCCTGCCCGTATCGTTCGAAATCGTCGCGGTCAACCGCTGATGGTCGCCTTCCACTAGGAACTGCGGCAGGCCCAGGCGGACCATCAGCGGCTTGCGTGCCTTGAACGAGGCGGTGGCCATGCCGGTCTGCGAGGCGTCGCTCATGCCAATAGCGGTGACGCGCCACTCGGTGAGGTTGTCCGGAAGCGGAACGTCCACCGTGGCCTCCCCAGATGGTCCCGTCCAAACCGCGGGCGTCCACGAGGCGGTGTCGCGAAACTCCTTACGGAGAGGGACTTTGGACGTCCCCTTGTCTCCCCCGTCGAGGTAGATCTCGGGGAACGAGTAGTCCGTGCGAACGCCGTTCGACCGCTCGGGATAGAGCGACGCGTACAGATCCGTCGTGTCCTTCGCAATGTCGTAAACGCCGCGATCGACGGTTCCAAGGGATATCTCGGAAGGAACCGGCTTGCCCTCCGCGTCGGTCGTGCGAATGGTCACCCGGGCGGATGTACCGGGTAAATAGATATCTTTCGAGGGCTTAACTTCAATATTAAGGCGACGATCCTCACGGTCGACGCGCAAACGGCGGTCGGCCTGAAGGAACCGCTTATCTCGAACGTACGCCGCGGATATGTACACGTTTGGCGCGTATTCTTTGACGACCGGTACTTCGACGATCGTCGTCGCGGTAGTAAGGGGCACGAGCCGGTGCCAGAGGACGCGATCGGTTTGGACCGCCACCAAAGCGGTACCCCCCGGGGTATCGGTCTGCAGGAGGAGCTTGGCCCGGTCCCCCTCCTTATAGGCCTGCCGGTCAAGGGTGAGTTTAAGCTCACCCCGCTGCGACTCGGCGGCGGCAGGAGAGCCCTCGACGTAGGCCCATGCCTCGGCGACGATGGGGCGACCCGCGTCGTCGCTCGCCTTCGCGTGGAAGGTGAGCGACTCCGCCTTCTGAACGGGGACGCGCAGGAGGGCGGTGCCGTCCGCACCGGTCGTCGCGGTAAAGGTGTCGCGCCGGACGAAGGTGGAGGCTTTTGCCTCCGTCGAGTACGCCTCGACGCCCGACTCCACGGTCACCGTACGCCCTCCGACGGGCTTCTTGGCGTCGGTCGGGGAAGTCGTCTTGACGAGGATCTGGGCGGTGTCGCCCGGCACCAGGATGGGATTTTGAATCCGCATCGACATCCCGAAATCGCCCCGGGTCACGCGGACCTTGCCCTCGCCGTCGAACAGCTTGCCACCGTCTTCGGTCACGGCGGCGCTCACGGTGTAATCGTAATCGTTCGTCAGCACGTCGGGATCGTTCTCGCCGCGCGTGTCGAACTGGATCTTGGCGCGGCCCGCCGCGTCGGTGACCGCCTGGACCTCTTGGCTGTACTCGCCGCCGTCGTACGATTCCCCGTCGGTCACGTCGCCGTCCTCGTCTTCGTAGGTGAACACGGGAGAGCGATAGACGGTGGCCTTCACCTTCGCGCCCACCACCGGAGCGCCGTAGTAGTACTTGCACTCGACCGTCGCGGAGGCGCGGTCGCCCATGGCGACGTGGTCTCGGTCCGGCGTAACCTCGATCGAGAACTCGGGCTTCCGGTAGGCTACGACGTTCGCGCCCGCGTCCGCGCTCTTGCCCCCGAAAGCGGCGCACTCGATGGCGTAACTGCCGGGCTTGCCCTCCTTGCTCGTGGTGAACGAGCCGTGGAAGGAGCCGTGCGGAGAAAGGGGCAGCGAAAGCGTCTGGAGCGGATTGCCGTCCGGATCCTTGATCGTGACCGCGACGTCGCCCCCACCCGGCAAGCGGTAGCCATCGCCGTCCACGCGGCGCACGAATCCTTTGAACTGGACCGGATCGCCGGGACGGTAGGCCGGCCGCTCGCAGTAGGCGTCGATCCAGACCTTTGCGGCTTCGTCGCGGCTCCGGTAGAAGTTCACGAGGGCGACCGACTCGCCCTGCCGAGCCATCACCACGGGGCGTTCGTCGCTCTGAGCCACCCGAACGATGGCCAGACCCTGCGCATCCGTTCGCGCCAGTTCGCTTCGGTCCGACGCCAAGATCGAGGCTCCCGCGACGGGGTTGCCCGTGACGAGGTCCGTCGTAAAGCAGAGCGTCTTGCCGTCCGCACCGTTCTTCGTGACGAGCGCGAGCTTCGAGACGAGCAGCACGGTGCTCGCCTTCTGCTCTCCGGCGGAGCAGCGGACGAAGTAGACGCCCTCCTTTAGCGCGCCGACGGGCAGGGTCTCGACGAACGCGCCTTCGGCGTCGCGGTCGGCCACTAATGCCTTGATGTCCTTGACTCGCTCGCCGGTGCCCTCAAGCTTCGCCGCGTCGTCGGGCCGCGCGAGAGGCTCGATCGCCGCCTGAATCCCGCCTTCCCGCGCCACGCGGTCGGTATCGAGGCGATAGACCTGGAGGCGCACGTCTTCCTGGGGCACGAATCCGTGCAACTCGACCTTCGGCGTCTCGCCGGGGGTGAACACCTTTTGGCTCGCGTAGAGGTTGAGGTACGGATCGTCCGGCTCGGCGACGAACCGTGCGGTTTTCGCCTTGCCCTCGGCGATTTCGACGCGAGTCGCCTTCGTCCGGTGCTCCTTCGCGGAGACCTCGACCGTGTAGTCGCCCGCAGGCACGCTGCGGAAGGCGTATTCGCCGTTCTCGTCCGTTTCGACGCCCTTCACTTCGGGCCGATCGTCGTCGGCCGCGCCCTTCAGTGAGAGGGTCACCAGCGCGCCGGGAAGCGGCTTTCCGTTCTCCTCCATGGTGACCCGCCCGGTAAGGCGGCCGACGGGGATCTCCTGGCCCACGCCGAGGGTCAGGAGGCTTGCCGCCAAAATGACGGCGAGCAGGGGACCGAAGAGTCTTCTCATCGAGCTTCTCCGTTGGGGCGGCCCGCGAGGGCGAGCATTCCCGCAATCATGGCGAGTCCCACGGC
>CAXUKB010000124.1:1749-11881 GCA_964251345.1 uncultured Fimbriimonas sp. | reverse complement strand
CGGCATGGGTCAGGTCGTGTTCTCCCCGCTCGCCCAGGGCATCCTGACCGGCAAGTACCTGCCGGGCCAATCGGCTCCCACGGGTTCGCGCGGCGCGGACGAGTCGAGCAACATGTTCATGAAGAACGACCTGAACGACGAGACGCTCACGAAGGTGCAGAAGCTCAAGGCGTTCGCGGAGTCGAAGGGCCATGACCTCGGCACCTTCGCCCTCGCCTGGTGCCTTCGTGAGCCGGGCATCTCGTCGGTGATCGTCGGCGCGTCGTCGGTGGAGCAACTCGAGGCGAACACGAAGGCGAGCGGGGTGTCCTTGCCGGACGAGGTGTGGAAGGAAGCCGAAGCGATCCTGGCGTAGACGCGAGAGTCCTATGCGTCAATAAGTTAACGCGGAGCGTTGTAGTCGGAGGCGCAGCCTTCGGGCAGTCTCTCGACGTTGGAGCCACTTCCGTTTCCACTTCGGTCGAGGGTTTTCAATATCTTTCGTTCCTGTGAGAAGGGTCTACCGAGGGGAACTGCGCTGTCTCCGTGCCGCAGTTGGAAGGGGGAGGTTGACGCCCACATTTCAAAATCGCCCATGCACAATCCTCCCGCTCTCTATCCCCCGGCCCCTTACCTCTCCCGGCACAAGCCATCCGCGAAAGGAAGGGGTGACGTCCCACTGCTTCGTACGAACGCCAACACTTTCGAAAACCAAATGTTGTTAGGGCAAGCCTTGCGCTACAACGGATTTCCCTGACCCTCTCCAAAAGAGAATCGCTGTTTGCATAGGAAAGAGAGAAACGCGTCGAACTCAGAGGAATCTCTCCGGACTCAACTCCCTTTCTCCCCTTCTTTCGTCGCCTTTGAGAAGGGCGACTCCGAGGGCGCGAAGACGGTCTCCTTCTTGTCCAAGGTCGCCGTCAGTTTCAGCTTGGTGAAGTCGGCCTCGCTCGGCAGCGTCAGGGTCCAGGCGCCGTCTTCGTCGACCTTCGGCTCGCCCACGTTCGAGGTGAGCTTCGCGCCGTCGGTCACCTCGCCTTTTAGCGTCAGGCCATCGCGGGAGGTCCACGAGACGAACGGCCGCTCGGACGACATCAAGCGGTGGTAGGCCACCTGCACGTCGACGTCCTCGGGCTTAAGGGGCGCGCCGCCGGGGCCTTCGGCCATCCGGACGATGTCCGCGCGCAGCTTGGTCTCGGGCTCGTCGGCGAAGCCGGGAATAAAGTGATCGCCGTCGACGCCGTGGCACCGCTGGCAGTGCGCCGTGAAGTAGGCTCGCGGCGGGCTCTTGAGCGGCTCGCTCGGCTTCTTGGCGGGCTCTTGGACGGCGGCGATCAGGAGAGGGGCGAGGGCGAGGGCGATCCACGTTCGAAGCGCGATCCCCTCACCCCCAGCCTCTCTCCCGCCGAGGAGAGAGGGGAAGTTTTTCATTTCACCTTCGAGATCCGGTAGATGCGGTTTGCCTGGTCGTCGGAGAACAGGAGGTCGCCGCTAGGCTCCTCGACCACGTCGACCGGACGGCCGAGCTGATCGCCGTTCTTTCCCAGGGTCGAGACGAGCATGAGACTGCCGTACGGCTGGCCTGTCGCCGCGTCGAACATGATGTGCTCGACGCGATAGCCGCTCTTGACCGAGCGGTTCCAAGAACCGTGACAGGCGATCGCGGCGTCGCCCCGGGGAATTGCGCCGTCCTTCGCGGCGAAGGTCCAGCCGTTCGGCGCCCAATGGGGCCCCAGGGGCCAAACGGGCGGGATGGCGGTCGCGGCGATCGTGTCGATCTCGGGATCCTTGGCGAACTCCAGACGCGGCACGTTCATGCCCACGAGAAAGGGGTGGCCGTAGAAGCCGCCCTGGACGTAACGGTTGAACTCACAGGGAGGGTAGGCGTCGGTCACCGGCTGGGGATGGTGTTCGTTCTCGCCGAGCGGTCCGCCGTACCAGTCGCTGCCGTGATCCGCGCCGTAAAGCTCTTCGGTGCCGGGCCGGAATTCGTACTTCTCGGTGTTGCGGATGCCCGATGCCCAGAGGGTGCGGGTCTTGCCGTCGAGCGAGTACTTCCAGATCTTCTCGCGGTCGGCGAGCTTCGAATCGGTCTTTCCGCGCAGGTCGGTCAGGTTGCCCGGATCGCCGATTCCGGTGAAGAAGCCGTCCTTGACGACGAGGATCGGACGCCACCAGTGGCCGCCCTCCGGGAGTCCGGTCAGCACGTCTTCGACCGCGCCGGAGGGCATCCCGTCGCCGCCGAGCTGGACCTTGTGGACCGATCCCGACTGGGTGAACCAAAGCCAGCCGTCGTGAAGATCCATCCCGTGGACGCTCGGATAGCCCTTCACGACGGTGCCCGCCAGCGTGTAGCCGTCGCCCTTCTTCTTGTAAAGAAGGATGTCGCCGCGGGTCGGCTTGTAGTCGGGGCGGCTGAGATAGAGATTCCCCTTGCCGTCGACGACCATAAAGCGGGCGTTCTTGAGATCGTCCGCCACGAGGGCGACCTTGTAGCCCGGCCGGACCCAGAAGTCGGGCACGCCGGAACCGACGTTGCTCGACCAGACGGCAGGCTTGTCGTAGAGGGCCACACCCGTCCTTTGCGCGGCGACTTGGCCGGGCAGAAGGGCGAGCGACATGAGGGCGGGAAGCATCCTTTCGTCCTACGCCTTCGTAAACCGCAGAGACGCCACATTGCCCACCGATCCGCCCGGCCCCGCCGTTTCCAGCAAGAGCTTAAGGGAATGGCGTCCTTTCGTGAGGTTCACGTGACCCATCGGAACCCCCCGCCAGTTGCTCCAGCCGCCGGTGTTCGGGACCGTCACCGCGCCGGCCCGCTTGCCGTCCACCTCGAGCGAGATTCGACCTCCCGACCCTTCGCTCGTGGTTTGAAGCTCGATGTCGTAGCCGCCGTCTTCTGAAGCGTCCACCCCGTAGGCGAGCCACTCGCCCGGCTTCGTCCAACCGATCGACCAGGGTGCCTCCGGCATCCCCGATGCGCCGATGTCGACGCCATCGGTTCGGTAGGCGCCTCCCTCGTTCTTGTCGTCCGTGTCGTGGTAGCCCACGCCTTCGCCTCCCGGGAGGTAGTCGGCGAGCTTGACGGTTCCGGGGAGCGTCGTCGGGCCGGGGTACTTATAGTTCGCGTTGCCCGCCATCCGCTCGGCATGGCGCTTGGCGAGGGCCGCGTCGTCCACCACGAGATTGGCGTCCTTCCAAACCTTAACGTAGTCGACGACGAGCCGCTGCGGAAAGGTGGTGGTCTCGTCGGGATTGCCGGGGAAGCCGCCACCGACGGCGAGGTTCAGGATGATGAAGAACGGCTGCTCGAAAGGCCACTTCTTGTTGCCCACGTCCTTCGCCTCGACGGTGTGAAAGGGCTTGTCGTCGAAAAGCCAAACGATCTTTTCGGGCGTCCACTCGACGGCGTACTTGTGGAACGCCGTGCTGAGGGTCGTGTCGTCGACCTTGTTCTGAATGCCCGCGCCGCCTGAATAGCCGGGGCCATGAAGGGTGCCGTAGACGGTGTCGGGATGCTTGCCGATGTTCTCCAGAATGTCGATCTCGCCGCATCCGGGCCAACTGGCCTTGCCGATGTCGGCGCCGAGCATCCAGAACGCCGGCCATATTCCGCGTCCTCGCGGCAGCATCATACGCGCCTCCATCTTCCCGTACCGTTGGGCGAACTTGCCCTCCGTTTTTAGGCGCGCCGAGGTGTACGCCCGTCCCTCTTTCGGCTCTTTGCGCGCCTCGATAACGAGGTGGCCCTGTCCGTCGAGGAACGCGTTGGCGTTCCCGTCGGTGTAGGTCTCCAACTCGTTGTTGTAGGGCGCGGGACCGAGGTCGCGTCCCCATACGGCCGGGTCGGGCGCCTTGCCCTTCGGGCCGTCGAAGGTCTGGTTGAGGGTGAGCTCCCACTTTGGAGCCAGAACGGAGAGGAGCAGCAACGCGCCGGTCATGCCTCCAGTCTACGCCCTAAATAAACGTTTCGCTTACCCGATTGCGCAAGAGTTTCCGCGACGTTGACGGCTCATCGCGCCGAGCCCTACATCCCTTTGCCGACGGAGCGAACGCTTTCTATCCGGCGATGAGTCTCGTTTCCCCGTCTCGAAATGCCATCGATGGCGAATCCAAGGGCGGCCCTTACACGAGCACGGCCACCCGCAGGAACGTCGCGGGAATGATCGTCTGGTTCGGATCGGGTGACGTGTTCTGTGCGTCGAACAAGACCTCGAGCTGACGTTGGAGTTCGTCGGCGAGTCCGGCACGCCCCGCCGCCTCGAACGCGTTCATCGTAGGGCCGTAATAGCGGCGAAACTCGGCCAAAAACTCGGAAGGCGTTCCGGCGAATCGCATCGTGAACGTCTCCTTCGAAAAAGAGACGTTCCGTTCGGGAACGCCCGCCGCGCCGAAGCGATCGATGACGTGACTCTCGACGCCCCAGGTCATCGGACTGATGAATCCATCCGGAGGCGGCGGCGAAAAGGCGGAGCTGATCTTCAGGATCTGTGCGACAAGCGTCGGATCGTTGGGAATCCAGTTGCCCATGACGATCCGCCCGCCGGGTCGGCTCACGCGCACCATTTCTCGGGCGACGTCGAACGGCCGCGGGGCGAACATCGCGCCGAAAATCGTGACGACGAGATCGTACGAATGGTCCTCGATTCCCTGAAGGTCACACGCGTCGCCTTCTTGGAACCGAATATTCTCGAGGCCCAACTTTTGAGCCCGCCTGTTGCCTGCCACGACGAGGTTCGTCGCGATGTCGACGCCCAGCACTTCTCCGGCCAGTTCGGCCTCGGGAATCGCCGTCGTGCCATCGCCACAGGCCAGATCGAGCACTCGCAGCTCCTTTGTGATGTCGAGGTTACGGACGAACCTCTCGCCGCTCTCCCTCATGGCGTCGGCGATCTTCGTGAAGTCTCCTTTTTCCCAGAGCGCTTTGTTTGCGTTTATTTCCATCCCTTTCCACCTTACCGACTTCGGATGAAAACGACGATCGCCATGACGCGGCTTTAATGCGGTCTGAACCTTTTGTCGATCCAGGCGAAGAGGGTGGGGCCTCGCCGCCAAGTTCCTCAAAGCGCTCGGTGTGAGGTCCGATTCGGCGGATGCTGACGGGACGAATCCTTTTAGAGTCGCAATGCGCCTTGTCTCCCTCGCTCAGCGTAGAAGGCGCGCCCACTAATTTGAGGGCATCCCGTAGGCATGGGATGCCCTCGTGCCCGCGTGGGCGGAACCGCTCTCGTGCCGACGTTCCCAGAGCGCCGGCACTGCGCCTGTATCGGGGTCCGCGTCGAGAGCACCGAGCACACCCACGATGATGGGCGAGTCACGGGAAAGACACGCCGGCGTGTTGCACCCCACCTCGGGGTTATGGCCCGCCCTGCGCGACTCGAACGCGCGACAACTCGCTTAGAAGGCGAGGGCTCTATCCACTGAGCTAAGGGCGGGTACGGGGAGATTCTACCGTTTGACCTTTTGCGCGATCCTAAGACGAACCGAGGGAGGCGCGAAGCACCCTGCGACAAAGAGGCACACCGGGACGATTCTCCAAATTACCCTTCTGTCTCGAATGGCGAAGAAGAGACCCGCGGCGATCCATCCTATCGCAACGAGCCCGCGCCGCCAATCGGGAACATCGTTCATCGAGGACAGATTAGCGTTCTCACGAGCCATCGGGGTTTAGAATCGCATCCTTTCGGCTCGTGTTGCCCCTCTCGTTGTTAGAGACAAAAAACTAGAGAGTCGTACGATTCTATATTTCTAGAATCGTTGTGCTATGATCTCGGCATGGACGAGCTTGAGGCGTCGGCGATGTTTAAGGCCCTCGGTGATCCGACACGTCTGCGGATGTTCACCTTCCTTCGCACGTGCTGTTGCCCCGTGGCGGTCGACGACGAGGGCGAGGTTCGGCCCGTCGTTGGGCCAACCGTTGGCGAGGTCTGTTGCTCGGTCACGGGGTCCGAAAAGGTGACTTCAACCGTGAGCTTCCACCTTAAGGAGCTTCGGAACGCGGGGCTCATCACGATGGAGCGGCGTGGCAAAAACATGATTTGCGGGGTCAACCGCGCGGCCTTGACGAGGCTTGCGGCCTACCTCGGCGAAGACCCGAACGAGACTGAGCAAGGTGACTGTTGCTAGGGAGGAAAGAGCGATGAGCGAGACGATGAGAGACCGAGAGGACGTGCGCGACCTAGTTCGCGAGAAGTACGGAGAGGCGGCGCTGAGGGTGCTGAACAACGGCGTGGGCTCGTGTTGCTGCGGTGAAGCCGTCGGCGAATCGGCTTGTTGCTCCAACGTCGAGGACCCCATTACGAGCAACCTTTACTCGGACCTTGAGGCGTCGGAGATTCCCGAGGCGGCTTTGCTGGCGTCGCTCGGATGCGGCAACCCCACGGCCCTTGCTCAGCTCAACGCGGGTGAGACGATTCTTGACCTTGGAAGCGGCGGCGGTATCGACGTTCTTCTTTCCGCGCGCCGAGTCGGGCCAACGGGATTCGCCTATGGGTTAGACATGACCGACGAGATGCTTGCCCTTGCGGAAAAGAACAAGGCCGAAGCGGGCGCGGAGAACGTGCGCTTCATCAAGGGACACATCGAGTCGATTCCTCTCCACGATGCGTCGGTCGACGTCATCATCTCAAACTGCGTGATCAACCTGTCGGTGGACAAAGACCGCGTGCTTCGCGAGGCGTTCAGAGTCCTCAAAGCGGGTGGCCGCTTGGCCGTGTCGGACGTGGTCGTCGAGGGCGACATTCCCGAAGCGGTACGGCACGACATGGAGCTTTACGTTGGGTGCGTCGCGGGCGCTCTTGAGCGAGGCGAGTACCTCTCGCGGCTCTCGACGGCGGGATTCACGAGGGCAAGCATCGAACCGACGCGCCGCTATGTGTTCTCTCAGATCGAGGGAACTTGGGCACCCGAGGGTGTGAAGAACATGACCGACGATGAGAAGGCCGCGCTTGACGGGAAGATCATGGGCGCGTTCATCCGCGCGACGAAGCCCGAGTTGCCCTCGTGATTCAGGGCTGCCGCAAACGCCTTGGCTTTCTTGATCGCTTCCTCACACTTTGGATATTCCTCGCGATGGCGGCAGGAATTGCTTTCGGTCGCTTCGTGCCGGGAATGGGGCGCGTCATTGGCGGCATGAGCGTCGGCACGACCAACGTTCCTCTCGCAATCGGCCTCATCCTCATGATGTATCCGCCTCTTGCCAAGGTGAGATACGAGAGGCTTCACGCCGTTTTTGAGAACAAGCGAATCCTTGCCGTGTCGCTCCTGCAAAACTGGGTGGTCGGCCCCGTGCTGATGTTCGCGCTCGCAATCACGTTCCTTCGGGACAAGCCCGAGTACATGACGGGCTTAATCCTCGTCGGGCTGGCGCGGTGTATCGCGATGGTCCTCGTGTGGAACGACCTTGCCGAGGGCGACAACGACTACGCGGCGGGCCTCGTCGCCTTCAACTCTATTTTCCAAGTGCTGTTCTTCGGAGTGTACGCATGGCTGTTCGTCACTGTGCTTCCTCCGCTGTTTGGGCTGTCGGGCGCGTTAGTGCCCGTGAGCGTCGGGCAAATCTTCGGAAGCGTGATGCTCTACCTTGGCGTTCCGTTCTTCGCGGGGATGCTTACGCGGTTCGTTGCACTCAAGGTCAAGGGAGAAGAATGGTACACGACGCGGTTCTTGCCGAAGGTCGGGCCAATAACCTTGGTGGCTCTTCTCGCAACCATCGTTATCATGTTCTCTCTCAAAGGGGACGTAATAACGCGAATCCCGCTTGACGTGGTGCGGATCGCCGTTCCGCTCGCGATCTACTTCGTGGTCATGTTTTTCGTGAGCTTCCTGCTCGGTAGGAAGGCAGGCGCGGACTACCCCAAGACCGCAACGCTCGCCTTCACCGCCAGCGGGAACAACTTCGAGCTTGCGATCGCGGTGACCGTGGCGGTGTTTGGAATCACGAGCGGTCAAGCTCTCGCGGCGGTCGTTGGCCCGCTTGTCGAGGTTCCCGCTCTCATTCTCTTGGTGAGCGCATCGTTCGCTCTCAAGAGGCGATTGTTCGACGAGTCCCCCGAACTCTTAGCGGTAAAGGCGTAAACGCGGCTTTGCTCGTGTGCCTTCATAACGCGGGCGCTCTAGATGGCCGAAGCGTTCTTTAACCCGATCGCCGCCGAGGCGATGGGAGAGATTGGCGTTCCGATGGACGGTCAAGAGCGAAAGATTTTCACTCAGCACAGGGTGAAAGAATTCGAGCGGGTGATCACGATGGGTTGCGGCGTCGGTGCCGAGGCCTGCCCGCAAAGTTCATTCTCTCCAACGATTGGGGCTTGACGATCCCGCGGGGCAATCTGTCGAGCGCGTTCGTGAGCTTCGCGACGAAGTAAGGGTTCGTGTCGAGCCTCTTGTCCCCGAACCGACGTCGTCCCTCTAACCTGCGGTTGGGTTCGCTGGGTGACTCGTGCTTCAAGGTGTAGAGTACACCGTCAGACGACACACAAAAGATTACCAAAGCATCGCAATATTACGAGATTTGACAGCTAGCACTATGCAGGCTTCTTTATCCCTCTATATAGTGTTTCTCGGTGGTCGACATTCGCCATCGAAAGAGTCAAAGATGAACTTGAAATCTTCCCTGCTTATCGGATTCCTCGCCGTTGGCAGCTCAGCAATGGCCCAGGTCGCCGTCGACGGCATCAAAGGCGCCGAGTGGAACGGCGTCACCGGCTATCACATCACTCACGACGACAACGCGCCATCGAGCAACTTTTCCTCGGTGGTCGCGACGAACAACGGAGCGAGCTACACGGCTTACCTCCGGTCCGACGCGAATTACGTTTACGGCCTGATCACCGAGACCGGCGACCTCGCCTCCTCACCCGGAAACTTCGCGAACATCTACCTCAACGTCGATGGCTACCGGTCGACTGCGGGTTCGGATCTCGGATTCGAGGTGACGAACAATGACGCGTTTATTCCGTCCACCGGCGCCAAGTCCGACCTCACGGGCACCGGGTTCACCTTCGCCAACGTTCCTGGCACCACCGCCGGGCTGACGGGCATCGAGTTCGCGATCCCGTGGAGCTTCCTTACGAACGATCCGCTCAACATGGGCTTCCCCAAAACCCAGGCCGGCGATCGCGTGACCTTCCGAACCGCTCAAGCCTACGGCTACACCGCTTCCGGCTACGACGCGACCGATCCAATGGGGCTTAACCCTAACGCCACCGCCGACCGCCTCGGCCATGTGGTCTACGCGCCGGTTCCCGAACCCGCGAGCTTCGCCCCGCTCGGCTTGGGCGCGATCGCCCTCCTGCGTCGTCGCAAGCGCGCGTAAGAGACGAAGCCCCTCTCCAAATTGGGAGGGGCTTCCGTCGTCAGCCCCCGTCGACCTTGACCGGCGGCACGTGTCGCTTGAGGTCGTCCTGCGAAGGCTTCGTGAGATCGTCCGTCTGGTTTTTGCGAAGCTTCTGCGCATCGGCGTTCGTGCGAACGACATGTGGGGTGAGAAACACCATCAATTCGGTCTGGCCCTTCTGGCGAGAGGTCGAGCGGAAAAGGTAGCCGAGCAGGGGCAGGTCGCCGAGGATCGGCACCTTAACCTTCGAATCCGTGGTGGTCTGCCGGATGATGCCGCCCAGCACGATCGTCTCGCCGTCCGCGACCGACACCGTGGTTTGGGCGGAGCGGTTGTTGATGATGGGGGCGTTGTACGAGGTGAACCCCTGGAGATCGTCCGCCGATTGGATCACGTCCATCGTGACCTGCCCGTTGGCGGTGATTCGGGGCGTCACGGTGAGATTCACCGCCACCGGCTCGAAGGTGTAGTTCGAGACGACGCCGCCCAGCGCGTTGGTCGTGGTGTTCGTGATATAGGGCAGCTTCTGGCCCACGTTGATCACCGACTTGACGTTGTTCGAGGTGAAGATGCGGGGTGTGTCGAGCACCTTGAACCGCGAGTCGGACGAGACGGCGTTGAGGAAGATTTTGTAATCGGGGTTGCCGATCGTGTACTTCAGGCCCTGAAGGTCCGTCGCCGAAGCGATGCCGAAGTCGATGGAGCCCGAGCCGGTGTCGCCGCCATTGAGCACGCTGCCGAGCGTGCCGTATTCCACCCCGAGTTTGTCCGTCTTGTCGAGATTCGCCTCGACGATGACGGTCTCGATCATCACCTGGC
>CAXUKB010000124.1:0-1739 GCA_964251345.1 uncultured Fimbriimonas sp. | reverse complement strand
GATGCTGGGCCGGATCATTTTCATGTTGCCTGGCTGCGTCTGGATGACGAGGCTGTTCGTGTTCGGATCCGCGACGACGGTGACCTTGCCCTCGATGTCGCGCACGTTCACGATTTGACCGTTTTCGTCGGTGTCGGTGGTCGATTGGCTCTTGTTGTTACTGCCGTTGCCGCCGTAATAATCGAAAAAGAAAAAGCCGTCGTTGTTGTTTTGCTTCTGGGCGAACAGCTTCGTCAGGAGGTCGGCGACGTCCGAGGCCTTCGCGTTGTCCAGCGTCACCACGAACGTCGTGCCGACAAAGGCGCCCTGCTGGTCGAGGTTCTTCAGCAGCGTCCGGATCAGATCCATGTTCTCCTTCGTCGCGTTCACGATGACGGAGTTCGTCTGCTTGACCGCGGTCGCCGACTGGCCGCCCGCCGTGTGCTGGTTCTGCGAGCCGAAGCGATCGTAATAGGAGTAGAAGCCGCCGTTTTGGTTGTTGTCTGCCTTCTTCGCGCCGCGCCCGGTGGGGGAGTTCGCGGTCAGCACGTCCTCGATGGCGGTGACCGCCTGATCCGAAGGCACGTACTTCAAGGTGAACACCTCGGACTCGAGCGCCTGCGCGGTCCGCTTGTCCAACTGCTTGATGAGGTCCTCGGCCTTCGTCTGATCGGCGGGCAAGGCTTGGACGATCACCGAGTTGCTGTAGTCTTCGGAGGTCGCCTTGAAGGTGCCCGCGCCCCGTGCGGGCCCTCCGCCCGGGGGCGGTCCGCCCATCGAGACGCCGCCGGGAAAAGGCGAGAACGACGGGGCGCCGCCCGCGTTCCCGCCGGCGGGGGCCGCCGCGCCAAAGATTTCGGTGAGCACGCGCGCGACTTGGGAGGCGTTCGCGTTGACGATCGGATAGGTCTTGATCACCGGCTGGGGCGGCGGCGCGCCGGGCATACTCGGTGGCTGCTGCGGCGGCGGAATCTTGCCGACCACGAGCAGATCGCCCTGCTTTTGAAGTTGGTAGCCGTGAAATCCCAGCACGGTGTTCAGGATTCCGAACGCCTTGTCGAGGCTGACCGCCCTGGCGCTCGTCACCGTGAGCGGCACCTTGAACGAAGGGTCGCGCAGGATCGTGATGCCCGAGGTCCGCGAAAAGATCGAGAGCACCGCGTCGGCGCTCGACTCGGTGAAATCGAGGAACAGCGTCGCTTTGGGGTCGAGAGGAAACTCCTTCCACACCGGCTTCGCCTTCGCCGGGGGCTTCGGCCGGTCGTTCCGATTCTTGGGCACGAAGGGGACCGGGGTCCCCTTGGGCGGCGGATACTGCGCCCCGGGAAGCTGCGCGAGGCTGGCCATCGCCGGGATCGCGAGGCACACGGCGCCAAGGGCGCGGAAGAGGGATCGGGTCATCTCGTGAGGGTCCTTGAGGGATCGGGAAGCGTTGGCATCGGGCGAGTCGGAAAGCCCGCGCCACCGGGATTGATCGGGCCGATGGGAGGCGCGCCCACGCCCCCGGGACCGAACGAAGGCGCGGCGCCGGGCTCCGCCTTGGGCTTGATTGGGGCGTTCGGGTCGGGGCCGAAAACGGGCGCCCTCAACCCCTTGTCGTCGGCGAGCACGATAGAGGCGGAGGTGATGCCGACGATGCGCGCCGCCTTCCAAGCTTCCCCTTCGCGAACGTAGCCCGCCTGGTTCAGCCCTTTGTTCTCTAGGAGCGCCATTCGGACCCCGTTCGCCTCCACCATGCCGGTGTAGGCCCAGGCTCCCTC
>CAXUKB010000123.1:4678-11883 GCA_964251345.1 uncultured Fimbriimonas sp. | reverse complement strand
CCACTAGGGCTACGGGGCGGCCCATCGGCGAGATCTTTGGTCAAAGACCATCAGCCATCGGCGGGAACCTCTCACGGCGACAGGACTTTTTAGAGTTTGGAAACGCCTCTGACCGCAGCGATACCGAACTCGGCGCCTCCTTATTGGGGATATCCGAGGTACATCTTGCTCTGGCGATAGTCGAACGTAAGGGTGCACTTTGCGAAGAGCTGTCCGCCTAGCAGAGCGTCGAAAGGGGAACGAGGCCCCGTCGCCCCCCTCTTCGAATCGTCGACGAAGACTTGCCCTTCGAAATCGAGATTTCCGAGAGATTCGGTACTTCCTTCGAGAATCCATACTTTTGCGCGCGATGAGCCCTCGATCCCGTATCGTTTTACTTCCGGAAGCCTTCGGACCAAGCGCTCACGCCGGGCAAGGGCACCCGTGAAGGCGACGATCCCGCTACTGCCGGTGTCGACCGCGGCCTGCACACTCTGAGGCTTCGACTTCGGCAATTTTAGCGAGAGCGCGGCGACGGGGATGCCTTTGACGAGACGGATGGGCAAGGCGTCCGCATCGGGGCTTGGCACGTAGGCTTTAGGATCGTAGAAGCGCAGCCGGGACTTGGGATAGTCGATCTCGACCACGAATCGCTTGAGAAAGTCGCTGCCCACGAGAACGCCGGGCCGCGAGCCGCTCTCCCCAGCAAACTCGGAGAGCGGTGTCGCGAGGACGACTTCATGCGTGGCCTTGAGGCCATCCAGAGAGAGACGCAGGTTCGTTGGACGCCAAGCCTTCGACCATGCAGAAAACGATGCGATGCGAGAGGTTTCGGCCTTTAGCCTCGCGCCTACCGCCCGGGCGAGTCCCACATCGGCACAACATCGTTCGGACCCTGTATCCAGCATCGCGCTGATCGGTCGCCCGTTCAAGTGAGCCTTCACTCGGATATAGCCATAGCTTGCGTTAAAAGGAACGTCCGCAAGCGGCCGCGAGACCAGGTCCGCGAAGGCGCAAAAGAGTGCCGTCAGCACGCGCGGATGTTACACGATGTCGACGCGGCGACGGAGTCCCGCTATCGCCACAGCAAACCGAGAATCGCCGCGCCAACCAGCACGAAAACCGCCGGAATCCGGGTTCGGAAGCCGAGGATCGTCGCTACGACCGCGATCGTCACCGTCTCGATCCGCACGTCGACGCGCACCAGCCCGATCATCACCGCGGAAGACACGCCCGCCCCCGCGATGCCCAAGCCCCAGTCGTGGCCGCACACGCCCGGGTGCTCGCCCGCCCGCGCGACCATCGCCGCCACCGCGAGCACGACGAACGGCGGCAGGCACACTGCGGCGAACGCCGCCAGCCCCCCGGCAATTCCGCCCAAGAGGTAGCCGAGGGCCACGACCCACAGCCCGCTCGGTCCCGGCGAGAGCTGCCCCACCGCGAGGGCGGACGAGAACTGGCCTTCGGTCGCGAGCCCGGTTCGCACGAGGTCGGCGTGCAGGATCGGTGCGTTGCCGAGGCCGCCGGTGGAGAGGGTCGACGCCTTGAGCACCGCCCAGAACAGCGCGAGGGCGCTCATCGGATCGTCCACCAGAGCCCGGCGCCGACCACCGCCCCGCCCAGCAGCAGGCCGACCGGCGGCACCCCCGCGAACAGGCCGACGAAGCCCAGCGCGGGCAGGGCCACCGTCGCCGCCCGGATCGTCCCGCGCCGCTCCCAACCCTCTTTAAGCAGCGGCAAGCCCGCCCGCACCACCGATGCGAGGCCCAGCCCCGCCGTCGCCGGGATCACGCCGCGCATCGCCGCCTGGACGGCGGGCGTTCCGCTCACCCCGACGAAGCCCGCGGCGAGGGCGAGGGTGATCGCCGCGCCGGGGAAGGCCATGCCGACGAGCGACACGAGCGCGCCCCGGAGGCCGCCCAACCGCCGCCCCATGAGGATCGCCATGCACAGCAGGTTGATGCCGGGCGAGGCTTGGCACAGGGCCCAGGTCCGCGCGAACTCGTCCTCGTCGATCCACGCCCGCCGTTCGACGAACTCCTGCCGGATCGTGCCCAAGGCCACGTTTCCACCTCCGAAGGCGAACGTGCCGACCCTCAGCCAGACGAGAAGCAGCTCGCGAGGTGAATGACGCACCCCTCTCCGTACGAGCCGAGAAGGGTCGGGGTGCGAGAGAAGGCCGCTTCCGGCGCCGACGACGCGAAGGGAAGAGGGCGTCCGTACGGAATCCCGACGCGGTAGAGTCGACGAACATGCGCCCGCACCCTTTCCGCGCTTGCCTGGGGATGGTTCTCGCCTCGGCGACGTCCGCCGCGTGCGCCCAGGTCGTGATCGAGACGCCCCGGCACGGTGGCTTCCCGCTCGTCGCGAACGGACGCATGGCCTCCGTTCGCGTCGAGGGGAGCCCGGCCAAGGTCGTGAGGATCGCCGCCCGGCTTTTCGCGGAGGACGTGCGGCGGGTGACCGGGGCGACGCCGAGCGACGTTCCGGGGGCGACGATCGTCGTGGGAACGCTCGGGGCGTCGCCTCTCCTCGATGACCTGGCGAAGCGCGGCAAGCTGGACGTGCGGCATGTCCGGGGGCGCTGGGAGGCCTACACGATCGCGCGGGTGACCGACGCGCGATCGGGTCTTCGAGACGCGCTCGTCGTGGCCGGAGCCGACCGCCGGGGCACCGCGTACGGTCTCCTCAGCCTGTCCCAGGCGATCGGCGTGTCGCCCTGGAATTGGTGGGCCGACGTGCCGGTCGCGCGCAAGAAGGCGCTCTACGTTCTTTTGGACAAGCCCCTCGTCGACGCGCCGACCGTGAAGTACCGAGGCCTTTTCATCAACGACGAGGACTGGGGCATGCAGCCGTGGGCGGCGAAGACCCTGGAGCCGGAGACCCGGGACATCGGTCCGAAAACCTACGCGAAGGTGTTCGAGCTGCTGCTGCGCCTTCGGGCCAACTACGTCTGGCCCGCGATGCATCCCTCGACCAAGGCGTTCAACCTGTACCCGCAAAACAAGTTCGTCGCCGACGACTACGGGATCGTCATGGGCTCCTCCCATCCCGAGCCGATGCTACGGAACAACGTGACCGAGTGGGACGAGAAGACGCGCGGACCGTACGACTACGTCAAAAACCGCGACGGGGTCTACCGCTATTGGGAAGAGAGAGTCGAAGCGAACGGCCGATTCGAGAACGTGTACACCGTCGGGATGCGCGGCATCCACGACTCCGAGATGGAGGGCGGCGGCACCCTGGCGGAGAAGGTCGCGCGGCTGGAGACCGTCGTCGGCGACCAGCGCGGCATTCTCGCGAAGCACGTCGATCCCGATCCGAGCCGGGTCTCTCAGATCTTCGTGCCCTACAAGGAAGTCCTCCCAATCTACGAGGCCGGCATGAGGGTGCCGGGCGACGTGACCTTGGTGTGGCCGGACGACAACTACGGCTACGTGCGCCACTTCCCGACGACCGAGGAGCGCCTTCGTTCCGGGGGATCGGGCGTGTACTACCACGTCTCCTATTGGGGCGTTCCGAACGACTACCTTTGGCTCGATTCCACGCCGCCCGCGCTCATTTGGGAGGAGATGCGCAAGGCGTACGACCACGGCGCGGGGAACGTCTGGGTGCTGAACGTCGGCGACCTCAAGCCCGCCGAAATCTCGATCGACTTTTTCTTGCGGCTCGCTTGGAACCCGGAGGCCTATGGCCGCGACGCCCAGCCCCGCTTCTTGCATGACTGGGCGTCGCGAACGCTGGGTCCCGCCGTGGCGGACGAGGCGGCGGCGATCCTGGCCGAGTACTACCGGCTCGGGTTCGACGCCAAGCCCGAGTTCGCCTACAAGACCATGTTCTCGCCCCGATGGCCCGGCGAGGCGGACGTTCGGCTCCGGCGTTACGCCGATCTGGTCGCCCGAACGAACCGCCTCTACGACGCCCTGCCCGTTTCCATGCGGGACGCGGCGTACGAGCTGATCGTCTATCCCGTCCGTTGCGCCGCCGCCATGAACGAGAAGGTCGACCGGGCGCGCGAATGCCGCCTCGACCAAGCGCAGGGCATGGCCGCCAAGGCCGAAGCCGCCGGGGCGGCGGCGACCCGGGCTTACCAAACTATCCTCGACGAGACCCGCTACTACAACGAGACGCTCGCCGGGGGCAAGTGGCGGTGGATGATGTCGGAAAAGCCCCGGTCTCTCCCCGAGTACGGTCCCCCGGACCTCCGCACGCCTCTCAAGCCCGAAGCGGAGCCCGCTTCGGGCCCCCGAGTCGTGCTCGAGGCGTCGCGCCCGACGAGCGACGTCGCCCGTGGCGGGGCTTCTTGGCTACCCATCGCCGGGCTGGGCCATCGGGGCGACGCGATGGCCGTCTTCCCCACGACCACGCCCGGCGTCGAACTCGCCGACCTGCGCACGAAGGCGCCGAGCTTGGAGTACGACTTTTCCCTCAAGGCCGAAGGACCGGTCGAAGTCTTGGCCGAATGCCTGCCCACCTTCGCCGTCGAGCCCAAGCGCGGCCTTCGCTACGCCGTGGCCCTCGACGACGAGCCGCCGCAGATCGTCGATCTCGCGACGAAGGAGTACGGTCCGGGCTGGTCCGATCGCGTGCTCCGCGCCCAGGCCACCGGTCGATCGAAGCACACGTTGACCGCGAAGGGACGTCACGTCCTTCACGTCTGGATGGTCGATCCGGGCGTGGTCTTCGACCGGTTCGTCGTCGGCAAGCCCGGAGTGAGCCCGACTTCGATCTTCGATTGATTCGGTGTCAATGCCCGGAAAGGTCGGACGCCGAGCCTGCATCCGACCCGAACGTCCGCCGCGGTTAATGGATTCCGTGCTTCGCGAGGGCAGCGTCGAGATTGGGCAGGCTGTCGGGCGTGACCTGCGCGGCCTTCTCCCGGATCTCCGCGATCACCTCCCGCTCGTGCGCGGTGCCCTTTTCCAAGGCCTCCGCGTAGTGCTCGGCGGCCTCAGGCTTGAGCTGTGCGGCCATAAACGGTTCGAGGGGATCGACGTCCGCCTGGACGAGCGCTGGGCCGTCGTGCGCGAACGCCTGCGCCACCGTCGCGTCCACGTCGGCGGGTCCCTTGACGCGGAAGCCCGCGAAGCCGCACGCCTCCGCGACCTTGGGGAAGTCGATGGGCGAGAGCTCGATCTCGTACTCGGGGTTACCCTCGTTCATGAGCTGCTCCCACCGGATCTGGTTCAGCGCGTCGTTGCTCGCCACCACGATCTTGACGTTCAGCTTGTAGCGGGCGACCGTCGCCAGGTCGCCCATCATCTGCGCGAGGCCGCCGTCGCCCACGAACGCCACCACCTGCCGTCCGGGAAAGGCGATCGCCGCGCCGATGGCGTAGGGGAGGGCGCTTCCCATGCTCGCGAGGTGGCCGGAGCCGTTGATCCGCCGACGTCCGTTCGCCTCGATGCCCTTCGCCATAAACGACGTGTTCTGCCCCGAGTCGCCCGTCACGATCGCATCGCCGGTGAGGTGATGGTTGACCGCCCGCGCGAGCGCCTCCCCCTTGAGCGGGCCGTCTACTTTCGTCGCGACCCGCTCCTGAGTCTCTTTCCAACGGCGCATCTCCGCTTGAACCGCCGTGAGATAGGCGTGGTCGGACTTGGCGTTCAGGAGGGGCATCAAGGCGGTCAGCGTCTCTTTCGATCCCCCCTGAAGGGCCACATCGACGGGGTGGCGCAGGCCGAGCCGCTCGCCCGCAAGGTCGATCTGGACCGACTTCTTTCCCTCCGGCTCCGGCAGGAAGGCGAGGTAGGGGAACGAGGTGCCGATCATCAGCACCGTGTCGCAGGTCTGGAACGCCTTGACCGTCGCGGTGGTCTCCCAGAAGCCCATCGTGCCGGTGAGGTGGGGATCGTCGGCGGGCACGATGTCCTTGCCGCCGTACGGGGTGGTGATCGTCGCGCCGAGCTTGTTCGCGACCCCAAGCAGTTCGTCCAGTGCGCCGCGCGTGCCCGCGCCGCAGACGATGGCGACCTTCGCCCCCGCGTTCAACACGTCGGCCGCCGCCCGGAGGTCGGCCTCGGTGGGCAGGACGCGCGGCGTGCGCAGGTCATGGGAGGTGTGGTTCGGCCGGTCCATCATGGACCGCTTGTCCGCGGCGACCTCCTGGCTCTGAAGGTCGTTCGGGAAGCCCAGGTGGGCGACGCCGCGCTTCGCAATCGCGTGGCGCACCGCCACATCGGCGATGGAGTCGACGTGCGCCGCGCCCATAACGCGCTCGCTGTACACCGCGACGTCCTTGAAGAGGGCGGGTGTGTCGACGTCCTGCTGGTAGTAGGTGCCCAGCATGTCGTGGAACTGCATGCCGGTGATCGCCAACACGGGGACGCCGTCCATCTTGGCGTCGTACAGCCCGGTCATCATGTTCGTCGCGCCGGGGCCGCTCGTCGCGAGGCAGACGCCGAGCTTGCCGGAGAACTTGGCGTAGCCCGTCGCCGCGAACGCCGCCGCCGACTCGTGCCGGACGCCGACGAACCGGATCTTGTCCTTGCGCTGACGGAGCGCCTCCATGATTCCGTTGTTGCCGTCGCCGGGCAGGCCAAAGATCGTGTCCACCCCCCAGGCGATGAGCTTATCGACGAGGAGTCCGGCGGCGGTCAGGGCGGGCATTGCAGGCGTCCGACGCCGCCCCGGAGATTTAGGTTCGCATCGAAACTGTGCCGATTCGGTCCCGTGTGCCCAGGTAGAAATCCGGTACCCGAAGGGTGTAGTCGGAGGCGCCAGCTTTCGCGGGGCATTTCTCGCGCCGGGGCGATCACCGGCGGCACCACGCCTTCGGCGTAGGGGGCGCGGCGGCTTCGATGCGAGGCGATTTAAACGCCTATGGGGTAGGGGTGGGATCACGCGGCACTATGTTCGAAGCTCTAAGTCGCTCAACCCGTCGCCCAAAGTCGTCGACGATGCCTTAGTCTTCGATCAGCCGCAGGCCCATGGACGGCACGTCGTCTTCGCGGAAGCCCAGCGCCTCGTAGAACGCGATCGCCTCCGCATTGATGCGGAGAGCCTGGAGGTTGACCTTCGGGCAGCCCCGCGAGCGGAGGAGCGCGACCGCCGCCTCTACCAAGGCGCGGCCGATTCCCTGGCCCTGCCGCTCGGGCAGGACGCCGAGGTCGTTGATCCATCCTCGGTGCCCCTCGTAACCCGCCATGACTGCGCCCACGATCCCGCCGTCCACCGCGACGAGCAGGCCCTGCGGATCGACGGCAAGCTTGCGGTCGATGTCCCGG
>CAXUKB010000123.1:0-4621 GCA_964251345.1 uncultured Fimbriimonas sp. | reverse complement strand
ATCGTTCACGGGCCGGACCAGCCCCGCCGCACGCCGCACCGCGAGGACGGCTTCGCGATCGTCGGCTTCGTAGGGGCGGATCGCCGCGTCGGTCATGACGTCTATTCTAAGGTTGCTTTCTCGTGAAGATTCTTCACCGCCTTTATGCCGCCTTCATCCCGATGGGGGAGCCTCGAAGGCGAGTCCCGCTGAAGACGAAGCTTCCCTCCCTTAAGACGATGCTGAAGGAACACCGCCCTCCGGCAGGAGTGGCAGCGTGAAAATCCTCGTCGTCGAGGACGAAGAGGCGCTCGCCGCCGCCATCACGCGCGTCCTCTCCGACGAGGGCCACGCGGTGTCGTGGGCGGCGGATGGCGACGAGGGGTACCGCACCGCGAAGGGCGAGGCGTTCGACGTCGTCCTGCTCGACATCATGCTACCGAAGCGCGACGGATGGCGGGTGCTGGGAGACCTCCGGGCCGAGCGGGTGAACGTTCCGATCCTGATGCTGACCGCGCGGGACGAGGTGAAGGACCGCGTCCGGGGGCTCAACCTCGGGGCGGACGACTACCTCGCGAAGCCCTTCGATACGGCGGAGTTGCTCGCGCGCGTCCACGCCCTCGCCCGCCGGGACAAGGTCCACAAGGGCACCAAGGTCGCGTTCGCCGACCTGGAGATCGACCGGGAGACGCGCACCGTCGTCCGGTCGGGCCAGAAGATCGTCCTTACGCGGCGAGAGTACGACCTTCTCGAAGCGCTGATGCTCAACCAGGGACGCGTCCTCTCCCGTGAAACGATCCAGGAGCGCGTCTGGGGCGACGACCGGAAACACTCGAACACGGTGGACGTGTTTGTGGCAACCTTGAGGAAGAAGGTCGACCTCTCCTTCGAGCCGCGCCTGATTCACACCGTCGTCGGGTTCGGGTATGTCCTTCGAACCGGTCCATGACCCCGTCGCCCTTCCGGTTCCGAAGCGTCCGCGCGCGGCTGACGGCGATCACGTTGCTGGCCTTCGTCCTGGTCGTCGCGGTGCTCGCGTCGGTGTCCGTCGTCGTTTCACGTGAAGCGATGAAGAGCTCTATCGACGCCGATCTCCGACGGCGCGGGAAGGACTTCGCGGTGGAAGTCGGTCAGCGGGTTGACCCGGATTCAGGCCATAGGGGTAGCCCGCCGCAAGATCGGCAAGACGGCCCGCCGGGCGACGACGGGGGCCCCCACGACGGGGGAGGGCCGCCGGGCGGAGGACCCGGCCGCGCATCCGCGCCGCAACGTCCCAATCCCGACTGGATCGCCCCCGCCCTGATCTCGGTCGGTCCGGAAAGGCGGGGTGGCGATATCAACTCGACCCCTTACGACCTCGACGGATACGCCCTCGCCCGGCAGGGCCACGAGAACTTTACGACGGCGTTCGTCGGGGGCGAGCCCCGGCGCGTCTTCAGCGTTCCGGTGTCCAAGGCCGGAAGGGTCGTCAACGTGATTCAGGTGGCCTATGCCATGCGCCCCGCCCTGGAGTCGCTCGATCGCATGCGATGGACGCTGCTCTTTACGATCGTTCCCCTCGGGCTCCTGCTGGGCGGCCTCGCCTCCGTCTTCGTCGTGAACCGCCTTCTCAAGCCGCTTCGCCACCTCAACGCCGAGGCGATCCGCATCGGGCGGGGCGGGCTCGGCGAACGGCTAAACTCGCTCGGCGACGATGAGTTCGCGTCGCTCGCCCACACCCTCAACGGGATGGTGAGCCATCTGGAGGAGGGCGTCCGCCTCGAACGGGAGGTCAACGCGCGGCTGCTGGAGGGCATCGAGCGGCAGCGCCGATTCACCGGCGACGCTTCGCACGAGCTCAAAACGCCGCTTACCGTCGTCAAGACGTACCTCGGCGCCCTGAAGCGGAGCCGGAGGACCGTGGCGGAGGAGGCGGAGGCGGTCGGGGCGATGGAACGGGCGGCGGACCGCATGAACGGCCTCATCGGCGATCTCCTCACCCTCGCCCGCTCGGACGACGGCATCGCCGGAAGCCGAACGCCCTGCCGCCTGAACGAGATTCTCCGGGAGGCGGCCGACTCCGTTCCGGGCGGCGCCGGGCGCGTTCGGCTTCGCGCCGAAGCCGACGTTTGGGTGGTCGGAGAGTTCGGCGAGCTCACGCGCGTCTTCTCCAATCTGATCGAGAACGCGATGAAGCACTCCGGCACGGACGAGCCGATTGCGGTGGAACTCGCCGTCGCGGACTCGATGGCCGTCGTCACCGTCGCCGACCGTGGCGTCGGAATCGCGCCCGAGCACCTGCCGCACCTTTTCGAGCGGTTCTATCGGGCGGACAAGTCTCGTTCCTCGACGACGGGTGGAAACGGTCTCGGTCTCGCGATCTGCGAGAGCGTCGTCGAAGGCCATGGGGGAAGCATCGACGTGGAGAGCGCGGTCGGAAAGGGCGCGGTGTTCACCGTCCGCCTGCCCTTGCGGGAGACGCCGACCGGGCCGGCTTTACGCGATCTTCACGCGAAGTAGACCATCATCTCGAAAACGGCCCCCGCGCGATCGCCGGGGCGCTCCCGAATCCGGCCATGAAACGCGCTTTCACCCTGATCGAGCTTCTCGTCGTGATCGCGATCATCGCCGTGCTGGCGGCGATCCTCTTCCCCGTGTTCGCGCAGGCGAAGGAGGCGGCGAAGAAGGCGGCCTGCCTCTCGAGCGAGAAGCAGATCGGCTTGGCGGCAGCGATGTACATGAACGACAACGACGGCGCGCTTTACCACCATCACGAGCAGTGGGTGCTGGACGACGGATCGCTCCTGGACGACTTGCCCGCGAACGCGAGCGCCTGCGTGGGCGGCGGGTTTGGCAACAGTCAGGCCGAGAAGCCGTGGGCGATCTTCTTCCAGCCCTACATGAAGAACCGCGCGCTGCTGTTCTGTCCGGACGACGAGACGCCGAAGTCGAAAAACCTCGCCACAAACATCGTCGACTACAGCGGCGGCACGTCGGTCGCGGGCGGCGAGTGCGCCGCCGCGCCGAACGGCGAGAACTGCCTCGCGCAAAAGGGCAACCTCACGATGTGGAGCTACCTGCTCAACTCCATTTGGACCCATAAATCGTGCCGGTACGCCCTGGAGGGCGCGCTCCCGGGCTACGCGACGGAGAGCGTCCTCGCGGGGCTGAACGACCCGAACATCATCATGTTCTCCGAGCGCAACTCGGTGGGCCTCGCCGACCCCAACAGCGGCTTCTACTCCATCCCCCAAGACGACTACGACACTTGGGGCGGCGAAGGCGGCCTCGTCCGGTGGGGCTCCGGCAGCCGCCCGAACGAGGGCTGGATCAAGGTCGACCGACACAACGGCGGGGCGAACTACGTCTACGCCGACAGCCACGCGCGGTACATGAAGTGGGGCCGCGCCCGGCTCGACCAGTACCCCGACCACATCGTCCGACTACCGCTTGCGAACCCGCCGCAGTAAGGGGGTCACGCGGCGGGGTTCCCGTACTTATCCGATCTTAATGTCGTCGCGATAGAGTTCGTTGCGTTGTGAGATCCATTCGCACGATCGGGGCGCTTACCGCCCTCGCTTTGCTCGGTTGTGGCGGCGGTGGCGGCCACAAGAGCGGCAGCTCGACCACCGTCACCGCCCCCGCGATCACCACCCAGCCGACCCCGCAGAGCGTGGCGGTCGGCGGCTCGGCCACCTTCGCCGTCGTCGCGACGGGCAGCAGCCTGACCTACCAATGGTACAAGTTCGACAACGCGACCTCGGCGGGCGTCGCCGTTTCCGGCGCGACCTCGAGCTCCTACACGATCTCGTCGGCCACGACGGACAACGCCGGGAGCTACTACGTCGTCGTCACGAACTCCGCCGAATCCCTCAAGAGCGACGTCGTGGCCCTGACCGTGTCCACCACCACCGGCGATGCCGGGGTGACCATCAACTAGCATGAGAGCCCTTCGCCCCCTCCTCGGGAGTGCCTCCGCGCTCCTGCTCACCCTTTCGCTCGCCGGTTGCGGCGGCGCCGACTCGTCGTCTGGCACGGCCGCGAAGTCCACCGGCAAGGCGACCCTCACCGTCGTCTGGCCCACGAGCACGTCCCGGTTGATTCCGGCGGCGGCGAACAGCATCGTCGCTTCCTTCCTCAGCGGCACCACGACGATCTCGAGTCAGACCGCCGCCCGACCTTCCTCGGGCAGCACCACGCTCACCTTCACCGGCCTTCCGGCGGGCACGCTGACCCTCGCCGCCGTCGCCTATCCGACGGCCGGCGGCACCGGCACCGCCCAGGCGAGCGCCAGCCAAAGCGTGACGATCACGGCCGGAAACACGACCACCCTCACGCTCACGATGGCCACGACGATCAGCGCGCTGAGCCTCTCGCCCAGCGCGCCGACCTTGGCCATCGGCGGCACCGCGACGCTGACTCCGACCGCGACCGACGCGTCCGGCGCGACCGTCCTCACGTCGTCCTCCACGATCACCTACGCCTCGTCGAACACCGCGATCGCGACCGTCTCCGGGACGGGCGTCGTCACCGGCGTCGCCGCGGGCACCGCGACGATCACCGCCACCGAATCCGAGTCGGGCAAGACGGCCACCGCCACGGTGACCGTGGGCGCCTCCACGGGCGGAGCGACCGTCACCGTCAGCTAAGGAAACCATGACCC
>CAXUKB010000122.1:0-12047 GCA_964251345.1 uncultured Fimbriimonas sp. | reverse complement strand
GGATGGGGCCGCTCGGCGGGCGACGGTGCTCGCCTGGGCCGAGGGCTTCGCCCGCGACCCTGGGCCGTCCGGCGCGATTCCCGCCGTGAAGAAGGCGTCCGCGCTCGTCGCGGCGGTCGGCCCGGCGGCGGCGACCGACGTGTTCCTTGCGGGACGTTCGCTCATCGCCACGTCGAGCGGGCGCGACGGCACCGTCAAGTTTCCGTTGGAAGGCACTTCGGACATCGAATCGCCCGATGGGCTCCTCAGCCTGAACTTGCCGGAAGACGGAACGTTGGTCACGATCCGGTACACCCCCCTGGGGGGCACCGTTCGGGGCGGAGGCCTCGTGACCGGTTCGTTCGTCCCAAGCACCGGGAAGGATCTCCCTGCCATGGACTACGACCGGCACGCCCTCGCCTGGGGAATCGACGCCGATCCTGCGACGAGCTCGACGCCCCTCGCGACGCTTCCGCTCGGCGAGGAGCCCTATCCCAGCGGGCTCGAGTCGCTCGCCGACGCGCTCGAGAGATTGCACGAGCGGAGCGGACGTCCGGTGGCCGCCGAATCGTTTCGGGCGCCGCTCCGCCGCTTCGGCGAGCTCCCCGGGAAGTCCGTGGGCGAGGCGATGCAGGGCCTTGAGAAGGAGCGGACCTAGACAAAGTCCCGACTCTACTGGCGGTCCGAAAAGGGCTGGATTCTCGCGCGGCCTCCGCGACCCTGGGCTTACCGTTTCGGCGAGATTCCGGAGTCGGCTCTTCGTCCTTTGGAATGCAAGGATCCCACGCTCGATGCGTACGCCGAGTTCGCCGCGGGTCTTTCCGATGCCCAAATCGTGGCGACGGCTCGCTTCCGACCCCTCGTTCGGTTCTCCATCGCTCCCTTTTCATCGCTCGATCGGGTGCGTGCGCTCGCGTTGTTCGGAGCGCTGTCGCCCAGTGAGCGCCAAGTCGTTCGCACCACGGGTTTGCCGTACGTTCAAATGTCCGCCGCCGCCCGCGCGCGATGGGATCGGGCCTACGGCGACATCGTGCTCGAGTTTCCGTCGAGCGATGGAACGTACCTCGACTTGCTGGGGGGCAAGCGCCCCGAGGACGCGGGACTTCGGATCACCGCGGGCTTCACGGTTTCCCGCGGCACGCCCGGCCGGGACGTCGACGGGAACCCACCGGAAAGCCGGTACGCGGCCGACCAGTTCGTCTGGCGCCTCGATCCTCACTCCGGCTTCTCGTTGGTCACTCCGATTCCTAGCCTCCCGCTGAAAGCGTGGGCAAACGGTTCATAATTTCCCTATGAACGAGGTGCGCGGAACGATGGACGCAAGCGGGCGGCGGATCGCGATCGTCGTGAGCCGGTGGAACGAGTTGGTCACCAAGGAGCTGCTTGCGGGGGCGCTCGACGAGCTCAAGCGGTACGGCGACCCCGAAGTCACGGTCGTCCACGTGCCCGGAACCTGGGAGATGCCGCCGGTCGTGGCGGCGCTCCTCGCGTCCGAGCGGAAGCCAGACGCGATCGTCGCCCTGGGCTGCATCCTCCAGGGTCAGACGCCGCACGCGGCGCTTCTCGGCGGCGACGTGGGCGGCGCCCTCATGGGGCTCCAGGTTCAGTATCGGGTGCCCATCGCCTGGGGCGTGCTCACGCCGGACACGCAAGAGCAGGCGCTCGACCGCGCGGGCATGAAGATGGGCAACAAGGGCCGCGAGGCCGCCCTCGCGGCGATCGAGACGATGGCCGTGCTGAGAAGTCTGTGAAGGGTGCCTCCTTCCAGGAGGCATCCCCATGTGCCTCTGGCTTCCAGCCGGAGGCGGCATGACGCCCTTCCAAGCGGTCGGCCTCGTCGCCGTCGGCGCCATCGCGAGCGGCATCAACGCGGTCGCGGGAGGGGGTTCCCTGCTCTCCTTTCCCTACCTTGTCGGGCTGCACATTCCCGATGTCATGGCGAACGCCACGAACTCGGTGGGACTTTGGCCGGGTTCGCTCGCGGGCGGTCTGGGCTTCGCGAAGCGGCTCGGTGGGGCAAGGGAAAGCCTACGGACGCTGGTGGCTCCGACCGTCGTGGGATCCACGGTCGGGGCGTTCCTGCTCCTGCACACGAGCGACGCGGCGTTCCGACGGGTCATTCCGTTCCTCATCTTGCTCGCGGCGGTTCTGCTTCTCCTCCAGCCGCGCGTCAAAGCGCTCGTCGGAGGGCGCGTTCTGCCGCGCTGGGCGGCGCCGCTGCTCCAGCTCTTCATCGCCGTCTACGGCGGATTCTTCGGGGCGGGCATGGGCATCATGATGCTAGCCCTGCTGGCGCTCACCCTCGACGGCGACCTCCACGAGCTCAACGCAGTCAAGAATTGGCTTAGCCTCCTCATCAACGTCGTCTGCTCGGCGGTGTTTCTCGTGAAACGTTTGGTCCTGCCGCTCGAAGGCGGACTACTGGTGGTCGGCAGCCTCGTGGGCGGCTACGCCGCGGCCCGGCTCTCGCAACGGTTCGACCCCGCCCGCCTGCGACCCCTGATCGCGGTGTACGGGTTAGGCACGGCGGCCTGGTTTTTCTGGCGGGCGTTCGGGACTCCCGGCTAGAAGCCGGGGCCACGCTCATGGATGCCGCCAGGATGGCGGCACCACGCGTCACAATAAAGGTCTGAGCAATCTTCGCGTCGCCGAGATTTTCGCCAGCGTCCAGGGTGAGGGCGTGTGGGCGGGCGTGCCTTCCACCTTCGTCCGAGCCAGCGGGTGCAACCTGCGCTGCCGCTGGTGCGACACGCCGTATGCCTCTTGGGCGCCCGAGGGTCCGGTGATGACGGTCGAGACGATCCTCGATGAGATCGCCCGGCTGGGGATGCCCCACGCTGTGCTGACCGGTGGCGAGCCGATGCTGTTCGATGCCATGGAAGATCTCGCCGCCGGCTGCCGCGAGCAAGGTCGGAAGATCACGATCGAGACCGCGGGAACCGTCTACCGGGAGATCGCGTGCGACCTCATGTCGATCTCGCCCAAGCTCGCGCACTCGACCCCCGACGACCCCGCTTGGGGGCCGCGGCACGAGCGAGAGCGGCTGAAGATCGACGTTCTCCAGCGCCTTATTAGCGATTACGAATACCAGCTCAAGTTTGTGACTAATCCCGAGGCGGGGGATGATCTTTCCGAGATTGAGGCCCTCCTCGACCGCCTCGTCGGCGTCGATCCGCAACGGGTGCTGCTTATGCCGGAGGGCGTAAAGGCGGAGATTCTGCACCGTCGCGCCCGCCTTCTCGTCGAGCCCTGCATGGCCCGCGGCTGGCGTCTCGCGCCCCGGATGCACATCGACCTCTTCGGGGATAAACGGGGAACGTAAGGGCCTTCTAAGCGCAGCCTCGCTTGTATTCACGCCCCCTCACTCACGGTCCTCCAAGGGGAACCCTCTCCAGAGTTGGCCACAATGGGCGTATGCCCGAGTTCCACGTCCGTTCCGGCGCGCCCATTCCGGCGGCGCCCGCGCACGTCTACGCGATTCTCGCGGACTACCGGAAGGAGCATCCGGGCGTGCTGCCCCGGCCGCCGTTCACGACGCTGGAGGTCGTCGAAGGCGGCACCGGCGAAGGAACCGTGATCGACCTCGGAATGCGGGTCTTCGGACAGGAGCGGCGAATCCGAGGCGTCGTCTCCGAACCGGAACCGGGGCGGATCCTTGCCGAGGCTTACGACGATCCGACCGCCGGGATCACCACCTTCACCATCGATCCCGCCGAGGGCGGCACGACGTTCCTCACGATCGCCACCCGGGCGCGGACCCCTCACGAAGGATTCCTGGGCCGCATCGAGGAGCTTTTCGCGGGTTGGCTTCTCGGTGGGGTCTACCGCAAGGAGTTGGCGCTGATCGCCGCGCGGTCGAAACGCGCCTGACCCTGCGGCCCATAAGTGTCACAATGGACCCCAGAAATGTCGCAGATCGACACGTTTCCGAACCCGGCCCCGCACCGGAACTACACCATCAAGCACATTTGCCCAGAGTTCACCAGCGTCTGCCCGAAGACGGGCCAGCCCGATTTCGCGACTATCGATCTTGAGTACGTGCCGGACCAGACCTGCATCGAACTCAAGTCGCTCAAGCTGTACTACTACTCGTACCGGAACGAAGGCATCTTCTACGAGGGCGTCGTGAACCGCCTGCTGGACGAGCTCGCCGCCTCGTGCGATCCCCGCTGGATGCGAATCACCGCCCACTTTGCGGTCCGCGGCGGCATCTCGTCGGTGCTCGTCGCCGAGACGGGCAAGCGGCCGGAGTAACCCCTTGGGAGTGCGCGAACGGGTTCGCGCACTCCCAAACTACTTTCGGTAGATCTTCGTCGGCGATGAGAGGCTGAACGCACGGCCGTCCCGCTCGTATCGACATTCGGCGAAGACCGCGCAGTTCTTGCCTTCGGGCAGGGCGATCCGAACCGTGCCGTGCGCGGACGGCAACGTCTCCGAGAGGGACAAGGTCCCCTCGGTCTTGTACTCCGAGTTGCGAAAGTCGAGATTGTCCGACGTCGCCACCCACACCCGCAGATCGCGGTAGCCTATCCCCTCCGAGTCGGCCCGGACGGCAAGGGTTCGGCCGTTCGGCACGAACGAGAAGTCGAGCTTCGGCAGCTTGGGGCCGCCCGCGAGCGACCGGGCGAAGGCGCCGATCGATTCCGCCGCCATGAAGCCGCCCTTGAGGTCGTGGCTCGCGTTCGGCACGTCCAGGAGCCAGTGCTTCATCTTGAGGCCACTCTCATACTGATCCAGCGCGTCGGCGGTCCAATAGGGGTCGTTCGAGCCGCGAATGATCAGCGCAGGCATCCGGATCCGGTCGCGGTAGGAATAGGGATCGATCATCGCGCCGAGCCGTCGGCCGCGTGGCGTGGCGAGCTGGGCTTGGAGTCCCCGTTTGGTGTAGTCCTGGATCATCGGCGAGTACTCGCCCCAGGTCGCGAGCTGGTGCGGCATTTGCGCGTCGAGATTGAGGTTGTCGATCACCATCGGCGCGATGCCGACCACGCGCTTGTCCCCGCTCGCCCCCACGAGCCACGTCGTCCAGCCTCGCTTGCTCGCGCCGCAGACCACGAACCGCTTGATCGGGTTGTCCGAGCCTTTCGTCGCGTCCTGCACCGCGTCCATCGCGCGCAGGGCGGCGCGGGTCATGGGGAAGAGAAGCGGCCAGGAGGCGTCGCCCGTCTCAAGGTATTTCTGGAAGGTGTAGGCGATCAGATCGTCCTCCCGCTTGTCGAAGAGCGGCTGGTTCGGGATCTTGAACAGCATCGCGACCGGCATCCCCGTTCCTTCCGCGACGAGGTTGAGCGTCGTGTAGTCTCCCTTGAACGGGCCGTCGCCGGTGATGTAGAGGATGCCCGTCCCCTTCGCCGCGAGCTTCGAGGGCTGCCGGAACAGGACGCGATGCTCCCAGGTCGTGCCCTGCCACTTGCCGCTCGTGAGATCGATCTCCATGCTCCCGTTCGTGCCCTTTTCGGCGCGGTAGCGGTACGCCGGATCGGGCCTCCGCAGGTAGGCGTCGAGTTCGGGAGGGGTGGAGGCGAAGGCGAGAAGGGCGAGCATGGTGGTGGAGGAGCCCGAAGGGCCGACTCCTACGGATTATGGACGCCGAAACCTGCCACCATCGTCCTATGACCGAAGCCATTCCTCTCGAGACCCCGAAGGTTCGTTGGGACCTCTCCGCCCTGTTCTCCGGACCTGAAGACCCGAAGATCGAGGCCAGCTGGAAGAGTGCCGAGGGCGGTGTCGATTCGTTTGAGACCGACTACCGCGGCAAGGTCGAATCCCTGAGCCCAAAGGAATTGGAAGAAGCGATCCGGCGGCTGGAGACGATCTACGTGGACGTGGCGAAGCCCATCGGCTACGCGAGCCTGCTCCACAGCGCCGACTCCGCGAGCCCCGAGGTGGGCGCGTTCTACCAGTCCCAGCGGGAGCGCTACACCACCCTCAGCGTCCGGCTCCTTTTCTTCGAACTGGAGCTTCAGAAAGCGCCGAACGTGGACGCCGACGGCGTCGGGACGTACGCTCACTACGTCCGCACCGCCCGCGCGCTCAGCCCCTTCCGCCTGACGGAGCCGGAGGAGATCATCCTCGAAGAGACCGCCAACACCGGCGCGCGCGCCTGGGACCGCCTCTTCGACGAGCTGACCTCCAACCACGTCTTCAAGGTGGACGGCGAAGACGCCACCCAGCAGGAAGTGCTCACCCTCCTGCGAGACGCCGACCGGGCGACCCGCCAGAAGGCCGCCGATGCCCTCACCGCCGGTCTCAAGGAGCTGGAGCGGACCCTTGTCTTCGTCTATAACACCCTCCTGCTCGACAAGGCGACCGACGACCGCCTCCGCGGCATGGAGTACCCCGAGCAGAGCCGCCACCTCTCGAACGAGCTCGAGCGGTCGACCGTCGACCTCGTGATCGGTCTGTGCCGCGAGCACTATCCTATCGTCGCGCGCTACTATCACGTCAAACGACAGATCTTGGGTCTTTCGGACATGACCCACATCGACCGATACGCGCCGCTTTTCGACGCCGAGGCGCCGGTAGGCTGGAACGAGGCGAAGGACATCGTGCTCGGCGCGTTCGGTGCGTTCAGCGCGGAGATGTCGGCCCGGGCGCAGGAGTTCTTCGACGAAAACTGGATCGACGCCGAGGCGCGCAAGGGCAAGCGGGGCGGGGCGTTCTGCGCCTATAACACGCCGGACACCCACCCGGTCATCCTTCAGAGCTATCAAAACCGGATGGACGACGTGATGACCCTCGCCCACGAGCTAGGGCACGGCGTCCACGCCTCGCTTTCGCGCGGTCAGAGCTACCTCAACTTCCACGGCACCCTGCCCCTCGCGGAGCTGGCCTCCACCTTCGGCGAGATGCTCGTGTTCGAGCGCCTCGTGGCGGACGCCTCGCCCAAGGACAAGCTCGCGATGTACGCCGACAAGGTCGAGGGCGCGTTCGCCACGATCTTCCGGCAGGCGGCGATGTTCCGCTTCGAGCAGCGCTGTCACAACGCCCGCCGCGAGGAGGGCGAGCTCACCGCCGAGCGGTTCGGCGAGATCTGGCAGACGGAGCTTCAGGCGATGTTCGGCGACAGCCTGACCCTAGGCGAGGGCCACCGGATGTGGTGGAGCTACGTGGGCCACTTCATCGGCACGCCGTTCTACGTCTACGCCTACTCGTTCGGCGAGCTGCTGGCGCTCGCCCTGTTCCAGAAGGCGAAGGACGAGGGTGCGCCGTTCGTCGACAAGTACCTCGACGTGCTGCGCCTCGGCGGAAGCGAGACGCCGCAGCAGCTTATGGGCCACCTCGGTATCGACCTCGACGACCGCGCGTTCTGGGAGGGCGGCTTCCGCACCATCGAAGGGCTGGTCACCGAGTTCGAGCGCCTCTGGGCCGAGGTCGGCGCCGCCTGATTCGGAAGTCCGGGCAGATAGGCCAAGCTTCGGTCCGGGCGATCCTACAACGGCCTTCTTATCGGGACGGCGACCGACGGGACAGCCGACGCCGTCGAGCTTTTGGACGAGGGTAACCGATAGGCGAAGTATCGAGAGACGGGTGGGACGTCACCCTTCCTTTCGCTCCGGCGAGACGGAAGGGGACGGGGGATGGAGAGTCTGGAGAACGTTGAATGATTGATGGGAACGATAAGATGCATCACCCATCATGCGCAAGGCTCTCGGCCCCCGCCCCCCTTTTTCACGAATCTGGGTTCGGCAGACCCGCTCGGCGCAGGGCGGCGCCCCAAATTGCGTAGCCCTCCTCCGTCGGGTGCGTGCCGTCGGAGAATCGCCGGGGTGAGACCGATCCGTCCGGCTCGCGCAGATCGCCGCCGATGTCGAGGAACTTCACCGAGGTCCGCCCCGCGAGCGCCTTTCGAACGAGGCCGTTCAGGGCGACGATCCGGCGGTCCAAGTCGTTGCCGCGCTCGAAGCCCCGCGGAAACACGCCCATGACCACGATGCGGCTTTCGGGCGAGCGGGCGCGCAGCTCGTCCACCACGGCCTCGATGCCGGCGGCGGTCTCCTCCGGCGAGTTTTCTCGGGCGGTGCGGTCGCCCACCAGGTTGTTGGTGCCGATGTTCAGAACGAGGGTGCGCGGGCGCAGGCCGTCGAGTTCGCCGTGTTCCAGCCGCCAAAGCACGTTCTGGGTGCGGTCCCAGCCGAAGCCGAGGTTTAGAACGCGCAAACCCGCGAACGTCGCCGCCCATGCCTTCGGTCCGTTGGACTGGGCCGCCTTGGGCTCGCCGCCCCAGAAGTGGGTGATCGAGTCGCCGATCAGCACGAGGTCGGGACGCGGACTTCGGGGCGCGTCGAGCACATCGTCGTGACGATGTAGCCAGTCGTAGGAATCACGCTCCCGATTCACCTCCGGCCGAAGCGCGGAGTTGCGCGCCGGGTCGCGCAGGGGCGAGCGGTAATAGGCGTCGTAGGCCTGAATCCAGGCGTCGGCGAGCAGGGCATGGCCCGAGTAGGTGGGGTGGATGCCGTCCCAAATCCAGTGATCGGCGGGAGCCCGCTTGAGGGCCTCGTCGAAAGCCTTCTGAAGCGGGACGACGGGTGCGTGGTACTTCGCCCCGAGCCGCGCCACCGCGTCGTCCAGCGCTCCGACCGCCCGGCGCCAGCCCGGGGCGTCCTTCGCGACCATGCCGACATTCAGCACGAACGGCTCGCAGAGCACGAGCTTGATCCCCGGCCGGCTCGCCACCGTCCGCGCAAGAAGCGCGTCGTAGGCGGCGTACGCCGCCGCGGAGGAGAAGTCGGCAAGGTGATCGCGGAAGGCGTAGACGTCGTTGATCCCGACGAGCACGCTCAGCACGTCGGGCTTGAGGGCCAGGGCATCCACGTCCCACCGCGCGGCGAGATCGGCCAACGTGTTCCCGCTGACGCCGCGATTCACGAAACTCAGGCCGAGGTCGGGATAGGCGGCGCCATAACGCGAGGCGATGGAAAAGACGTACCCGTGCCCAAGGATGTGGTTCGGATCGGAACTCCGCCCGCGATTGCCGTCCGTAATGGAATCTCCCTGGAAGAGGACCGTTTCGTGCGGCGCGAAAACGGGCGGCAGGCCGTCGGAGACGGCTCTCAGAGCCAGGAGAAGCGGAGCGAGGATCATGGACAAGCCATTCTAGCCATGGACCGACTTGTTCAAGCTTGCCTGAATCTGGAACTGGAACGTTGGAACGCCGTAGGCGTGGAGTCGGAGGCGCCAGCCTCCGACTCCACGCCTACGGCGTAAATGAGGATCTTCGGCTTAGCTACCGCGCCAGCCCCGCGATCGCGTCCTTGTAGTGCTCCGAGACCGCCTTGCGCTTCACCTTGAGGGTGGGGGTCAGCATGCCGTTCTCCTGGGTGAACCCCTCGGCGACGAGCGCGAAGCGCTTCACCGCCTCGTAAGGCGCGCCGGCTTTGTTTACCGCGTCGATCTCCCGTTTGATCGCCTTCTCGTCCGCGCCCTCTGCGGGCACGACGAGGGCGATGAGGTAGTCCATGCCGTCGCCCAGCACGACCGCCTCTTGGATGAGGGGGGAGATGCGCAGGAGCCCCTCGATCTTCTGCGGCGCGACGTTCTTGCCGCTGCCGAGCACGATGAGGTCCTTCTTCCGGTCGGTGATCTTGAGGTTCTTGCCCTCGAACTCTCCGATGTCGCCCGTGTGGAACCACCCGTCCGCGTCAATCGCGGCGGCGGTCTCGTCGGGCAGGTTGTGGTAGCCCAGCATGATGCCTGGACCACGCATAAGGATCTCGCCGTCCGTGGCCAGCTTCACCTCGGCGGCGAGCGGCTCGCCCACCGTCCAGAACTTGTTGTTCCAGGGCCGGTTGACGATGCTCCCGCCGCTCGTCTCGGTCAGGCCGTAACCCTGAAGGACGGTGAGGCCCGTCGCCATGTAGAACTCGCCGACCTCGGGCGCGAGCGCCGCGCCGCCAGAGACGAAGTACCGCAGCCGCCCGCCCGCCGCCTCGCGCACCTTTTTCGCGACGAGGGCGTCGAGCAGACCCGCGAAGGGCGCGAACCCGCCTTTCGCCTTGCGACCACCCTGCGCCAGCATCCAGCCGAACAGCTTTTGATTCAGCGGCTTATCCTTCGCGACCTTGTCCAAAATGCCCTGCCGCAGGCTTTCCAGGAACCGCGGGATGCACAGCACCACCGTCGGACGCACCTCCTTCATCTCCGTGCGAAGGTGGGCGAGGCCCCGCGAGTAGACGATCTCGGCGCCCGTGTACACCGGCAGCACCTGCCCCGCGACCCGCTCGTAGACGTGGCTCATGGGAAGGAAGCTGAGGAAGACGTCCGCCTCGGTGACCTTGATCTCCCGCGCCGCCGCCTCCGCGACGCTGAGGAACGCCCGGTGCGGCATCACCGCGCCCTTCGGCACGCCCGTGGTGCCGCTCGTGTAGATGATGCAGCACGGGTCTTCCGGCCCGATCTCGACGTCCGGTTCCCACGGCTCGCCATCGAGGTCCTTGAGTCGAACGACGAGCTCCCCCTTTTCAAGGGGCTCTTCTTGGAAAGGGGGTTGGGGGGAGATGTCCGAGAGTTTCGCCGCTTGCTTGTCGGAGTCGACCACGACGAGCTTCGCGCCGGAGTCGTTCACGATGTACTGCGTCCCGTCCGCGAGCAGGGTGGGATAGATCGGCACCATGACCAGACCCGAGAGGTAGCCCGCCCAGTCGAGCACCGCGACCTCGATCGCGTTCTCCGCGACCACCGCGATCCGGTCGCCCTTCACCAATCCTTTCGCCTTTAGCGCGCCGCACACGCGGAGGATCTGCGCCCAGGCTTGGTCGTAGGTGAGCGCCCGCGCGTCCTTGCCGACGGCGGCGAAGGCGGTCCGGGCGCCGTGGCGACGAACGGTGTCGCGCAGGGTGGAAGCGAGGGTCATGATCGTGGATTGTAGACCCGGAGAGGGCAAGAGGAAAACGGGAAGGGGAAAATGGGGACCCCGATTACAACGTCGTTTCGCCTTTTTCCCTTTCCCTTTTCCTCCGGTACCCTCTCTCTATGACCGTTCGCGAGCTGCGCGAAAAGTACCTCGCCTTTTTCGAGTCGAAGGGCCATCGCCGATTCCCCTCGGGCTCGCTCGTGCCGTACGACGTGACCGGCAAGCTCGACGAGAGCCTGCTCTTCAACGGCGCGGGCATGATCCAGTTCAAGCCCTACTTCCGCGGCATCGCCGCGCCCGATCATCCGCGGCTGACTACCGTCCAGAAATGCGTCCGCACGAACGACATCGACGAGGTGGGCGACGCGACACACCTCTCGTTTTTCGAGATGCTGGGTAACTTCTCGTTCGGCGACTACTTCAAGAATCAGGCCATCGATTTTTCCTGGGAGTTTCTGACCGCGAAGGAATGGCTCGGACTGGATCCCAAGCGGCTCGCCTTCACCATTTTCGAGTCCGACGACGAGGCGTACGACGCGTGGGCACTCCACCTCCAAGGTGCGGGAATCGACCCCGACACCCGCATCTTCCGGCTGACCGAGGAGACGAACTACTGGCCCGCCGGCGCCTACAGCAAGGGCCCTCCCGGACCCTGCGGCCCGAACTCGGAGATGTTCTACTGGACCTCGGACGCCGAGCCGCCCGCAACCGTGGCTCGACCGTCCCGGTCGAGCGTATCTCCGACCGTCCCGGTCGAAAAGAGAACCGGCGCCTTCTTCCCCCACTGGACCGCCGACGGCGCGACCTACTTCGTCACCTTCCGCCTCGCCGACGCCGTGCCCGCCTCCAAACGCGAAGAATGGAAGACCAAGCGCGAGGCGTTCCGCCAACTCGAAGCCGAGGGCAAGACGCGGGTTCGCGAAGGCCTCGAGTACCCGAAAGCCTTCTCCGAGAACGTGGACGCCGCTCTCGACGCGGGTGACCGCGACTGCCTCCTGCGCGACCCCAAAGCCGCGGAGATCGTGGCCAACGCCCTGCGCCACTTCGACGGCGAGCGCTACGAGCTCCTCGCATGGGTCGTGATGCCCAACCACGTCCATGCCGTCGTGCGGCCGCGGCCGGGCTTCGAGCTACCGGGCATCCTCCACTCTTGGAAGTCGTTCACGGCGCACGAGATCAATAAGGCGCTGGGGCACACCGGCGACGTCTGGAT
>CAXUKB010000121.1:11464-12194 GCA_964251345.1 uncultured Fimbriimonas sp. | reverse complement strand
ACGCGGTGCTCACGCAGTTCGGCAAGATCCTCGACCTTCCGACGCTCGAGATCCGCCACAACTCGGAGTGGCTGGGCACGATGTCGTTCGCGGACGTGATCCGAATGACGGCGAAGACGACGGTGGCCCGCATCATGGAACGCGACGACTTCACCAAGCGGTGGGAGGCGCACCAGCCGATCTCGATGCACGAGCTGATGTACCCGTTGTGCCAAGCCACGGACTCCGTCGCGCTGCGGGCCGATGTCGAGCTCGGCGGGAACGATCAGAAATTCAACAACCTCATGGGGCGCCAGCTTCAGGAGGCCGAGGGCCAAGAGCCGCAAACGGTCGTCCTCTCCCCGCTCCTCGTGGGCACGGATGGCACGGAGAAGATGTCCCAGAGCCTAGGCAACTACGTGTCGATCAACGAAGCCCCCAACGACATGTTCGGCAAGACCATGTCGATCCCGGACGGGCTAATTCGGAACTGGTTCGAGCTTTGTACGGACGTTTCGCTCACCGAGGTCGACTCGATGCTTCGGGAGGGTCTCAATCCGCGGGACGCCAAGGTTCGGCTAGGTCGGGAGATCGTGGCGCTCTACCACGGCGAGGCGGCGGCGGACGCGGCGGTGGCCTACTTCGTGGAGACCTTTTCCAAGCGTCAGCAGCCCGTCGACGTCCCCGAGCGACCGATTCCCGCGGAACTCGGCGACGAGTTTCCGCTCGCCTCGCTGATCGGGACTCTCCG
>CAXUKB010000121.1:4887-11454 GCA_964251345.1 uncultured Fimbriimonas sp. | reverse complement strand
CAACTCGGCGGCCCGGGACCTGATCAAGCAGGGCGGCGTCTCCCTGGAGGGCGAGAAGCTCACGGACCCCATGGTCAAAGTGAATCGCGTCGAGGTCGTGGGGAAGACCTTGCGCGTCGGCAAGCACCAGTTCGCTCGGTTGACTTAGTGGGCAGCGAAGGCGTCCTGCTCTCATCCATGCTCGTCCATGGCTAAAGCGTGGACCGGCATTAAGGGGAGCTCAGTCTTGCCGTGAGTCGGCTTGCTACGAGAACCCTCCATCTCCGAAGACCGTCGTAATCCCGCGATGCGCTGGTTCTCGATGGTTCGGACGGTTCAGCGGTACTGGAAGATGGCGCACGATCCCCGCACCCCGGCGGCCGTGCGCTATCTGATCTACGGAGGGATCGCGTTCACGGTGATCCCCGACGACTGGCTTCCGGACTGGATTCCGGGCCTCGGTCTAATCGACGACGCGGCGGTCATCCCGGGCGTGATCGCCGCCTCGATGCTCCTCATCCCGCAAGAGGTGAAGGACGACGCCGACCGCGAAACGGAGCAGGGCGTCCAAGACAAGAAGAAGGCGGGGCCGAGCTATCAGCTCCCCGCTAAAACGGCAGGAGTGGCATAACCATGGCGGACAAAACTCTCAACGACGTGTTCCAGGACACGATCAAGGACATCTACAACTCGGAGCAGCAACTCCTCAAGGCGATGCCGAAGCTTCAGGACGCCGCGCAAAACCCGCGCCTGAAGGAAGCGATCGGCAAGCACATTACGCAGACGGAAGAGCACGTTCGACGCGTCGAGCAGGTGTGTCAGAAGCTCGGCTTCGATCCGGGTGGGGTCGTCTGCCAAGCTACGGTGGGGCTGGTCAAGGAGGCCCAGGAGCACATCGAGGAGTTCGCGGGGAACGCCGCGGGCGATGCCGCCATTATCGCTTGCGCTCAGAAGAACGAGCACTACGAGATCGCGAACTATGGCACCGTCATCACCTGGGCGGAGGAGCTCGGCGTCGACGACGACGTGATCGAGCTTCTCGAGCAGACCCTTGAGGAAGAAGAGGAGACCGACGACCTTCTGACGGAAATCGCCGAGGAGGAGATCAATCCGGCGGCCGTCGGGAAAGGCGCTTCTCTTCGGTAGTCCGCCTAAAAGGTGGTCGTCAGGCACGTTTGACGATCACCTTAAGATGGCGCATACTCCAAGCAATGCCAATCGGACGCTTTCTCCTGTGCCTCCACACGCACATGCCGTACGTGCTCTCGCACGGCAAGAGCCCGCATGGGACCGACTGGCTTTTCGAAGCGGCGGCCGAGTGCTACCTTCCCCTGCTGCACGCGCTCGATCGCCTCAAGAACGAAGGCATTAAGCCGAGGTGGACGGTCAACATCACCCCGATCTTGGCCGAGCAACTTGAGGACCCCCAGTTCAAGGACGGTTTCGAGGCCTACTGTCAGGAGAAGATCGACGCGGCGGTCCAAGACGGCAAGCGTTTCGAGATGGAAGGCCAAGCTTGGATGGTCGGTCTCGCCGCATTCTGGCAGGGACAGTACACCCGTGCGCTCGTCCAATTCAAGCATCAATGGGGCCGATCCATCAACGAAGCGTTTCGATTTTTCGACGAGCAAGGTTCCGTCGAGTTGATCACCAGCGGAGCGACTCACGGCTACCAAGCCCTGCTGGGGACCGACGAAGCTTGCCGAGCGCAGGTTCGTCTGGGAGTGCAAACGTTCGAGCGCCACTTCGGCCGCAAGCCACGCGGCATCTGGCTCCCTGAATGCGCCTACCGCCCACGTTACGCGTGGAAAAGTCCCGTGGAGGACGACGCGGTTCCGTGGGAGCGGATGGGCACCGATGAGATTCTCGAGAAGGAGGGGATCGAGTACTTCTTTACCGACTCGCACATGATCCGGGGCGGCCAGCCTCTGGGTACCTACGCCGCGAACTTCCCGCAACTCGCCGAGATGTTCGCGCGTTCGAGCCGGTATTTCACGCCCCCGGAGGATTACCGGAGCGAATACGAGCACTACGTTTTGCCGACGGGCGTGACGACGATGGCGCGCGACCCGGAGACGACGGTCAAGGTCTGGTCGGGCGAATCGGGCTATCCCGGGGACGAGCATTATCTTGAGTTTCATAAGCAGCTCTACCCAGGGAGAATCAAGTACTGGCGCATCTCGCAGAACAAGGCGGATCTGGGCCAGAAGCAGCCCTACGATCCGTGGGCCGCATTCGAGAAGATCGGCGCCCACGCCTTGGACCTCGTTCAAACCCTCAAGGGAGTGCTCGCGAACTACCGTGGCCAATCGGATCGAACGGGCACCCTCGTGGCGATGTACGACACCGAGCTCTTCGGTCACTGGTGGTGGGAGGGTCCGGAGTTTCTCTACGAACTGGGACGTGCGCTCCACGCCGATGGCAGCATCGAGATGGTGAGCGGAGGCGATCTCATCGACGAAGAACCGGCGAAGCATCTGATCACGCTGCCCGAAGGCTCGTGGGGCGAAGGCGGCTACCACTACATCTGGATCAACGAGGACAACCAGTGGACTTGGAAGCGGCTTTACCCCGCCGAGCGCAAGCTACGCCAAATGTGCAAAGAGTACGCCCGCGGCCCGGCACAGCGGATCGTCGAACAGGCCGCCCGCGAGGTCCTGCTCGCGGAGGCGAGCGACTGGCAGTTCCTGATTTCGACGTTCTCGGCGCGTGATTATGCCGAGGTTCGGTTCAACGATCACCTCGACCGTTTCGAGCGGCTCTCAGCGATCGCCGACCGGGTCCATACCGGTAGCGCCATGACGTCGGATGAGCGGTTGTTCCTTCGCGACTGCGAGGAGAAGGACGCTCCGTTCCCCGACTTGGATCTCTCCTTGTGGGCCGCGGAAGCCTCCGTGGGCGTATAGTATCGGCATGATCCCGACGATCGCCGCCCTTCTCGTCGTCGCACCGTCGACGCCGGAAGGGCAGTGGGGGCCTACCCCGATGACCGCCCCCGCCTTGGCCGCAAAGGTCGACAATGCGCTCGCGACGCTCAAAGGCGTCACCGTTCACTTCGTCTATGTTTACAACACCTCGGTGGCCTACGCCACCAAGGTGTGCGACGGGACGTTCGTCTCACCGACGAAGTTTCGTCTGCAGGTGCCGGCTTACGATCCAAAGAAAGAGCCCGTCGTCGACTACGAAACGTGGGTTGCCGACGGAACGAGTTTCGGAAGCATCAAGTCGTCGAGTTTTCCCAAACCGCAGTCTTCGGTCACGCATCGCCCGGCTGGGCCCGCGCACCCGGCGAACCTCTGGTTCGCCGACTTCACCCGGTCGATGTTTTACGGCGTCGGCCAGCCGACGCACCCGCTTCAGCGATTCGTCTCGGATGCGCGAGCGCAAGGCTACAAGATCGCCGTCCAGACTCGCCGATTTCCTTTCCGAGGGGCCGAAAGGACTTGGTACCGACTCGTCGCCGCCAAAGGAACTCAGCGGTACGAGACCGTCTTCGACGCAACGGGTTACCTCCCGGTCAACGTAACGAATACTTCGGGCCCGAAGGACAGCGTCCATTGGTACGAGGTTCGTTGGAGCAAACCAAAGACGCTCGATGCCTCCGTCGCGAGGTTCACGGCGCCGAAATCAATGCAAGGATCCTCGTCAGCACCTCGTCCACGCTGAGCGTGGCGGTCTCGACGACTTGTGCGTCGGGCGCGACTTCGAGCGGCGAGTCTTCTCGCGTGATATCACGGTGGTCGCGCTGCTCGATTTCGGCGCGGACCCGCTCAAACCCCGCCGCGACCCCTTTCACGGAAAACTCCTGAGTGCGGCGCCGGGCCCGCTCTTCTAGACTTGCCGTCATATAGAGCTTAAGATCGGCTTCGGGTGCGACTACGGTTGTGGTGTCACGGCCCTCTAGGACGACCCCGCCTTCGCGAACGTAGACCTGCTGGAGAGCAACCATCTCGCGGCGAATCGCCGGATGAAGGCTAAGCGCACTTGCCGCCTCACCGATCTCGGGAGTGCGAATGGCATCCGTAACGTCCTCGCCATCGAGAAGAACGACTTGCGGTTCACCGGGCCCAAACGCGATCGCCGTGGTATCCATGAGCTCCGCGGCGGCTTCGCCCGCCACGTGTTGACGCGAGGCCTTGAGTGCGAGCGCCCGGTACATCGCGCCGGTGTCGAGATACCGAAGGTCGAGACGGGCGGCGAGGAGTTTAGCAATCGTGCTCTTCCCCGCGCCCGCGGGACCGTCGATGGCGATGACGAGCTTGGACACAGCCCTTAGTATAGGGCCTTGGCGTCTTTGCGTTCCGAGCCGCCGACTAAGAGAGTTCGAGTTCGGGATGCGGTTCGGCCTCGGCGGCGGCGCTCGCGCGATCGAGCGCATCGTCGTCCGCATTCATAAGCCAGTCGATAAAGAGGCTCATCGTGGCTTTGCTGCGATCGTCCTCAAGGCCGTACGCCTCGAGAACGAGTCGACGGACGACGTCGAGCTCGTCGAGATCGAGCATCCGCTCCCGCGCTTTGCCGCGCGACATCTTCGTCTGGCTCTCCGTCGCGGGTTCAGAGAACATTTTCGGAACCGGCCACCGCATGGGCACATAGCCGAACGCCTGCTTACCGTCGCCACTCGTCGGAACGTTTCCCTTGTCGGTGAAGGCCTCCTTCGCGGCAACGACGAGCGCTTGGCCCTGCAGATCGGGCTCTGGAGCTTGCGGCAAGGAGGTCGCCTCGGCAAGATGTAGGGAAGGCGCTTCCGTCGAGCCCGCCTGTTCCATCTCCTCGTGGACGTAGAGTCCGCTCATGTCGGCGGGGAACGCCTTCCGGAGAGCGAGTGCCTCGGCACACTTGGCGAGCATCGCATGGGGCATTCGCTTCCACTGAAAACCCTGCTGGTCGCCCGGAAAATACTCGTCCCAACGGGCGGTGGCTCCGAACGGGCAACGCTGGCCGCCGACCATCTTGTAGACGACGACCTTGGCGGCGGAAGGAAAGCCCCGCTCCGTCTGCCCCACGAACTCGGCGTCTTCCGATCCGGCGTACTGGCCCGTGCGATCGGCAATGAGACGCAGGCCATCGATGCCGACCTGGATTACGCCTTTGCCTTGCCGCTTGACGAAATAGATCTGCTTGGCGAGCGGATCGAGCCCGGCGCGGCGCGCTTGATGGAAGAAAAGCTCAAGCTCGTCGGCGGTCGCTCCAGCGGCGACGGTACGACGGATGAGGTCGATTTTGGACTCCCATTCAGGCACTTCCGGAAGGGCGGGAGCGAGGCGAAGCATCTCGGCGGTTTGGCTCATCTTGACTCTCGTTGTCGGGGCGGAACAGGTAGACGCCTCCCTTTCTATTCTACGCCAAGAAACTCGGAAAACCACGTTAATAGGCACAAATTATGGTGGAAAACTCGGGGGAAAGCTCATAGGGTTGTCTACTAGTTCGTAGTAAAGGAGGTGACATCCAACGTTCAACCGACCCTCCCTTTCATGGCTCCGCCAAGGCTTCATGCAAGCGATCGCAAGCCGATCAAGCGGTGCGTACGACGGGTTCGTATGGAGCCCGACACCGATGGGACGTACGTGTTTCGCGCCCGCTCGTTCTCTCGTGAAAAGGGACGCGTCTACCGTTGCCGCGTTAATCCTCGAAGCGGAGAGGTTTGGTGCGGCTGCCGGGACTTCGAGTTCCGCAAGGGGCCGATGCATCCCACGCTGTCGTCGGGCGCACTCTGCAAGCACCTCGAGCGCGCCGTGCGCACCGTTCAGAAGGCGGAACGCCTTCAATCGAGTCTCTAGAGCCCTTCTCGAAACTCCCGATCGGGTACCCCCGTCCTCGTTCGTGTGTCGAGACCAAACTTCCGGACCTCTCGCCCGAAGGGTAGAGGTCCGTAGCGGCGCCGAACGCGTCGGTTAGGCGCAGACGGTTAGCATGCGATTGAGCGCGACGCCGGCAAAGTGCTTCACCTTGGGGGGCACAACGATCTGATTGACCACCTCGCCTTGAATGAGGTGATCGAGCGTCCACAGCAGAAAGCTCGGATGGATGCGGTACATGGTCGAGCAAGGGCAGATCTGAGGATCGAGGCAGAAGATCGTCTTATCCTTGTGCTCCTTCGCGAGGCGATTGACAAGATTGATCTCCGTTCCGATCGCCCAAGTCGAGCCCGGAGCGGCCGCCTCGACCTGCCGAATGATATACTCGGTCGATCCATTGTAGTCCGACGCTTGGACCACGTCGAGCGGGCACTCGGGGTGGACGAGGACGTTGACGTCGGGATGGGCGAGGCGAGCCGCCTCGATCTGCTCGACCGTGAAGCGGCCGTGCACCGAGCAGTGGCCTTTCCAGAGAATGAAGGTGGCCCGCTGGAGATCCTTGATCGTGTTGCCGCCGAGCGGCTTGAAGGGATCCCACACGACCATGTCTTCGTCCGGATCGTAGCCGAGCTTTACGCCGGTGTTGCGGCCAAGGTGTTGATCGGGGAAGAAGAGCACCTTTCGGCCCGTAATCGCCGACAGCCCCTCGCCGTCGGAAGGGAGTGGCGAATCCGTCAGCGCCCAGCGGACCGCCGTGGGCGCGTTCGTGCTCGTGCAAACCGTGCCGTCC
>CAXUKB010000121.1:0-4877 GCA_964251345.1 uncultured Fimbriimonas sp. | reverse complement strand
CGAATGCCTTGAGGTTCGCGGCGGAGTTGATATAGGTTACGGGGACGATGTCCTCGGGTCGGATCCCGGCCTGCTCGGTCAGCGCGCGCCAAGCGTTTCGGACTTGGAAAAGGTTCGCCATGTCAGCCATCGAGCAGCCTGCCGCAAGGTTCGGCAAGAGGACCGCCTGGTGGTCGGGCGTGAGGATATCGGCGCTCTCCGCCATAAAGTGAACCCCGCAGAACACGATAAAGTCGGCGTTCGGTCTTGCGGCGGCGTCTTTCGCGAGCTTGTACGAGTCGCCGCGGAAGTCGGCGTGCTCGATGATCTCGTCGCGTTGGTAGTGATGGCCGAGAATCACGAGCCGATCGCCGAGGGTGGCTTTCGCCGCCTGAATGCGAGCGCGCGTCTCCTCTTCACCGAGGGTGGCGTACTCCGGGGGGAGAGGTGCCTGGTACATCTTTTTCGTGGCGGGTTGCGCCGGGAGGAAGGACAGTCCCGGATACGGGACGGGGATGTTGTCGGATCCTCTCCTTAACTATACGTCTTGAAGGGCTTCTTCATCCGAGGGGGTCCCGAACACTCGGGACCCCGCCCTCCCCCTGGACAAGGGTAGGCTCTTAATTGCCGAATGGAGCCGAACGAAGACGAAATCATCCGCAAGATCGAGGAGGACCGTCCCAAAATCCCCGTCGGCCTTCTCAGCCGGGAGGAGAAAGACCGTCTGATCGAGCGCGGCATGCTCGGCCTCTACCGCTGGTACGTTGCGAGGTCGCAAGAGCATCGCAATTGGAATCCGGACAAGGACTTCGACTGGAAGGCGTTCCGCAAGGACCATTCGCCGGAGATGATCCAGATCCTCAAGGGGTTCTTCGCCGTGGAGCAGTACGTTCCCGACTACGTGACGTCGCTCCTGCACGTTATCCGCACCTCGCACGGGCGCTCGCACTTTCACATTCGATGGGGTTCGGAGGAGGAGCGTCACGCCGACCTTTGGTACAACGCGACCCTCTTTAGCGGCCAAGTCAAGGCGGGCGACCTCAAGGACTACATGGGCGCGCTTCGACAGGATCAATGGACCCTGCCGTGGCAAGATCCGATGTACATGATCTTTTACACCGTGTTTCAGGAGCGGGCCACGCAGGTCAACTATCTGCACACCGCGGAGATCGCCCGTGGCCTTTCGAACAAGCCCCAGTTCGCCAACGATGCCGATCCCGTGCTCGCCAAGGCGGCGCAGGTGATCGCGGTCGACGAAGCGGCGCATTACAACTTCTTTCTCGAGGGCGCCCGGCTCTATCTCTACTACTATCCGGCCCGCGCCATCGAGGCGATGGTCGACGTGCTCCAGAACTTCGCCATGCCCGGCGCGCGGGTCCATATTCCCGATTATGCGAAGTTCGAGGAAACGGTGTACAAGGCGGCGATCTACGGACCTCGCGAACACGCCCGAGACGTCGTTCAGCACGCGCTCGACAATCTCGGCTTTGCGAACCGTAAGGCGATCGAAAACGGGATTAAGCGTATCCGGCAGGTTCCAGACGAGAATGGCAACTTCGTAGACTCTCAGATCTTCGAGGGCATCGATTACCCGTCGATCGAGCAGAAGGTGCGGCAGCTCTTCGGACGCATCAAGCGACACGAGGACGAGGTGGGCTTTACCGACGTCGACCCTACGAACTTCGTGCCGAACTACGCGCCCGGCTAGGGGCGTCTCATGCTACGATGCGATGTTGCCTCATCCTTCTCGTCCCGCTTGCCGTCAGTTGCGGAACCCGAGAGGAGGTTACGTCGCGCGTCGCTTTGCCGCCGGGAGTCGCAAAGCCGAAGGGACTTCGCCCCGATCCGCCGCCAAGCCGGCCGCTCACGCCGCCTGCGGCAAAGATCGAACACGACTCGCCTTCGTTGCCGGGCGAAACGACCATCGAAACCGCAGGTAATCCCTCTACGCCCGGGGTCGAAGGCGTGTGTGGGTACGGGGAGGCGTCGGTCGCTTGCTGGAGCGGTTCCGGTAAGCCGGACGCAACGTTGACGTCGCGGGTCCGAGGCGCCGTCGCCTCCGGTCAATCCCATTCCACTTTGCCCGTCGTCGTGGGACGAAAATCGCGTCTCGCCGTGGTGCTGACTCCCGCCGGCAATCCGGACGGCTCGGTCCAGTGGAGCGTCTCGTCGGCTCACCCGAGCGACTCGTCGTACTCGGGAGCGAGCCTAGGATTTGCACCCGATGGCCGTACGCGATCGCTTGTCTTGCTCACCGAAGACGTCCGGACGACGACGAGTGCCGTGCGATTTACCGAGCGGAGGCGACTCCCGTCGGAGGTCCCGATCTCGCTGAAGGTCGGCGCTTCGGCGTCGTTGGGCGGTTGCCGTCTTACGGTTTCGAAGATCGAAAAGCTTGGGGCCCAAGACGAAGACCGATTCTTCGTTCGGAACCGCCCTTCGTGGCGCATCGTGCTTCTCCGTTCGGGCAAATCCGCCAATCCGGAAGAATTCTTTCCGGTCGACCCTTTTCCAATGGTCCTCGCCGACGGCCGACGCGCTTCGCTTGCGAGCCTTAAGGCGGGCAAGATCGTCTACGCGCCGAAAAGTGCGCCGACGATCCAGCCGATCTACTACAGCGAGCTGCCGAAGGGCGCGGTCGCCGTGCTCCTCGACCGGGATCCGGCGAACGTCGAACGGCTGACCCTCGGCGGTAGCGAGGTCACGAACGTGGTGATGAACAGCGTTCCACTCGACCCGAAATTCTAGCCGGCTTCGTCATCATGGCTTGCCGTAAGGCGCGGCATCGACGAGCAGAGCTCGACGGATCACCGGAGGATCGGCCGGCCGATCCTCCTTTCCCGTGGGAACGGCGGCGATCTTACGAACGACGTCCGCGCCCGAAAGGAGTTGGCCAAATGAGGCATATTTGTGATCGAGCCGGGCTGTTCCCTCGCGGCTGAGGCAGACGAAGAACTGCGAGCCGTTGGTGTTAGGGTCGGTCGAGCGAGCGATCGAGATGACGCCGAAATCGTGGGGAAGGGAAGAGTCTTCCAGTGCGTAGGCGAAGCCGGGTCCGCCGTTTCCGGTGCCCGCCGGGTCGCCCCCCTGAATCACGAACGGAAGCCCGCGGGCAAGGGCGACGACCCGGTGAAAGATGACGTCGCGGTAGAAGCCGCCTCTCGTCAGCTCCATGATGTTCCGGACCGTATTCGGGGCGCAATCCGGCCGGAGGCGAAAGCGCATATCGCCGAGGCTCGTCTCCAGCAACAGGTCTTGATCGACCCAGGCCTGAACGCCCGCGTACTCGTCGTCCTCGTCCTTTTGGAACGCGACCATTTTGTCGGGCTTCAGCAAGGAGAGAGGCGGATTAGTAAGTGGGCGCAAGACCAGCGCCGGTCCCTTCGGCTTGCCGTTCTCGACCAGTTGCGCATAAAGAACGCCTTTCCGCTTGGCCGTCCATAGGTCCGGGAAGAGCTTTGCCAAGTCGTTCCCTCCAGTTTTTGCGCTTCGGCTCTCGAGAATCTCGGCGCTGCCACCCTGAAGCAGGCGCACCTCCAGCTTGCCCCGACCCTTGATCTCGACCGGAAAGGACCGGCCGACCCCGTTGTAGGCGTACTCCGGAACGATCTGAGCCGCGGCGAGAACGGGGGTGAGAAAGAAGAGCGTCGCAAGGGGGCGCATGGCCCATTGTAGCGGGAGCTTTGCCCTTTGAATGAAGGGGCAAAGCTCCCGAAAGGAGACCGATCGCTATTCGATCGGTTCAGGTTTCAGCCGCGTCACGACTTTCCGGAAGCGCGTAGCGTCGAAGGCGTTGAGAAGCGTCGCCGCGATGGGGCTTGCCGTCTTCGCTCCGTGCTCCTCGATCAGGGCATGAACGAACGTTGCGTCGTCCGCATCGAGCGGGAGCGCGTGGACGTACTTCACGTTCAGCATCCGTTCGTCGAGATCGAGGATGTAGACCGCACCGCCCGTCATGCCTGCGCCAAGGTTGCGGCTGACGGGACCGAGCACGACGGCCCGGCCGCCGGTCATGTACTGGAAGCCGTTTGCGGCCACGCCCTCCACCACGATCGTCGGACCGCCTCCTTCATGGTTCTTGCGCAGACAGATTCCGAATCGGTTACCGGCCGCGCCCGCGATAAAGACGCGGCCGCCTCGGGCGCCGTAGCCGAAGGCATTGCCGACGAGGGTCGCCGATCCGACGCCCGAAGCGGGCCGAAGGATCAGCTCGCCACCGTAAGACGCCGTGAAGCAGGAGTCGGCGGCAACCCCCTGCAGATCGAATCGCATCCCCTCGACCGCGTAGGCCGCGTAGAAGTGGCCCGCCGCTCCCCGGTGGCGGAACTGGACCGAACCCTCCCGCAAGCCGAGATCGCCGTTCGCGCGAGCGATGATGCCCGCAGTACGCAGACCAAGGCAACGGTTGTCTTCATCGATCGTCCGCTCGAGGGTGACCGACTCGCCCCGCAGGGCGTTCTCGGCGGCTTCGACCTCGTCGCCACGGGATAGAAGTTTTGGCACGCAGGCCTTACGCCGCAGGGCGTCCGCCGGGGGCACGTTGAGAAGGGCGGAAACGTCGACGTCGGCGGCTTTCCCCAGGAGACCCGACTTCTTCTCCAGCAGGTCGCGGCGTCCGACCACTTCGTCCAGCGAGCGAATCCCCGCGGTGGCCATCCTTTCGCGCACGTCCTGGGCGACGAAGAGCAGGAACCGGACGATCTGCTTCGAGTCGCCCGTGAACTTCGCGACGAGTGCGGGGTCCTGGGTCGCGATGCCGGGGGCGCAGCCGAGGCGTCGCTTGCCGGTGGGGTCCTTCGGATCGGGACCGGCGAGGTGACACTTTCGGAGCATCGAACAGCCGATCGCCATGAGCAGACTCGTGCCAAAACCCACCCGGTCCGCACCGAGAAGAACCA
>CAXUKB010000120.1:0-12204 GCA_964251345.1 uncultured Fimbriimonas sp. | reverse complement strand
GGTCGTGGTGGACGCCTACACGGGCGAGACCACGGCGTACGCGATCCTGCCTCAGGAGCCTATGTTGCGGGCGTACCGGGCGATCTACCCGGGCCTGGTGAAGGATGCGTCGGCAGTGCCCGCCGGACTCGAGGCGCACTGGCGATATCCGGAGGATCTGCTGACCGTTCAGTCGAACGTCCTCGGCCTCTACCACGTGACCGACCCGACGATCTTCCTTTCGAACGGCGACGGATGGGCGATCGCCAAGGAGCGGGGGCTCGAAGGTAACGGCCAGCCGATTCGGCCGTACTACGTCGAGCTTCGTTTGCCGGACGAGCCGGATCCAGGCTTCGTCCAGATCTTGCCGTTCACGCCCGCCGGGAAGCCCAACATGATCGGTTGGCTGGCGGCGCATGGCGATCCGGGGCGGTACGGAAAGGTCACCCTCTATCGCCTGGCGCAGAATCCGCCGATCGCGGGGCCGGAGCAGATCGAGGCGAAGTTCTCGGCGCAACCGGAGATCAGCAACATCAACCGTCAGTTCAACAACGATCAGTCGAGCGTCGTCGTCGGTAACCTGCTGGTCGTTCCCGTCGGGCGGTCGTTCCTCTACGCTGAGAGTCTTTTCCTCCAGGCAAAATCGTCGGGCGTGCAGCCGATCCCACGTTTGACGAAGGTGATCCTCGCGCACAACGACCGGATCGTGGTGGCGGACACGTACCGGCAAGCCCTTGCGCAGCTCTTCGGCTCCGCGCCCACGGACGACGTCGCGCCGACCGTGCCGGGCGTCGTCGCCACGCCGTCGAACGGAGTTCGCGAAGCGCTAGACGAACTCGACCGGGCCGACGCGGCGTTGCGGGCGGGAGACTTCGCGACCTACGGAACGCTCGAGAAGGCGGCGAGGGCGAGGCTGAGAGCCTTGGCGAAATAATTCTGGACTCATGAACGAAGCGAATCGACGCTTCGTTTCGTTCAGAACCAACCTTGGACGGGCCTTCCATCGCTCGGCGAGCGGACGCCTATAATGGCAGAATGCGGAGTCAACGGCGACAGGTCACGCGGCAGGAAGTTCCTCCCCGCGAGGGAGTCTGGTCGGCCGCCCCGAAGCCGATGCGGCGGACGTCCGGCAAGGTGCCGAGTTGGTGGTACTTACCGGCGATTCCCTGGAGTGTCTCGATGCTGCTGAACGACATGTTGAAGGTCGGCATCCCGCACTGGTGCTTCTTCGGCCTGCTGCTCTCCTTTGTCTTCCGCATTGCGTTGGAGTTGCGATGGCGGTTTGGAGAGGCACTTTCCCTACGGATGATGCGAGCCGACCACGCGTTCTCCGATGCGTCTCCTGGACTCACCGAGTATCCCGTCGAAATCGTCGTCGAGGCTGAGGGCGTTTGTATGGGAGCGGACCGGGGCTTCGTTTGGTTCGAAGACGGGATCCTGACCTTCAACGGCTCCGCTTGTTCGTTCGCTCTCTCGGCGGATGATCTCTATCCACGGCGCAAGATCGACGGCAAAGATCCTTACTATGGGTTACCTGCCGATGCGCTGCGGCTACGAGCGATGGGCCGGGTCGCCACGGTGCGATTTCTTCCGCTGCTGGGGCGACACCGACTCGGCTTCGAGTATGCGCTCGGACGCTTCTTAGCGAGTGAATCGACGAGTGATCGCTCCCGTCAATGGCCGCCTCTGATCCACTACAACGACGTTCCCAAAGTCGCCGCGAGAAGGCTTGAAACTCCCGAAGCGATCGGGATCGAGGCCTCGAGAACGGGTTCGGCGATGGGCGTCGTTCGAAACCGTCCTTAGGACCTTTCGTGATCTGTCCTAAAATGAAACGGTGCCGCTGACGGAAAGTTTCGGACCTCCGTTGCCGGACGTGCCGCCGCCAAAAGAGGGGCGCTGGATCGCGCGGCCGAAGCGGTCGCGATGGGCACTGCAGATTGGGGCGGGAGGCGTTTTTCTGTCGCAGCTTCCCAATCTCGTTCGAACGATCGTCCAGCCCTGGTTCGGAGCCCACGGCGCCGCGTTCGCGATGGTGGCCCTCGTCGTGCTGATGGCGCTTCTCTTCGCCTATTTCGGACTGCGCGAGCGGCGTGCGCGGCGATTGAGACCGGAAGACCAGGCGCTCGTCGATGGTGCTTTCGGCGATCAATATCCGGCGGAGATGACTATCGTCGCATCGGGCAAGCGGTTGGGCTCGGACCGGGGCGTGGTCTGGTTCGCCGATGGGCTGATCGGCTTCAGCGGCGGGGCCGCCTCGTTCGTGCTCGCGGCCACCGACGTCGAGCGGCAACAGGGACAGAAGAAGCGGGACCGACGGGGAAGGGTGCTCCCGCCTGGCGCGCTGGTGCTTCGGAACGCGCCGGGCGAGGCCTACGTGATCGTCGCTCCGCTCGGAAACCACACCCGACCCTATTTCGAACGGTTGACCGCGTTCTGCTGGCGCGACGAACGGGTCGAAGCCGAGCGGCACTGGCCGCCGCTCGTCGCGTACGACGAAGCACCGCCTTTGCCGGTAGGCACGGTGAATTCATGAGCGGACCACGCGAAGGTCGGTGGATCGCAAAGCCGCTGAGACCCGTGTGGGGCCTGTGGGACGTCGACCCCTATGGCAGTCCTATGATTCAGTTCGTCCTCTTCATTGCGATTCTCGTGTCGCCAGGACGGGGAACTCGGCTCATCGTCATTCTAGGCTTGATTCTTTTCACCGTCGTCTTGCTGGCGATCAAGGAGATTTGTCTCCGGTGGCCGCGACGAAGGCTGCGGGCATTGTTGGATAGGCCGGCCGAACTCGATCAGACGCTGGCGATCGTAACGGTCATCGTGGAGGGACGTCGCATTGGAGCGGACCGAGGCGTGGTTTGGTTCGCCGACGGCGCGCTTGGGTTTAGCGGAGACTGATTCTCCTTCATCCTTGAGGCCGAGGATCTTATGCATTCCCGACCCGGCGAAAGGGTGGGATGGTCGCGAATGCCGACGGACGCGATCCGCCTCGGTCTACCAAGCGAGCACGCCTACCTGACCATTCGACCGATCGGAAAACCAGCCTCAGCCTTTCGGAAGCGACTCGGTCGCTTCCGATTGGAGGAGCGCCGCTATCGAGGCGAGCGCCAGTGGCCGCCGCTCGGCCCTTATGGAACGAAGAAGGCATTTGAGGTGCAAGTTTGAACGAACCCCGAGACGGATTCTGGACGGCGAAGCCAGCCACTGAAGCCGAGCGAGATTCAGCCCTTGGAACTTGGCTTAATCTCCTTTGGCTATTCGGCTTCTTCGGCTTCCTGTCCCCTTGGCCATCTGCGAGCATTCGCATGTGGATTGCGCTGGTTGCCTGTACGATCTACGCTTCCGCGCTCGCGTTTTTAGTTTTGCGAAGCGTGCTTGCAAACGTACACCAATCACGAGATGGATTATTTTCCGATTCCGTGCCGAGCCGAGAAGAGTTCGCGGTCCAGGTCCACATTAAATGCGACGGTGAGTTTATCGGCACCGATCGGGGCGTGATCTGGTTCGAGGAGTCACTCCTCGGGTTTGCCGGAGAACGAACCTCCTTCCTTCTTGCGGCCACCGATTTGATCCTTCCCAAAGGCAAGGCAGTAACCGAGTTTGACGTCCCTTATCGACCTCTGAAGCTGAGCGTTCCAGGGAAAAAAGCAGAAATTCGGATCGTGCCACTCTTCGGTCATGGTGGTGGATACCGAAAGCCTTTTTTCAAGTTCCTGAGCGAACGTAAGGCGTCCGGAAGGGAGCGTCAGTGGCCACCGCTTAAACCATTTGGGGAACAGGTGCGAAAGGCACCTCCTCTTGCTCCACCTAGAGCCTCCTCCTCATCGACTTACGAGAACGAAAAGAGTTCGCAAGCGCGCAAGCGAGGCGAAGAGGAGAAGGCTTTGTTACGCGACCGGCTGCAAGACACCGTCGCGTTCGAGCACGATGTCGATGGCGGCGCGCTCCGCGTCGGAGAGCTCGACCAGCGGTAGGCGGACGTCCGCGCGGCCGTAGCCCAGGCGGGAGAGAGCGTACTTCACCGGGACCGGGTTCGGGGCGGAGAACATCGCCTTGGTCACGGGGATGAGCCCCTTGCCGATGGCGGCGGCGTGGGCGGGATCGGTGGGGAAGGCCTCGAGCATCGCCTTGATGCGCGCACCGACGACGTGGCCGGTGACGCTGACCACGCCGTAGCCGCCGACGGAGAGCACGGGAAGGGTAAGCGCGTCATCGCCGCTGTAGACCCGGAAATCCTCGGGTGCTTCGCGGCAGACGTCCGCGATCTGCGGGACGTTGCCGCTGGCTTCCTTCACGCCGACGATGTTGTCGATCCCGGCGAGCCGCAAAAGGGTGGGCGTCTCGAGGTTGATCGCGCTTCGAGGCTGAATGTTGTAGAGCAACACGGGCAGACCCGTCTCCCGCGCGACGGTGGAGAAGTGGGCGTAGAGCCCCGCCTGTCCCGGGCGATTGTAGTAGGGGTTCACGAGCATGATGCCGTGCGCTCCCGCCCGGTCCGCCGCGCGCGTATAGTCGATGCTCTCTTCGGTGCTGTAGGTGCCTGCGCCGAAGAGGACGGCGGCCCGATCGCCGACGGCGTCGATCACCGCGCGGAGGAGGTCGAACTTCTCTTCGTGCCGAACCGTGGGCGACTCGCCGGTGGTGCCGTTGACCACGAGGCCGTCGTTTTTCTGGACGTCCACAAGATAGGCGGCGATGCGCGCGGCCTCATCGAAGTCGACGCGTCCGTCGGCGGTGAACGGCGTGACCATGGCGGTCAGCAGTCGACCCCAGTCCTTTGGTCCTCGGAAGGCTCCCACCCCAAGAGGATACCGGGGCTAGAGGCACAGGCGTTCTTTTTCCGCCGTCTGCCCTCGCTCAGAGAGTTCCACCGCTTCAAGAACCCGCTCCCGAGCCGATCTCAAACGGATCTCGGCCAGCGTATCTTGGGCCGCCGTTCGAAGTCGGTCGGACTTCGTGCTCGCCGCGAATGCTTCGACCGAATCGAGGGTGCTTACGGTGCCGCCACGTCGAAGAAGCGAAAGAAGGTTTTCGGCGTGCCGACCGTGGGTGCGCAAAAGCGAGAGCGCGACGGTTCTCCACTCGGCGGGGCCGATTTCGGGAAGCCGCGTGGTGAAGCGCTGGTCGAACGCTTCTCGTCCGATCGAGAAAATGGCGGGATCGAAAGAAGCGAGGGTCTGCGCGAAGTAGAGGTCGAGCGCAGGATCGGGATCGGCGATGGCGGCGCCGAGCGCCCTTCGGTGGTTGGGCGAGTAGCCCGCGCTGAGCCCGACGAGAGCGAGCAGCGGCGCGATCGTCTCGAAGAGATCTCCAAGCGACGGCTTACGCAGGAGAGCGACGACCGTACAGACCACGGTCATCCAAACCATGAACTTGGCGAAGCCCTTATACAGTCGGTCGATCTTGGCACGCCGCCGGGCTTCAGTCTCAAGAACCTCGCGAATGCCGTTCACGTCTCTATTGTGAGCCGAAGGTCGAGGCGGGTGGGACCTTTGGAACGTAGGATAAGGGTGCCCGAGACCACCGTGCAGGCCGTCGTCCTTCGCCGCCGCGACGCGGGGGAGACCGACCGGCGACTGACTATCCTCACGCCCGAGTTGGGCAAGGTGGACGTCTATGCGAAAGGCGCCCGCAAGGGTGCGTCGCGGCTGGCGGGCGTCAGCGATCCCCTGAGCGTGGGACGTCTAGCGCTGGCAGAGGGGAAGCGGAACCGGTTCGTGACCCAAGCGCAGCCGCAGACCTCGTTCCCCGGACTGCGGACGGATTTCGACCGCCTCTCCCTCGGACTCGCGACCGCGGAGCTTTTCGCGGCGGTTTTGCCCTACGAGGAGCCTGATCCGGATGCGTACGATCTTCTGGTGCGGGCGCTTCGCTCCATCGAATCCCACCCCAAGCCGCTCGCGGCGGCGACATGGGCGCAGGTCGCGCTCCTCGCCCACACGGGCTTCATGCCTTCCTTCGGCCACTGCGTGGTCACGGGCCAGCCGCTACGGGAAGGGGAGCCCTTCCTCTCGCCGCGAGCGGGCGGATACGTGTCGGACGCGGCGGCCGATCCTTATGCCGACCGGTTTCGCGTGCGTGCGGAGGTGCCGATCAACCTCGATCGACTCGCACCCATGGACAACCCGCCCCCGAACCTACGCTTCGCCGAGGAGACGGTCGCGGCGCTCCTGCCTTTCTGGCGACACGTGGCCGACGTGCCCCTTCCCGCGCTCGAAGCCGTGGTGGGCGCGTTGAAGGCGGCGAGGCTCGACGCCGTGTCCTAGAGGCCACGCGCTCGACGGACGCGACGAGGCGGTGTATCCTGAACCCTCATGCGTAAGGCGGCCCTGCTTCTCGTGCTTCCCCTCGGCCTGGTTGGCTGCGGGAAGGGCAACTTCGGTGCGCGTTCAGCGGCGACGAACGCCAAGACCGGCATCTTTCGGTACCCCATCGTCACAAAGCCGACGACGATGGACCCGGGCAAGGTGCAGGACGGCGACACGATCGATGTCATTCAGCAGGTCTACGAAGGGCTCGTCGGTTGGGACGAGAAGAACGAGGTCGCGCCGAAGCTCGCCGAGAAGTGGGACGTCACGGACGGGGGGAAGACGTACGTGTTCCACTTGCGAAAGGGGATTAAGTTTAGCGACGGGCGCGACGTCACCGCGCAGGACTTCAAGGACTGCATCGAGCGAAACTGCAATCCCAAGCTCGCCTCCGAGACCGTCGCCGACTACATGACCAACATCGTCGGCGTCTCCGACGCCATCGCGGGCAAGACGACGAGCGTGTCCGGGATCAAGGTGGTCGACCCGCAAACGCTGAGCATCACGATCGACAAGCCGCGTCCCTACTTCCTGGGCAAGCTCACCTACCCCTGCGCGTTCGTGTTCGACATCAAGAAGGTGACGGATCCGACGAAGGAGATCACGTCGATGGACCAAATGGTCGGCACGGGCGGCTTCAAGTTTACGAAGGTGAGCCCCGACACCGAGATCGACATGGCGGCGAACGAGGGTTACTGGGACGGAAAGCCGCCCCTTAGCGAGATTCGGCGGCCCTACATCGGGGACGCTTCGACTCGTCTCAACGCTTACAAGAGCGGCGACATCGACCTCGTCCAGCTTGAGCGGGCAGACGTGGCGGGACTCAAGTCCGATCCGACCTACGGCGCGCAGATCAAAATGTTCGACCGACCCTCGACGTGGTACATCGGCCTCAACTGCAATGTCTATCCGGTGCTCAAGAACCCGAAGGTGCGGCTCGCCCTTGCGATGGCGATCGACAAGGACAAGATCGTGAACGACACGCTCGGCGGCGTGAACCAAAAGGCGGACTGCATCGTCCCGCCCGGCGTTTTCGGCCATCGAGACAAGGTGGATGCGGTGCCTTACGATCCGGCGGGCGCGAAAAAGCTTCTCGCGGAGGCGGGCTATCCGAACGGCGAGGGCATTCCCAAGATGGAGATGTCGTACCGCAACAACCGGCCCGACATTCGGCTTGTGGCGGAGGCGGTCGGCGCGCAGTGGCGGTCGAACCTTGGCGTCAACACGACTTTCCGAGCCCTCGAGTGGGGCGCCTACCTCGACGCCAACAACAAGAAGACGTTGCCGCTCTTCCACATGCGTTGGGCGGCGGACTATCTCGACGCGGAGAATTTCCTGAGCACGTTGCTCGCGAGCTACGGCAACGAGAACAAGGTCAACTACTCCAATCCCAAGTTCGATGCGCTTTGCCGCCAAGCCGACACTTCGCAGGATCCGGAGGAGCGGAAGCGCCTTTACGGCCAGGCCGAGGACATCGCCCTCCACGACGCGCCGCACATTCCGATCTATTTCCAGCGGGACGCCGAGCTCATCCGGCCGTCCATTAAGGGGATGCGCGAGTCTCTTTTCGGCCACTTGCCGCACACCAAGGTGACGATTCAGTAGAGTAAGCGTTGGGCGAATCGCCATCAAGCCTCTCGAGCCCCTAGCCGACATGCAGACCCTCGATCTTCGTCCGCTCGATCTGCCGCGTCCCGCCGAGGGACCGCGGCTCGGCGGCGAGCCTGCCTGGGTGGGCAACGGCGGTCCGACGCGCGGGCATCCCGCCCGGGCGATGCCGTTTTCCTTCGAGGTGGCGCTCCCCGAAGACGCGGTGCTGACACGGCTTCATGTCGTTGGAGTGCTCGCCCGTTTCGCAGGAGCTGAGCACGAGGCGGCGGGTGCCCTCGGCGCGATTCTGACGCTTGAGAGGGAAGGCACGCCCGCGTTGCGGCTGGAGCTGACGAACGGGCGGCACTACGGGGACGCGACCGGTCTCGAACCCATTGAGGAGTTGAACGGCGACGGCACCGAACGCCGAACCGTCGGCGTCGCCGAAGTGGATGGGGAATCCTATCGCGTCGACCGCCTAACCCTCGACGTGCCGCCCGATCTCCGGGCCGACCGTCTCCGATTCCGGGCCATGAACGGTCCGTCGAGCTTCGTCATCTATGACGTGGTGGCGGAGACCGCCGCCCCGGAAGGATGCCCTTTTGCCGGACGTGGCGGCGGGATCGCGCTCGCCGAAGTCGGTCCCATCGTCCGGATGGGCGACCGGGTCCGGTTCGACCGTGCGCTCGACCAACTTGCCGAGTCGCTCGACGCCGCGGACGACCTCGACGAGGCGCGGGGGCAGGCGTTGACCTTCCTGACCATGGTCACGGCGGCGATGTTGGAGTCGGGAGGCGACCGCGCCCTGCACCGGGAGACGCTAGAAGCGGCGCGGGAACTGGACGGCCTTCGGGACGCGGCAAGCGTGGCGGCGGCGGTTCGGCGTCGGGCGGAGGTGGTGAGCGCCCCCCGGTTTGGAGAAACGGTCGGCCCGTCGGCGCACCTCGTCGACCGCGCCCTCACCCTGGTGGACCGGAACTTTGCGAAAGACCTGACCGATGCGGCGGTGGCGCAACAACTTGGTTTGAGTACGTCCCACTTCCGGTTCCTCTTCAAACAGGCGACGGGACAACCGTTCCACAAGTACCTCGTGAGCCTGAGGCTCGAAAAGGCCCGCCGGATGCTCGTCGAGCAGGGGTTACCGGTCGGCACGGTCGCGAAGGCCGTCGGTTTTTCGGCGCTTTCGCACTTCAGCCGCGCCTTCGCCCAGCGATTTTCGGTCAGCCCGACCTCCTTGCGGAGGGGCGGGGAAGGTCCTTGATCCGGATCGAGGGGCTACGCCAAGGATTCGGGGGGCGAGAAATCCTCAAGGGAATCGCCCTCGAGGTGCATAACCGCGAGATCGTCGCGATCATGGGGAGCAGCGGCGGCGGCAAGACGACGCTTCTGCGCGCCGTGTCCGGTCTCTCGAAGCCGACGGGGGGGCGCATCCTCATCGACGAGGTGGACGTTCAGGCCGACCCCGAGCGGGCCCGGCGCAAGATGGGATTCGTGTTCCAAGGCGCGGCCCTTTTCGACTCGATGACCGTTATCGAGAACGTCATGTTCGGCATCGAGCGCAACCTCTCGATGCGGCCCAAGGAACGGACGGCGCGGGCCGACCAGGCGCTTCAAGACGTAGGGCTCAACGCGGACGACCGCAATAAGTACCCGAGCGAGCTCAGCGGGGGCATGAGGAAGCGTGTCGGACTGGCCCGCGCCCTCGCGCTCGACCCTCAAATCGTGCTCTACGACGAACCCACGACGGGGCTCGATCCCATCACGACCTACGCGATCGACCGCCTCGTGGCGGGTCTGCGCGATGGGCGCGGGGTCACCAGCCTTTTCGTGAGTCACGACCTCGCTTCGGTGGTTCGCGTCGCCGACCGGGTGGCGTTCCTGCACGAGGGGGAGCTTGCGTTCGTCGGGACGCCCGACGATTTCGTCCACGATCCGCATGACGCAATCGCGGAATTGGTGCGCGCTTCTCGAACGACTTCGCTTAAAGACTGAACTTTGGGCCTGATGCCGCGTTGTGCAAAGGCAGGAACGGCCGTTTGGCCGCCGAGAACCCCATGAAGAAGACGCTGATCGTTGCCCTTGCCGCCGCCGCCCTTGGTCTCACCTCGTCCGCGCTCGCCCAGACCGCCGGTCCGGCGGGCCTTCCTCCCCAGGTGCCCGTCGCACCGAAGGCCGGTCATGTGAGCCGCGCCGAGATGGAAAAGGTCAACGAGGAGATCCTCTCCAAGCTCAATCTCACCGAGGATCAGAAGACGAAGATCATCGCCCACCGAAAGGACATGGAGGCAAAGCTACTCGAGCTTCGGAAGGCGAACAAGGGCACGAAGGGCGCCGGCCAGTCCGAGGAAGTCAAGGCGAAAGTAAAGGAGATCCGGAAGGAGAACCAGGAATTTATGAAGCAGACCTTGACGAAGCCCCAGATGAAGGAGTTGGCCCGCCTCCGCCGCGAGGAGATGCAGAAGCTTCGCGCGGGACAAACCCCCGCCGCGACCGGCAAGCCGTGAAGCGCTGAGACCGACGGGGCGTGAGGAAATATGCCTCACGCCCCGTCGCCTATTCGGGTACACCTCTTCGCGTCTATGTCCGACGCCCCGCCCCCGAAGGCCGACCGCAGCCTCGCGATCGACGCGGTGAAGGGAATCGGCATCCTCCAGGTGGTCCTCTTCCACTCCTTAGGGCAAGGCGCGCGGACCTTCGCCACGAAGGGCGATGGGCACTGGACCGTCATGCGGGCGCTCGCCTGGGCGACGAACTTCGCGATCCCGCTGTTCCTCCTGCTTTCTGCGATGCTGCTGGCCGGCAGCCTGTTGAAAGCACCCAACGTCGGACGCTTCGTATGGCGCCGCGCTTCTCGAACCGTTTGGCCTTACCTCGTCTGGTCGGCTTTGTACTGGCTTCTGCGCTGGCGAACGAACCCCCATGCCTTGGATCACCCCGAAAAGCTCGCGGCCGAGCTTCTAACCGGAAAGGCGATGTATCACCTGTATTTTATGGTGATCCTGTTTCAACTCTCGATCGCGGTCCCGTTCGTCTTCGCGGCCATGCGTGGGAGAAAGCTCGGCTTTGGCACGATCCTGCTCCTTTCAGGCGCATTGCAGTTTGGGTTCTTCCTGCTGAACCGCGTTCCCGGACTCACCGCGTCGTCCCCGGGCAGCCTCTTAACATGGTACGTCGCGCCGCTCCTGCTCGGCGTCTGGATCGCGCAGAATCGGGACGCTTGGACACAGGCGTGGCGACGTGGGTGGCCGCTCCTCGCGGTGGCGAGCGTCGCGGCGTGTGCCGCGTTCGTCGCGCTGAGCATCCGGGCCGACTTGGGTATGTCGATCGAGAGTCTCTCGTACAACTCCCTTTCCGTCGTCTTCCGCACGGGAGCCTCGCTCGCCTTGCTGGGCGCGGCCGTGCCCCTCGCCGCAACGCGGTTCGGCCCGGCGCTCGCCGCCCTCGGCCGCTACTCGCTCCCGATCTACCTCGTTCACCCCGCAATCTTGAGGTTCTTCGGCGGCCCTTCGATCACCCACGTCATCGCCCGTTTGCCCTTTCCCGCGCTCTGGGTCGCGATCGTCGTGACCGCCCTAAGCTATGCCTTCGGTTGGGTGATGAGTTTGATGCGGCTCGACATGCCGCTGTTCGGGCAAGTGCTTCCCCGGCACGCCAAGGCCCCCAACCTCACCCCGGCCCCCGCAGCCGAGCAAGCGTAGCGGGGGTGATTCTCGGGATCACGACGCGGTCCTACCGCTTGACGAACGTGATGATGTGCTGGCGAGGAAGGATCTCGCTCGTCCCTTTGTAGTCGAGAGGGAACGCCGTCATTTCCTTTCGGACCTGCGCGACGCTCATCTTGTGGACTTCCTTGATCGGCACGTTCGGGTCTTCCTTGCGATACTCGACGAACACGAGCCTTCCGCCTTTCTTGAGTCCCCGGACCATGTTCGAGACCATCTCATAGGGCTGGTCGAACTCATGGTAGACATCGACGAGGATCATGAGATCGGCCGTTCCACTCGGTACCTTGGGGTCGGTCGTCGTGCCCAGGAGAGGCGTGACATTCGGGATACCCGCCTTCTTCGCTCGCATCCGAACCATGTCGATCATCTCCGGCTGAATGTCTTCGGCGATGACCTTGCCGCCGGGTAGAACTCGCTTCGCCATGGGAAAGCTTAGGGTGCCGCTGCCCGCTCCGACGTCGACGATCGTCATGCCGGGCCGAAGTCCGAGGGCCGAGATAAGCCGCGAGGGCGCCTCCTCTTGCTCTCGCTCCGGGCGATCGAGCCAGTCGGCCGCCTCATGCCCCATGACCTGGGCGATCTCACGTCCCATATAGAAC
>CAXUKB010000119.1:10668-12215 GCA_964251345.1 uncultured Fimbriimonas sp. | reverse complement strand
GGAGAGCGTGGAGTGAAAAGAGTCGAGTGGGGCAGTGCAACTCCGCACTCCTGATTCAACTCTCCACAGTCCTTATCCGTCTACGTTGGCGTTCTTATCGAGCTCGTTCGGCACGCCCTCGGCGAAGCGCGTCTGCATGAGCGAGGCAAGCTCCTCGTTCGAGTGACGGTCGACGAAGTCGCCGAAGAACTCGTCCTGTTCCTTGCGCTCCGCGTAGTTGTTCAGCAGGTGCTCGATCGCGGTCGCCACGTCGGTCGCGGGGACCTTGCGCCAGATGGGCCGCACGAACTTCGCGTCCTCGCCTAGGCGTCCGCCGAGAGAGATGTCGTAGCCGTCCACGGTCTGGCCCTTGCCCATCTTGACGAGGCAGCCCTGAAGGCCGATGTCGCCGATGTGGTGCTGGCCGCACGAGTTGGGGCAGCCGTTGAGGTTGATCCGGATAAGCTCGTCGAGGGCGACGGTCTTTTCCAGATGCTCGACGATCTGCACGATAAGACTCTTCGTCTCGGTGAGCGCGAGGTTGCAGAACTGGTTGCCCGTGCAGGCCACCGCCGAGCGGCGGATGGGCGAGAGATCGCGGACCTGGTAGCCCTGACCCGCGAGAAGCTTGGCCGCCTCGTCCACGCGCTCGTTGGGAATCCCTGCAAAGAGGAAGTTCTGCTGGTTCGTGGTGCGCACCGTGCCGTCGCCGTACTCCTCGGCGATGCGGGCCGCCTCGTAGCACTGATCGTCGGTGAGGCGTCCGCTGAGGACGACCGCGCCGATCCAGGAAAGGCCGGGCTGCTTCTGCGGGTGGATCCCCATGTGGTCGCGGAACGCCTTCTTCGGCTCGGGCCACTCGACGCGCGGCTCAGGCGACCAGTCGAGGCGCGAACGAACCTCGGCCTCGAACTTCTCGACGCCCCACTCGGCGACGATAAACTTCATGCGCGCGGCCTTCCGGTTGTCGCGGTTTCCGAAGTCCCGAAAGAGAGTGACGATCGCGTGGAACACGCTCCGCAGCTTCTCCTCGTCCTTGGGCACGAACATGTTCAGGTGCTGCGCCATAAAGGGGCGGGAGGAGAGGCCGCCGCCCACGCGAATGTTGAAGCCCTCTTCGACCGTGCCGTCCGGCAGGGTGCGCCGCACGGCGGTCGCGCCGATGTCGTTGATCTCCGGCTGGGCGCAGTTCTGGCAGCAGCCCGAGACGGCGGTCTTAAACTTGCGGGGAAGGTCGCCGTACTGGTCGCCGCGCTCGAGCCAAAGGCGATGGATCGAATCGGCGAAGGGCTTCGCGTCGAAGATTTCGTCCGGCTCGATGCCCGACACGGGGCAGCCCGTGACGTTCCGCGGAATGTCGCCGCACGCGCCGGCGGTCGCGATGCCCACCGCCTCGAAGCGGCGCAGAATGTCGGGAATATCCGCGATCGTGAGCCAGTGGAACTGGAAATTCTGCCGCGTGGTAATGTCGCAGAAGCCGCGCGCGTAGATGCGCGACACGTCGGCGACGACGCGCATCTGGGCCGCGGTGAGGAAGCCCGAGGGCACCTTGATGCGGAGCATGAAGT
>CAXUKB010000119.1:0-10658 GCA_964251345.1 uncultured Fimbriimonas sp. | reverse complement strand
GGTGAAGTCGTCGGGATCGATGCTCTCGAAGCCGGTTTCGGCGTACCGCTCGAAGTCGTCGAAGACCGCAAGGCCCGGCTTTTCCTGTTTGATTCTCTCGTTGTCGGTCATGTCGTTAGCGTTGCCGGACGTGCAGGCCGCACTCCTTCTGGTCGGGGTTCTCCCACCACCAGCGGCCGGCGCGAAGATCTTCGCCGGGCGCGATGGCGCGGGTGCAGGGGGCGCATCCGATACTCGGAAAGCCCCGGTCGTGGAGGGTGTTGTAGGGCACCCCGTTCTCCTTTATGTACGCCCAGACGTCTTCCACGCTCCACTCGGCGAGGGGATTGATCTTGAAGATGTCGTCGTGCGTTTCGTCGAGTTCGATCTTGGGCAACTCGGTGCGGGTGACCGACTGCGCGCGGCGCAGCCCGGTGATCCAGGCCCGCTTGCCCGCGAGGGCGCGGCGCAGGGGTTCGACCTTCCGGATGCCGCAGCACTCCTTTCGGTTCTCGATGCTGTCGTAAAACGAATTCGGCCCCTTGGTGGAGAGCAGCCGCTGTACGGCGTCCATCGCGGGGTGCATCGTCTCGAATTCGATGCCGTACCGCTGGCGGCACCGGTCCATCGCGTCGTAGGTCTCTTGGTGCAGGCGGCCGGTGTCGAGCACGAACATCCGCGCGGAGGGGTCGATCTTGGCAATTATGTCGACGAGCACCACGTCCTCCGCGCCGAAGGAGCAGGCGAAGGTCACGTCGCGTCCGAACGTCTCCAGCGCCCAGCGGACGGTCTCCTCCGCGGAGGCGTCGGCGAGGCGCGGCACCACCGCGTCGAGGCTGATGGGGTCGCACTCGACGAAGCCCGAAAGCTCCTCGTGCTCGCCCGTTCGAATCATGTCGCTCATCCTTCTCTCTCCAAATACGTAAGCGCTCGTTCCAAAGCGTCCTCGCCGCCCACCGAAGGCACCTCTTCGACCGGCGAGGCGAACAGCACGTCGAAGCCCTGGGCCGTCGCTTCGGCGGCGAGCTCGATCCGGTCCGGAGCGAGCACGAGCACGGGACGGCCGAACCGGCGCAGGGCGTCGCCCAACCGGCGGGCCTCTTCGGGGCGGCCGTCGAAGGCGAGCGAGCGGCCGAGCCGGGCCGCATCCGACACCTCGCTCGCAGCACCGCGGATCATGCCCGCCGCGACCGTGGCGTTCGTGCCCGCGTCCACGAGCACGAACGACCCCATCGAGGGGCTCGAGTCGTAGGGATCGAAGAAAAGGGGCAGGGAGGTGCGAATGGCGAGACGCCCGAGGTCGTTCGTGCCCAACTCGCTCGCGGGGCGCGGCTCCAGGGTGTCGACGTCGATTCGGTGCATCACCGCCTCGACCACCGCCGACACGCGGCGTGTGGTGTGAAGCATGAGATAGCGCCGCCCGGTCTGGAGGGGCGCTTCGCCCAGCCAGCACACGACGGCTTCGATCCGGTCCGACTCGACGGGCGGATCGAGTGGGGAGGTCAGCAGGTCGCCCCGGCTCGCGTCCACCTCGTCCTCGATCGTCAACACGACGGCCTGGCCCTCGTGCGCTTCGTCCCGGGCCGCTCCCGCGACGTGGAGCGAAGCGACGCGGCTCGCGATGCCCGAGGCGGCGATCTCCACGCGGTCGCCCACCCGCACCGATCCGCCTTCGACCCTTCCCGCGAAGCCGCGGTAGTCCTGGTTCGGGCGGATGACCACCTGCACGGGAAGCCGGAAACCCGTCTTCGCCCGCTCAGGGATCTGGACCTCTTCGAGGTATTCGAGCAGTGCCGGTCCGTCGTACCAGGGGGTGTTTCCGCTTCTCGACACGACGTTGTCCCCCAGAAGCGCGGAGAGCGGGATCATCTGCACGCTGGGCACGCCGAGGCGGTCGGCGAACGCCTTGAACTCCTCCGCGATCCGGTCGAAGACCATCTCGGAAAAGCTCATCAGGTCCAACTTTTTCGCCCCGACGACCCATTTTTGGGTTCCCAGCAGCGAAGAGATTGCGGCGTGGCGCTTGCTCTGCTCCAGCACGCCGTTGCGGGCGTCGATGAGGATCACCGCGAGGTCGGCGGTCGACGCGCCGGTCACCATGTTCCGTGTGTACTGGAGGTGGCCCGGGGTGTCGGCGACGATGAACTTGCGCTTCGGCGTGGAGAAGTAGCGGTAGGCGACGTCGATCGTGATGTTCTGCTCGCGCTCGGCGCGTAGCCCGTCGGTGAGCAGCGCGAGCTCCAGTCCCTCGTTGCCGCGCGCTTCGCTCGCCCGCTCGACCGCGAGGAGCTGGTCCTCCATGATCGACTTGGAGTCGTAGAGCAGCCGCCCGATCAGCGAGCTCTTGCCGTCGTCCACCGACCCGGCGGTGGCGAAACGCAGCAGGCCCGTTTCCATTAGCGTGCCCTCCCCGTGGCCGGCTCACGTCGCGGACGATGGCCAACGTGGCTTACGGCTGCCCGGAGAGGCGATCGTGAGCGATCGTCGGCGATGTTCGCCATCGTTTGCGCTCTCACTAGAAGTACCCCTGCCGCTTTCGATCTTCCATCGCGGCATCGGAGCGACGGTCGTCGGCGCGCCCGCTGCGCTCGGTGGTGCGGGCGGCGATCACCTCGTCGAGAATCGCGTCGAGGGTGACGGCGTCCGAGGGAATCGCCCCGGTGATGGTCGCGTCGCCCACCGTCCGGAAGCGAACCCGCTCCGAAAACGGCGTCTCGCCTGAGAGGAGGGTGATAAGGTCGGAGTAGGCCAAGAGCACCTCGCCGCGCCGAATCACCGGACGCTCATGGGCGAAGTAGAGCGTCGGAAGCGGAATGGACTCCGCGACGATGTAGCGCCAGATGTCGAGCTCGGTCCAGTTGCTTAGGGGAAAGACGCGGAAGTGCTCGCCGGGCCGGTGTAGGCCGTTGTAGAGGTGCCAAAGCTCGGGCCGCTGATTTTTCGGGTCCCACTGGCCGAAGACGTCGCGGTGCGAGAAGACGCGCTCCTTGGCGCGGGCCTTCTCCTCGTCCCGCCGCGCCCCGCCGAGGGCGGCGTCGACCTTTAGCTCGGCGATCGCGTCGAGCAGGGTCGTCGTCTGGAGCCCGTTTCGGCTCGCGTAAGGCCCGGTCTCCTCCGTCACCCGACCCTGATCGATCGAGTCCTGGACGTACCGAACGACAAGCCGCGCGCCCATGTCCGCCGCGAAGCCGTCGCGATACTCGATCGCCTCGGGAAAGTTGTGACCGGTGTCGATGTGCAGAAGCGGAAAGGGAAGCGGACCCGGCAGGAACGCCTTTCGCGCGAGCCAGGTCAGCACGATCGAGTCCTTGCCCCCTGAGAACAGGATGTGCGGACGCTCAAACTGTCCCGCGACTTCCCGCAAGGTGTGGATCGCCTCCGATTCCAGTTCATCCAAGGCGGCGGGCCGGTGGAGACCCGCTTCGACGGTCATAGTGAATAGTCTAATACTCTACGTGACTATTTTGCTCACTCCGGCGCAATGTCGAACGATCATTTGTCTTAAAGGCGACCATGCCTGAGAATCGGAGCCCAGGACGCCGTGCTCCCGAAGTCTTTGCGTTCCCATAGGATCTTAATAGTCTCTGTTCTAGTAGACTAATCGGATGATCTCCAGCCGCGCGCGATACGCCACCCGGGCGATCTTGGATCTGAGCCTGCGCGGTGGAGAGACGACCCTCATTCAGGGCATCGCGGAACGGCAGAACATTCCGCTGAAGTTTCTCCAACAGATTCTCGTGTCGCTTAAGGCGGCGGGGTTCGTCGCCAGCCGTAAGGGGCCGGGGGGCGGTTATTCGCTGACCAAAAAGCCCGAGGCGATCACCCTCGGCGCGGTGATCCGTGCGATGGACGGCTCCCTTGCTCCGATCTCCTGCGTAAGCGTGAACGCCCATGCGGAGTGCGGCTGTCCCCAACCCGACACCTGCGCGTTGCGCGCGAAGTTCAAAGAGGTGCGCGACGCGATGGCCGCTATCCTGGACCGCACGAGTTTCGCCGAGCTTGCCGAGGCTCAGCGCGTCGCCGACGGCAATCCCTCGCCGCTCGACTTCGTGATCTAACGGCAGTGGCCCTCTTCCAGGAGGCATCTCCGAGCGTCGCTCCGGCTTCCAGCCGGAGCTCAGCTAATCCAATCGCTATAAAACTAATAGTCCCTAGCGTAGTAGGCTATTGCGGATGAGGAAAGGGCACGTCGAAATGGCGAACGCGGGAGTGGGACTCGCGATCCTGCTTGGGCTGGCCTTCGGCTGGGGGTGGGACGGCGGCGAGCCCGCCGCTCGGGCGGGGCAGGTCCCTCTGCGGCTCGCCTACTTTCCGAATCTTACTCATGCGGCTGCCCTCGTGGGCGTCGGCGGCGGCCGGTACGCGAAGGACCTGCCGAACGTCGCGATCTCCAGCAAGGTCGTGAACGCCGGCCCCGAAGCGATGGAGGCCCTCCTTGCGGGCGAGGTCGACATGGCGTTCGTCGGCCCCAGCCCCGCGATCAACACCTTTATCAAAACCAAGGGGCGAGCGGTGCGGATCGTCGCGGGCGCCTGCGACGGCGGCGCGTCGCTCGTCGCGCGGGCCGACGTGCCCATCGCAAGCGTTCGCGACCTCGCCGGCCATACCGTCGCCGTCCCCCAGCTCGGCGGCACTCAGGACGTCTCCCTGCGCCACTTTCTCGCCGTAAACGGCCTCGCGCCGCGCGACAAGGGCGGCACCGTCGCCGTGATGCCGATGGCCAATGCCGACATCCTCACCCAGTTCAAGCGGGGAGGCGTGGACGCCGCCTGGGTACCCGAGCCCTGGGCCTCGCGCCTTCGTGAAGAGGGCGGCGGCCGGACGGCGGTCGACGAGCGGACCCTGTGGCCGGGAGGGCGCTTCACCACCACCGTTCTCGTCGCCCGCCGCGGCTTTATGGACCGCTACCCGAACGTCGTCCGCGATTTCGTCCGTGCCCACGCCACCACCGTCGCCTGGATGAACGCGCACCCGAAGGAGGCTCAGTCGATCGCGAACGCGGAGCTCAAGAAGCTGTCCGGCAAGCCGCTCAAAGAAAGCGTGCTGCGGGAGGCATGGTCGCATCTCGCCTTCACGACCGACCCCGGGGCGTCGAGTATTCAGGCGTTCGCCGAGGCGGCTCGTGACGCGGGCTACCTCAAGGCCGATCGACTCGATCTGGGCGCCCTCATTTCGGAGCCCCTCTCCTCTCTGGGGGAGAGGGGCAGCGGTGAGGGGCAGGCCCGTTGACCCCCATCCTCCAAATCCAGAACGTTTCGAAACGCTACGAGGAGTCGCTCGCCCTGGAGAACGTCTCGCTCGAGGTGTTTCCGGGCGAGATGGTGATGCTCGTCGGCCCCTCGGGGTGCGGGAAATCGACTCTCCTGAATATCGTCGCGGGGCTCGACGCGCCGTCGGCCGGATCGATCCTAGTGGACGGAAAGCCCGTTTTGGGTCCCGGCCCGGAACGGAGTCTCGTGTTCCAGGACGGCGCGCTCTTTCCATGGCTTTCCGTGCGCGGCAACGTCGAGTTCGGTCTGCGTCAGGCGGGGGTGAGCCGTCGCGAGCGGAACGAGAGGGCGGGCGAGGCACTGGAGCGCGTCGGCCTCGTGGGCTTCGAGCGACGCGCCGTCCACGAACTGTCGGGTGGCCAGCGTCAACGCGTGGCGATCGCCCGCGCCCTCGTGCTTCGGCCACGCGTCGTGCTCATGGACGAGTCGTTCTCCGCCCTCGACGCGCCCACCCGCGAAGGGCTGTACGGGCAACTCCAAGAGCTCCAGCGGAACACGGGCGCGACGATCCTTTTCGTCACTCACAACGTCCGCGAGGCGGTCGTGCTCGGTGACCGGGTGATCCTCATGGCGCCGAACCCCGGGCGCGTTCAGCAGACGTTTGAGGTCGGTCTCGACCGACCCCGTCACATCGACGATGTGACGGTCGCCCGCACCGCCCAGCGAATCTCAAATTCCATGCGGGGCGTCCCCGAGCCGGAGGAAATCGTCTTTTGACCTTCTTGCGCCGCGTCGTCTTCTTCGCCGTCCTGATTCTGGTTTGGGAGATCCTCTCGCGACGTGGGGTGTGGGACCCCACCCTCTTCCCCTCGCCCCTTACGGTCGGTCGCACGCTTTGGAGCCTCCTTCGGGACGGCAGCCTGCTCGACGCCGTCGCGGTGAGCCTGCGTCGGGTGATGCTCGGTTACCTCGTATCGCTCGCCATCGGCGTGCCGCTCGGCATTTTGCTCGCTCGCGCCCGCTGGGCGGAGGAGACGGTCGGCTCGCTCGTCACCGGTTTCCAGGCGCTTCCCAGCATCTGCTGGCTGCCGCTGGCCCTGCTCTGGTTCGGCCTCAACGACCGCGCGATTCTCTTCGTGGTAGTGATGGGCTCGATGGTCTCCATCGCCATCGCGGTGCGCGACGGCGTGCGCAACCTGCCCCCGACTTACGTGCGGGCCGCCCGCACGATGGGAACGCGCGGAATACGCATGACCACGCAGGTCTTGCTTCCGGCCTCGCTTCCGGCGGTCATGACGGGCGCGAAACTGGGCTGGTCGTACGCTTGGCGCGCGCTGATGTCGGGCGAGCTCCTGTTCGTCTCGCTCGGTCTCGGCCACATGCTGATGATGGGCCGCGAGCTTTCGGACATGAGCCAGGTGCTCTCCGTGATGGCGGTGATCGTCGCCCTCGGCCTGCTCGCCGACAACATGGTGTTCGGCTCCCTAGAGCGGCTCGTCCGCCGCCAGTGGGGGTTGGGAACGGCTTAGCCGTTCCGGTCTCAAGACGGTCTTTAGGGTCGATCCCTTTGCTTGCGAGAACGTTCCGAAAGGCGGCACGGCTAACGATCTTCGGTCGAACGTGCAAAGCGCCGTCTTTCACGGTGATAAAGCTATAATTCCGTAGACTAATAGATCAGTTGGCGATTCGATTACGTAGACTAGGTCAGAACGCAATGGACCGTCAATCGAAAATCGCCTCTCGGCAATCCTCATCCGCTTTCACCCTCATTGAGCTTCTCGTTGTGATCGCGATCATCGCGATCCTCGCGGCGATCCTGTTCCCCGTGTTCGCGCAAGCAAAGGACGCCGCGAAAAAGTCGGTCGGCCTCTCCAATGTAAAGGAGATCGGCATCGGCTACGCCCTCTACACGAGCGACAGCGACGATCTCTTTCCGCAGAGCGTAACCGAGCGCACCTCGCCCAAATACACCACCGCCACGGACGCGACGCAGGTCGCCGACTATTCGATTCGCGCGAAGCTCGGACCCTACACGAAGTCCGGCAGCGCGCCGCCGACCGCGACCACGAAGGACGGGGGTATTTGGAAAGATCCTTCCGCTCCGGCCTGGCCCACTCCAGGTACCAAGCAATGGTGGAGCGTCGACTACGGCAGCAACAGCAACGAGGCGAACCTCCCCCTCGCGGGTCAGCAGGCCTGGTACCAGGCGAACCCCGATTTCGGCTTTAACGAGACTGTAAGCACCACGAGCCTCGCCTCTCCGTCGAACTTTATCGTCATCGGCGAGGCGGCTCGCGCCGACGGAACGTCCTCACGCGGCGGCCTCTATCCCCAGCCTTGGGCGTTCGACGACACGAAGGGCAACATGAGCGGCGGCAGCGTCGCCAACGCTTCGCTCCTCCAGTCGAGGCTCTGGCCCCGACACGGCGACCGCAAGGTCGCGGCCAGCGCCGACGGGTCGTACCTCGACGTCAAGGGCGGCGTGAACATCGGCTACGGTGACTTCCACGCGAAGTGGCGCAACATCAACCAGACGTGGCGTTCGTACAACGACAACGACTGGCGCCGCAACCCGACCCAACCCTAACCACGTCACCCCTCCTCTTGCCGCCACGGCGCAAGGCTTTCGTCTTCGAAAAGAATTAAGCATGGGCGGGAGGAGGAGGGGCCCGGGATGGAAGTCGGAAATTGCGGGTTTCCGATCTCGGATTGTGGAGCGCGACGATTCGGCATCTACCAATCCTCTACAACCCTATCCCAGGATTCCTCAAGAGGAACCCTCTCGTTTCCGGATTACCCCGGAAACTGCTCGAACGCCTCGAGGTACTTCACACCCGTTCCCGTGTTGAAGAGAACGACTACCTCGTCCGGTCGGATCCAGCCTTCGGCGGACAAGCGCTCGGCGGCGGCGAGTACCGCTCCCCCCTCGGGCGCGGCCCACACGCCCGTCGTTCGGGCGATCCGCCGCGCGGCCGCGATCATCTCGGCGTCGGTGACCGTCACCGCCGTCCCGCCGCCTGCGCGCAGCAGGTCGAGCATGATAAAGTCGCCCACCGCTCGGGGCACCCGCAGGCCCGAGGCGGCGGTGTGGGCGTTGGGGAAGAGCTCGGCGAACCGTTCGCCCTCCCGGAACGCCTTCACGATCGGGGCGCAGCCCTCGGCCTGCACCGACACGAATCGCGGTCGTTCCGAGCCGATCCAGCCCATCCGCTCCATCTCGTCGAACGCCTTCGCCATCCCGACGAGTCCGGTGCCGCCTCCCGTGGGATAGACGATCACGTCGGGCAGACGCCACTCCATCTGCTCCCCAAGCTCGTAGCCCATCGTCTTCTTGCCTTCGGCGCGGTAGGGCTCCTTAAGCGTGCTCATGTCGAACCAGCCCTCCGTGTCCTTCAGCCGCGCGACCTCCGCACCGCAGTCGTTGATGAGCCCGTCGATGAGGCGCACGTCCGCGCCGTGGACCCTCGCCTCGTCCACGCAGGCGCGGGGCGTGTCGCGGGGCATAAAGATGTGCGCCTCCAGTCCGGCCTTTGCCGCGTAGGCCGCCATCGCCCCGCCCGCGTTGCCCGCGCTGGGTACGGCGAGCTTGGTGGCCCCGAGATGCTTCGCCATCGAAACCGCCGCGCTCATGCCGCGCGCCTTGAAGGAGCCGGTGGGATTCAGCCCTTCGTCCTTGAGGTACCACCGCCGCCCCCCAAGCTGCGGCGTATGCCAGAGCGGGGTGAAGCCCTCGCCCAGGGTCACGGGATCGCACGGCGGCAGCACCTCGCGGTACCGCCACATCGTCGGCTCCCGGTCCTTCAAGGCGGCGCGGTCGAGGGTACCGGGCGAAAGGTCGAGGTCGACGCGCAAAGGACGGCCATCCTCGGAACAGACGGTCTGGAGGCGGTCGGCGGGATACTGCCGGCCGCAGAGGGTGCAGGTAAGAATCGTCATCTTAAGGTCTGGTTCTTCCTCATCCACCGGAGGAGTAAGGCTTTTTGGGGCATTCAGAACGACACGGGGATGCCACAACCGAAGTAATCCGCCAACTCTGCGGCGCGGTGGGCGGCGGTGTGCTCGGCGAGGACGCGCGTCCGGGCTTGCGCACCGATCGCGCGCCGCTCGCCTTCGGAGGTCTCATCGAGGATCTTTAGCGCCTCCTCGGTCGAGCGGGCGACGAGGATCTCCGTTCCGATTTCGAACACCGAGTCGAGTCCTTCCCACCAATCGCTGACGATCGGCGTGCCGCAGGCGGCGGCCTCGAAGAGCCGGACGCTGGGCGAGTAGCCCGCCTGGATCATGTCGGCGCGGGTCACGTTGAGGGTGAACCGCTGGGCGTTGTACCAGCCGCGGTGCGCGGCCGGAGGCAGGTGCTCGATCCGCTCGACGTTCGGAGGCCACACGATCGTCGCGGGATACTGCGGTCCCGCGACGCAGAAGGCTCGGCCCGGCCGTCCTTGGGCGGGAGCGACGAGGAGGGTGTCGAGCGTCGGCTGGCGGTCGTCGCTGTAGGTGCCCATGTAGCCGAGGTCCCACCGAACGTCGACCGCCTCGGGATAGTAGAGCGCCGGGTCGAACGAGCAGTAGAGCGGGAGGGCGCGGGGGGAGCCGTACTCGCGCATCAATCGGTCCAGCGTAGGTCCGCCGGTGCAGCTCAGATAGGTGCCGTACCGAGCGATCAGGCCCGGGGTGAGGTACTCGAAGTCGCCTCGCGCGAGCTTGGCGAGAGTGACCGGCGTGTCGATGTCGTAGAACGCGGTCGCGCCCCGCGCGGTCGCCACGACCCACTCGCCGACCGCGACGCCCTCGGGAACATACGATCCGACGATCACCGCGTCCGCGTCTCGAACTTCCTGGCCGAACCGCTCCTTAAGCTCGTCGAGCGAGCCGTAAAGCTCCGTTCGTCCGTAGGGCGGGTTCGGGAGATCGCGCTGTCCGGCGTACCAGGGCACATCGCGCTCGAGAAACAGGACGTCGTGACCCTGCGCGACGAGTTCGCGAACGAGACCTCGGTAAGTCGTGGCGTGCCCGTTGCCCCACGAGGAAGTGATGGAGAGTCCGAGGACGACGAGGGTCACACCGATCCCTTCTTACCGCGAAGCGGTGTCGCCGCACCGTGCGGGCTAATCAAGACTTTTCACCTTTTCCCCGAGGATCGCGTCGAGCTGGGCCGCCCGATGGGAGTAGGTGTGCTCGCGGAGCACCCGCGCGAGCGCGGCGTCCCCGATCGCCCGCGCCCGCTCGGGGCTCGTGCCCTCGACGTGGGCGGCGACCTCCGCGCCATCCCGCGCGACGAGCACCTCGACCTCCGGTTCGAGGAACAACTCGATTCCCTCCCAGGCATCGGTGATGAGGCAGGCGCCCGCTCCCGCCGCCTCGAAGACCCGGGTGGCGGGTGAGAAGCCGTAGCGCGCCATGCTCTCCCGGCTCACGTTCAGCACCGTCTTGGGCGTCGCGTTGAAGGCGTTGTGGTCGGCCGTGTAGACG
>CAXUKB010000118.1:11984-12254 GCA_964251345.1 uncultured Fimbriimonas sp. | reverse complement strand
CCGTAATGTTGCACGACCCGTGGGTCGGTGGCGAGATCGGCGTTCTTGACGAGCGTCCCGATGCTCAGGCCGCCATCCTTGTCCTCGATCTTCAGCAGGGGTAAGCGCGTGACGTCCACGAGCTCCGTGTGGTGCTCGACGTCGTACTTCATCAAGTCGATGAGGTTCGTGCCACCTGCGAGGATCTTCGCGCCGTCCTTCGCGTTTTCTTTGACCGCTTCGGCGACGTTACCCGCGCGCTTGTACTCGAAGGGAGTCACTTCGCGGCCA
>CAXUKB010000118.1:0-11974 GCA_964251345.1 uncultured Fimbriimonas sp. | reverse complement strand
GATGCCGGGATAGGCGCCGCACCGGCAAATGTTGCCGCTCATCCATTCCCGGATTTCCTCGTCGTCCTTCGTGTGGCCTTCCTTAACGCAGGCGACCGCGCTCATGATCTGACCCGGGGTGCAATAGCCGCACTGGAAGCCGTCGTGCTTGATGAAAGCGGCCTGCATCGGGTGCAGATCCTCGCCGTGGGCTAGGCCTTCGATGGTGGTGATCTTGTCTCCTTCGGCCTGCATGGCGAGCACCAAGCAGGAGTTTGCACGACGTCCGTTGATGTGGACCGTGCAGGCGCCACACTGGCCGTGGTCACAGCCCTTCTTGGTGCCCGTCATGTTCATCCGCTCGCGCAGGGCGTCGAGTAGGGTGGTACGGGGATCGACCTTGACCTTCATGTCGCGGCCGTTCACGTTGAGAGTGATCGTCGGCTCCATGCCTGCGGGCGTGGGGCTCTGGCCGCCCTTCGCCCAGCCCTCAGCGAGCGTGGTGCGGGGAAGGAGCGCGAACGCGAGCGACGCCGCGGCGGCGGTGACGAGAAGCTGACGGCGAGACACCCCGGGACTCTGGGCCCGGCGCACGCTTTCGGTCAACTCGTCGAGACTCGGGTGCGAGCCTACAGGACCGACATGCGACCAGCGTACGACGCCCTCGGGGTCGATCACAAAGACCGCCTGCTTGCCGGTTACGCCGAAGCGCTCGGCGAGCGCCGAATCCTGAACGAGGGGGAACCGGATGGGGCCCTCCTCGGCGGTCTCAAGCTGCAGCCACGCGTCGTCTTGGGTTACTCCGAGGAGGTGTGCGCCGCCGGGAAGACTCCGTAGCGCCTCGCGGGTCGCCGCAAGCTGCGACGGCCGCGAAGGATCCCATTCGTCCGGGTAGAAGGCTAGCACCGTGGTTTGACCCTCGATCCGTCCCTCGAACTCCGGGGCGCGCTCGCCAACCGTCAATTCCCTCTCCATCATGCCTTCCGCAGGTTACGAGGCGTCAAGAAGACTGGTTCCTAGACAAAAAGGTCAAGTTTGCCCCGGCGCGGCTGGGAGGCCCAGTCGTGCGATCGTACGCTCGATGTCCACCAGATCGCGTTGAGGATCGTCTAGCCTCGCCCCCATACGCAAGGCGTTCGCGGCGAAACGACGGCAAAACTCCCCCTTGGCGAGGAAGGTCTCGTTCCAGATGACGTCGTGGGCGAAGCGCCGATCCGTCGCCTTAAGCGGATGATCCGGATCGAAGCAGCGTGCGGTGGCGTGAACGACATGGAAGAGGATGTGGTGCAGCGGGTAACCCGCCTCCGTCAGGCGACCTGAGATCCACGAGACGTCGGTGTCCCGGTCTCCGCGGTAGGCGGGATCTAGGACGAGCGCGAGCCATCCCCAGCGAAGGATGGCATCGCGCCCCTGCTGGAAGAACGGCACCGACGTGGTCTTTCGCGTGTCGACGGCGGGGTCGATCTTGACGACCGCTCTCTGGAACCAGAACTCTACGACGTGCGCCGCGGGGTTCACGACTTCGGGCGGCAAGCCCCGCCGCCCGGTGCGAAGCCCATGCGTGAACAGGAGGAGTGCCTCCCGCTTGGCGGTGGCCAGCGGGTCACCGGGCGCAGTGGGCCTATGGGGACCGTCGAGGGCGTTGAGCAGCACGGCCAGGTTGGCGTCGGAAGGCTGGGCCAGGTAACGCTCCTCTAAGGGCCGGACGAGCTCCGCGTTCCCGGGCGGAACGTCCGCAAATCAATCTCCGACGATTGCGTGCTCAGGGCCGTGGAACTCATCCTCGCTCAGGCGGTCCATCTCGATGCCGACGGGAAGTGCGCCGAGGTCGAGGGCGCGCACTTCGCCGAGAGCCTTTCGAGCGTCTTCGAACGTCCGTAAGGGAGGTCCGCAGAGCGTCGGCAGGAGTCGCCGCAGGTAGGGCTCGAGGGCGGCGTCCCGCTCCGCCGGGGTCGTCCCGGGCAGGACGAAACCACCGGGTTGAAGCGGGCGGTCGCGCATGGGGTCGAGGGGGCGACGTCCCAGAGCCTTGCGCTTCGCGAGCAGGTAGTCGGCGATTCGTTCTGCGCGTACGGCACCGAGGTGAGGGGCGGCCCGTCGGACGATCGTCGCCCGGTCGAAGTCGTAGGCGGCGAGTTCGATGCCATCGGGGCTGTGACACGTCGCACAGGCCCGCCCTTGGGCGTCTGGAGTACGGAACAGGGCGAGCCCTCCGTCGTTGCCCCGACCGGCTACGGCCAAGAGCGCGCCCGCGAGCGGCACGAGAACGAGACGGGCCATTTTATAGGAGACGTAGCCCATCCGGCCCTAGGTTGCACCTGACTAAAATAGGACCATGACGCTGGAGGATCTTCTCGACGCCTGGCGGGTCAACAACGCGGTGAACCTGCGGCTGCTGGAGCTTTGCCCCGACGACGCGTTCGAACTGAAGCCTGGCCAGGGTAAGACCATCCGGTCGAACTGGGTCCACCTCGTGGGGGTGCGGCGGTCGCACGTCGAAGCGATGCGGCCTTCGGCGGCCGAGAGCATCGCTAAGCTCGACTGGAAGACGGCCCCTCGGGAGGCGATCGTCGAAGCGCTCACGTCGAGTGCGGAGGCGACGGCGGCGGTGCTGATCCGCCTTGAGGCCAAACCGAACCGCTGGACGGCGGCAAAGTTCTTCGGCTATTCCGTGGCCCACGAGGCGCACCACCGCTCGCAGATCGAGATCGCGTTGCGGATCGGAGGCCACGAGATCCCCGAGATGGCGATGTATGGGCTCTGGGACTGGCCGAAGCTCTAGTGAAGCGCTCCCGGCTGGAAGCCGGGGCGACCATGCGGATGCCGCCCGGAAGGCGGCACCACGCTACTTCATCACGCCGAAGCGGTACTCGGTCGTGGAGTCGAACGGCTGGCCCGGCTTGAGAATCGAGCTTGGAAAGCCTTTCTGATTCGGCGAGTCGGGGAAGTGCTGGGTTTCCAGGCAGAAAGCGTGGTACTGGTCGTACTTCGAGCCATGCCGGCCGGTCAGGCTGCCGTCGAGGAAAAAGGCGGTGTAGAGCTGAATACCCGGCTGGTCGGTCCAAGCTTGGAGCGTGCGGCCGGTCGTGGGCTCGTAGACGCTTGCCGCCTCGCGGAAGCCCTTGCCATCGACCACGAAGTTGTTGTCGAAGCCCTTCACCGCGTCGAGGTCTTGGCCGAGCGTCTTCGCCTTCGTGAAATCGTAGGGCGTGCCCGCGACCGGCGCGATCTTGCCGGTGGGAATCAAGTTGGCGTCGACCGGCGTGTAGTGGCTTGCGTAGAGGTGCATCACCGTGTCGCGGATGTCCGACCCGCCCGCATCCTTGAGATTGAAGTAGCTGTGATTCGTGAAGTTGACCGGCGTCGCCTTCGTCGAGGTCGCGTGGTACTTGATCCGGAGGGTGTCGTCGTTCGTGAGGGTGTAGGTGACGGAGAGGTTCACGGTGCCCGGATAGCCCTCGGTCCCCGAAGGATCGGTGATCGTCAGCATAAGCGAGGGACCGGCGGCCGTCGTCATCGGCATGGCCTTCCAGATGCGGTAGCTATAACCCTTCTTTCCGCCGTGAAGGGTGTTCGGCGGGTTGTTGATGGCGAGCTTGTACGTCTTGCCGTCGAGGGTGAAGCGACCCTTGGCGATGCGGTTGGCGAAGCGGCCGACGCTGGCGCCGATGTAGGGGCCGGGCTTTTCGTAGCCGGGGAGAGAGTCGAAGCCGAGCACCACGTCGCCCAGCTTGCCGTTCTTATCGGGCATCTTGACCTCGGCGAGCACGCCGCCGAACGTCAGGATCTTCGCGCTAGCGCCTTTCGCGTTCGTGAGGGTGTAGGCGGTCACGGACTTGCCATCGGTGGTCTTGCCGAACGGGGCCTTCGTGATGGTGCCCATCGGGGCGGCGGCGAGGAGGAGGGCGGCAGTGCTCAGCATAGTCCTGGGGCAAGAATACCAAGAGAGAGTTCCCTTGCCGCCGAGGCGTTCGCACGATCGCCGATGCTATCGCGCACGAGGTTGTGCGCCTCCGGTTGGAAGCCGAAGGTACCAAGGGGATGCCTCCTGAAAGGAGGCACCACGGTTACGGCGTGTGCGTGTTCACCACGCTGAAGCGGTACTCGGTGGTGGATTCGAACGTCTCGCCCGGACGCAGGATGGTGCTCGGGAAGTCCGGATGGTTGACCGAATCGGGAAAGTGCTGCGTTTCCAGGCACAAACCCGATCGCTTGGCGTACCGCACGCCGCCGTGGCCGACGAGAGAGCCGTCGAGATAGTTGCCGGTGTAGACCTGCACGCCGGGCTGATCCGTCCACACCTCCATGTGACGGCGCGTCGTCGGCTCGTCGACGATCGCCGCCAACGAAAGCCGCGAGTCGCCACGGCCGAGGACGAAATTGTGGTTGTAGCCGCCCTCGCCGGCGTAGCCCTCGCGATCGGACTTCAGGACGAAGTTGTGGTCGTAACCCCCCGCCGCCTCGATGTCGGCGCCGATCGGCTTCGGCGTGCGGAAGTCGAAGGGCGTGCCCTCGACGGGGAGGATTTCGCCGAGCGGAATCGAGGTGTCATCGATCGGTGTGTAGGCGTCGGCGTCGAGGCGCATTACGTGACTTAGGACGTCGCTCGCCCCGCCGTCCTTTAGATTGAAGTAGGCGTGATTCGTCAGGTTGATCGGCGTAGGGGTATCGGTCGTCGCCCGATAGCGGATGCGCAGGACGTCGCTGTCGGTCCAGGTGTAGAGCACCTCCACTTCGACGTGGCCTGGATAGCCCATGTGGCCGTCGGGATCGTCGATCGTGAGCCGCAGGGAAGGGCCGTCGTGGTCGTGCCGAGGCTCCACGTTCCAGACGCGCTTGCTGTAGCCCTCCGGTCCCCCGTGCAGGGAGTTCGGCCCGTTGTTGACCGGGATCTGGTACGCCTTGCCATCGAGGGTGAAGCGGCCGTTCGCGATACGGTTCGCCACGCGACCGACGAGGGCGCCGAAGTGGGGGCTCGCCTCGAAGCCCGCAAGGTCGTCGCATCCGAGAAGCACGTTGCTCCGTTCGCCGTTCCCGTCGGGCACCGTCAGCTCGGCGACGGTGCCCGCATAAGACAGGACCGTCGCCCGCGCCCCCTTTCGGTTCGTGAGGGTGAACGCTTCGACGGCCTCGCCCGCGTGGGTGGTGCCGTAGGGCCGCCGCTCGATTCCGGGAAGATCCATCGGGGGGATGTCGGTCATAACGGAATTATGCGCTTCGAGCACGGACCCCGTTTCGCCGCCGACGTGCTGGACGCCCGTCCCGCCGGTGCGGAATGGGCGATTCTGGGGCGCGACGGACGGCTTGGCGAGACTCGCCTCGATCTCCAGGGGCTCGAAGGAAAAATGGAACTCCACGTTTCCCGGGACGGGCACTTTGGAGCGGTGGTCGAGCGGTTCGGCTTTTGCGGGCGGGTGTTCGACCTACGCGACGGCCGGGTATCGATGAGGCTCCAGCGGGGCGACTACGATCCCACCCGTTACAGCGTCTTCTCGGTCGCCTTCGTCGAGCGCAAGGGCCGGACGCTCTTGGTGCATGCCACCGACTGGAACCGGCTCGACGTCTCGGATCCGGAAGCCGGGATGTGCCTGACCGCACGTGGACCGACCGTCGCTACCGATCCTGAGGCTCGGCCGCCCCATTACCTGGACTACTTCCACGCCGGACTCCACCCTTCGCCGGGCGGGCGCTGGATCGCAGAAGATGGTTGGTATTGGCATCCGCTCGGCCGACTTCGCCTCTGGTCGCTCGCGGACTGGCTCGAACACAACGTGTGGGAATCCGAAGACGGGCCGTCCATCCGAGGCCTGACCAACCGCGAATACTTCTGGGACACGCCGATAGCATGGATCGACGCGAACCGCCTCGCCTTCTGGGGCGAGGGCGACGACGCCGAATCCATGCGAGCCGTCGTCCGGATTTACGATACGAGACGCGGCGAGGAGGTCGCGCGGATCGAAGGGCCGGAGATCGAGCCCGCCTTGGCGTGGCCGCCCGGTTCGGCGCGAACAGGGTGGTTGACCTACGACGGCTTGCTCTTCGCCGTTTCCCCTACGCAGGGCACCGGCGCTTGGACGCTCGGCGGCGAGCGCCTTCACTTCGAAGCGAGTTTCGCACCCCGACGATTCCACCCCGTTCGGAAGGAGTTTCTCTCTTGGGACGACGACAAAGCGTTCGTGAGTCGGCTGGTACCCTGAGACCGCCCGCGTGAACACCGACGAGTACGCCAAGATGTTCGCCCTCGAGGACCGCTACTGGTGGTTCGTCGCGCGGCGTCGGCTGGCCCTCGGGCTCCTCCGCCGCGGCCGTGGACCGGGAGAGCCGTCCGCCTCCGGATTGCCCCGAATCCTCGACCTCGGCTGCGGGACGGGCGTTGTGCTTTCGGAGCTGGCCGCTTGGGCGATTCCGGTGGGGCTCGACATGAGCGCCCTCGCGCTGGCGTTCTGCCGGAAGCGGGGTCTCTCGCGGCTGGCGATCGGCGATGGGACGGCGATGCCCTTCAAATCGGGGGCGTTCGATGCGATCGTCGGCCTTGACGTGTTCGAGCACATCGAGGACGACGAGAAGGCGTTCGCCCAGACTTACCGGGCGCTGCGTCCAGGCGGGCGGCTCGTGCTCAGCGTTCCGGCCTTCGGATTTCTCTGGGGGCCGCACGACGTGGCGCTCCACCATTTTCGCCGTTACACCCGTCGCCAGATGGTCGAGCGGTTGGAGGACGCGGGGTTCAAGGTCGAGCGTTGCGCTTACTCGGTGTTTCTCCTGTTTCCGCTTGTGGTCGTTTGGCGGCTGATCGAAAAGCGGAAGCCGGGACCGGCGCAGGCGTCGCTCGTCGCGCTGCCGGACGGAGCGAACCGGCTCCTCGTTGGGATTCAGGGCTTCGAGGCTTGGCTGACCCGCTGGGTCGACCTCCCGTGGGGCAGCAGCGTCATTGCGGTCGCCCGGCGCCCGGAATAGGAAACGTCGCGTGGAGCGCAGAGCTCTAGCCTTCCTTGAGCCTCGGCACGAGCGCTCAAGCACTCGGCCCCCTTCGAGATGGCCCAGACGGCGGGGACCAGCGTTGTCAAAGCCCTTATTTCCGGGTCATGAGCGACGCGGGGAACCTCGCCGAACCCCTTCGGGTCCGAACAACCATTATGGAAACCACACGAGAAGCCACCGAACGCAACGTGGACACCGTCGCGGGCGCGGGTACTTCCGACAAGGCCGAGGGGCAGACGAAGGACGCCGTCGGTCACGGAAAAGAGGCCTTGGGTGCCGCGACGGGGAACGACTCGCTTCGCGCCGAGGGCGTGAAGGATCAAGCCGAAGGTAAGGCCCAGAATGCCTGGGGCGAGATCAACGAAGGCGCGGAAAACCTGCTCGATAAGGCAAAAGACGCGCTTCACAAGCATTAAGAAGCCTAACGAGCGATGAGGGGCTCGGACCAACCGGTCCGAGCCTTTCGTCGTTTACAATGCGCGTATGAACGTCGATTTATTGCACCAGAAGGCGAAGGCGTCCTACTGGAAGGATAAAGACTTGTCCGAAGCGCGACGCCTTCTGGAGGAAGGTATCGCTGCCGCTCGCGGTCAGGGAAGCCGCGAGTTGGAGAAGCCGCTCCAATACGATCTTGCCTCGTTCTGCTGGCCCGGATGGGACGAGTCGGGAATCGTGATCTCGGACGACGACCTGTCGGTGGGAGAGATCGCGGCCGCCGAAAACCTGCGACTCGCTGGAGAACTCGAGCGAGGCGACGCCGCGCTGGCGAATGCCTGGTTTATGGTCGGAGGCTACCGTCTCGTCCGGAATCGCTACCGCGAGGCCGCCGACGCGTTTGCCCACCAACGAGGCTTTGCCGAGCGCGGGCAGGATCCGGCGGGCGCGGACCTCGCTCAAGGTTACGCCTCGCTTGCCGGGCAGTTGGGGGGAGGCGACGAAGGGGTCTCCGCGGCGATCGATCGGCTTCGTTCGTCGGGATGGGAGCACGGCCCGGCATTCGCGACTCAACTCGAAACCGCCGCGCGGGTGTTCGGCGGATGACGGTCGAAGTGGTCGATCCGGCACGGGAGGCGGACGCGCTGGCGACGGTGCTTCATGCTTGCGTCCACGCCGGCGCCAGCGTGAGCTTCGTCCGGCCCTTTCCCCTGACCGACGCACGAAGATACTGGCGTAGCCTTTCGGGATCGGACCGAATCTTGCTCGTCGCGCGCGATGCGGGGCGGATCGCGGGCACCGCGTCGCTCGTCCTCGACACCCCGCCAAACCAGCCGCATCGGGCCGACGTGGCAAAGGTTCTGGTCCACCCGGATGCGCGGCGGCGAGGGGTCGCCCGTCTCCTCATGCACGAACTGGAAGTTCACGCACGTAGAAAGGGAAGGACGCTCCTCACGCTCGACACCGTTACCGGCGGCGCGGCGGAACCCCTCTATCGATCGCTCGGCTACGAGCGCGTCGGAACCATTCCCGACTATGCCCTCGACTCCGACGGGGTTCGGCTTCTCGCCACGACGCTGTACTACAAGCGGCTCTGAGGACGGCGCTTTCGCAAACCCTTAGTCTCTTTGCTAGGTTCGTGCGGAAACGTCCGCAGAGTCGCCCCGCGATGGGGAATACGTCCTTTGCGGCTCGGTGGTGAGCCGCGTAAACGGCCGTCTTCGCCGCAAAGTTTCCGTCCCCCCGGATACGGAGCACTCCGCGGACCGACAGACTGTTGAACCGAATAGGAACGCACCGATGTTTTCCCTTCCGCGACCCGAGCATCCCCGACCCCAGCACCGCCGTCCCGAGTGGACATGCCTCAACGGTGAGTGGGAATTCGCCTTCGACGACGCCGATCTGGGCCTCGCCCAAAACTGGTCGGGCGGCCGTACCCTGCCCCTGACGATCACCGTTCCTTTTCCGTACCAGGCTCCGGCCAGCGGCATCGGCGACCCATCGGTCCACGAGGTCGTTTGGTACGCTCGAACCCTGAGCTACGACGTCCAATGGCGCGGCCAGGACGTGCTGCTGCACTTCGGTGCGGTCGATTACGCCTGCTCGCTCTGGGTGAACGGCGAGTACGTGGGCGGCAACCGCGGCGGCCACGTGCCGTTCTCGTTCGACATCGCGCCCTACCTTCACGAGGGCGATAATCGCATCGCGCTGCGGGTCGAAGATCGGCAGGACGCGACGCAACCGCGTGGCAAGCAGGTCGTGAGCGGCGTTCCCCACGGCATCGACTACACCTGCACCACCGGCGTTTGGCAGACGGTGTGGCTGGAGCCGGTGCCTCAGGTCCGCATCGAGAGCTTCCGCTTTACGCCCATTCTCGAGGAGGGTGGGGTTGAAATCCGCACGATGCTCCACGCGCCGGCCAACGGTTGGGAGATCGAGGCGGAGGTCGTCGACGGTGAGACCGTCGTCGCCCGCGAGCGTCGGCGCACAAACTCCGGCACCGGCCGTCTCTTCGTCCGAATCCCGGATTTCAAGACGTGGTCGCCCGAGTCGCCACACCTCTACGACGTGCGTCTGCGGCTTATCCAGCGCGGCGAGGTTCTCGACGAGGTCGATAGCTACTTCGGAATGCGCTCGGTCGAGCTCGTCGACGGCCGATTCATGTTGAACGGCGAGGAGATCTATCTGAAAATGGCGCTCGACCAGGGCTACTGGCGGGAGGGTCTGCTCGCCGCGCCGTCGGACGAGCACCTTCGGAAGGACGTGGATCTCGCCAAGGCGATGGGCTTCAACGGCGTGCGCAAGCACCAGAAAGTCGAGGATCCGCGCTTCCTGTACTGGTGCGACCGGCTCGGCCTCATGGTGTGGGGCGAGATGGCGAATGCCCGCGCTTGGTCGCCCGAAGCGGAAGACGCGTTTCTTCAGGAGTGGAGCCGCGCCGTCCAGCGCGACTACAACGCGCCGTGCGTCGTGGCCTGGGTGCCGCTCAACGAGAGCTGGGGCGTGCCGCTGATCAACAAGGGGCACGTCGGGCAGTACGCCTTCGTCGAGCGCGCGGTGCGCACCACGCGGTTGGTCGATTTCTACCGCCCGGTCATCGACAACGACGGTTGGGACCACACCGACGTCACCGACATCTGCACCATCCACGACTACACCCAGACGGGCGTGGAGATCCGCGAGCGGTACGCCGAAACGGCGCGGGGCGGCTCGCTGCCGGAGCAGACCTGGTGGGATGGCGGCCTGACGTTCGTGAACGGCTCGAACTACCACGGTCAGCCGGTGATGCTGACCGAGATCGGCGGCTACCTGATCAAGCCCTTCTGGCTTCCGAAGGATCAGTGGGACGGCCTCTATGGCTCCTATGGCTCCGTCGCGGACACCGACGAACTGATGGCGAAGATCGAGGATCTGATGAGCGCGATCGCCTCCCTGCCGTTCGTCTCGGGCTTTTGCTACACGCAACTGACCGACGTCGAGCAGGAGATCAACGGCCTCGTCACCTATGACCGTGTGCCAAAGGTGCCGCTCGACACGATGAAGGCGATCAACGACGGTCTGCGACAGGCCGTGGAAGCCTCGCCGCGCGAGCTTTAAAGCGCGGAGTTCGGGACGCAAAAGCACCGTGGAAATCGTGCTCCTCTGAGGGAAAGGGGCACGAGAGCATCCGATGCCGACCAAGATTCTTCGGGGGGGGGGGCTTGGTTACCTGTGCTCCAGGGGGATGCCGCGGAACTCGGTCCATTTGTAGGGGCGGGTCTGCAGTTGGATCTCCTTCACGTCGCTGGCGAGCAGGCGGTTGTACATCTCGGTCATCTCGCCGTGGCGGGCGGGAAGGCCAAAGATCTCGGCACCCCTCCTGCCCCTTCCCCAGGCGGTCAGAACCCGGGTTTCACCCGAACGGGTCACCGCGACGAAGCGGCGGGCCACGTTCCTGACCGACCCTTTCGCCAAGAGTTGGACTCGGTTTGTGCCCAGGAATCTGAGCGTCGGTATCGGATCGAGCTTGAGTTCGATTCCCGTCGGCTCGGCTTTGTTTCCTTCGTCGGTGGCCGGGAGCTTCGTCACGCTCAGCGGCACCCTGGTCGTGACTTGCCAAGGGCCGTTGGCGACGCCCACCCGGACCCCGCCCACCTTCGCCTTCGGAAGGTACACCGTCGTGACGTCCGACCGATTGGCTCCGGAGTCGGGATACGGATCGTAGAGCCAGAACGACGGATCCAGGTCACCGAGGGGAATCGCGACCGTGCTGATCTCGGCGGCTCGGCCGTCGTAGTGCAGGTCGAAGTTGACGATCGGGAGCCTTCCCCAAGGGTTCATCGGCATGACGAAATCCGACGGATCCGGGACCTCGGCCAATACGGCGCCGTCGCCACGCCAAGCGGGTTGGGCGGTGAACTTCCAATTCTTGCCGTCGAGTTTGGCCTTCTTGACCGCGACCAGCGAGACGGTCACGCCGTTCGCCAACCGCTTCGAGAAGCCGAGGGCGACCCCTTTCGCGGTGCCCTTTGCGCCGCCGCCGAGGCGCTTGGCCACCTCGGCGGCGTAGTCCGGGCGGACGGATACGTTTCGGAACTCGACAAACTGGTAAGGACTCGTCAGGAGGACGACCTTCGCGACGTGGGCGAACGTCTCGGCGTTGAGCGAGAGGTCCTCGTGGCCCTGGATATCGTAGCCGACGCTGATCTCCTGCTGTGGAATCTCTTTTCCGCTCCGGTCGAGCAGAGCTACCCTGCGGGCGAGACCAGAGTTCAGCGTCTGACCCTCCGGCAGAAGACGGCGGCTCTGGGGGACGCGTGCGGCGTCGAGGTAGTAGATCCGCGGATTGTCGTCGAGGTTGATGCCCGAGTGATCGACCCCAGGACCGCCGACGTTCTCCGTGGTGTCGATGTTGGCGACGCCGCCGACGAGCGGAGTGTCCGTGACGGAGACCTCTTTCCACTCTTCGCCCGCGATGCCGACCCGGTAGTCCGCCGTCTCGGTGCGCTTCGGAATGCCCAACTCAATGATCCCGTACGCCGGGTCGTGCGCGGCCATCGGGATGCGCCCGATGGCCGTGTCCTGGCCGGCGTAAATCGGGTTA
>CAXUKB010000117.1:0-12259 GCA_964251345.1 uncultured Fimbriimonas sp. | reverse complement strand
GGGGAAGGCCTGTCCATGCGCTTGGGAACATCATTGGCGATCATGCTGGCCGTCGCGCTGGCGGCCTGTTCGCCCGCCGCGAAACAGGCGGCCGTCGGACCCACGAAGATCCGCTTCGCCGCCGACTGGCGGGCCGAGGCCGAACAGGGCGGCTTCTATGAGGCGATCGCCAACGGCGAGTACGCCCGGCGCGGCCTCGACGTGACCATTATCCCGGGCGGTCCGGGCGTGAACGTCCCGCAGATGGTGGCGGCGGGGGCCGTCGAGATGGGGATCGGATCGAACGGCTTCATCGTCCTCAACCTCGCCGCCGAGCACGTGCCGGTGAAGGCGATCGTCGAGCCATCGGGCGAGAAGTACGGATCGCTCTCGATGCCCGGCGCGCTCGTCAGGCGGTGCGCTTCCCCGCCCGCACGTGGGACCGTCCAAAGGTCGCCCGCGTACGAGAACACGATCGACGTCGCACTGAGCGTCGGATGGCGCATCAGCAAGGGGTTGGGACCGGGGTCGAACGGATCCACCGTCCGGGCGCCGTGCGGAGGGACGGCGAGCGCGAGCATCAGGGACGCGGGAAGCATCTGGGGCCCAGCATAACCGAAGAGGGGAAGAGGAAGAAGCAGGGAGGGAAAAAGGACCTAATACGGATTTCCTTCCTTCTTCCCTCCAACCCTCCTTAGCCGGCGCTCCAGGATGCCGAAGTCAGAGTATGAGCCGGGTTATTTTGGGCTTCGTCGACTTGTCGAGCGCGACTTCTTAGGTCTCGCAAAAATGCAAAGGCGCAAGGGGAGTGGTGAGCGATGAATTTTGAAACCGGCCTACGTAGCCCGCCTTTTGCCCCTTCCCTCTTGCCTTATCGCCCCTTTCGGAGCTTCGTCTTGTCGGGGTAGACCGGCGGCTTACCGAGGGCGGGTTTCGCCCCGGGAAGTTCCTTGAGTACCTCAGCGATAGCCGCGTCGAGTTGGGCGTCGTGACCTTGCCGCCAAAGATAGGGGTCGAACTCGACCTCGATGTCCGGCTTGGTTCCGTAGCCCTCGATCGGCCAGGCGCCCGTTTCGTGGTCGAAGAGCGCGTCGTCGGGCGCGTTGATCCGGCCGCCGTCGACGAGCGCGAAGCTGTTCGCGGAGATCATCGCGCCCCAGGTCCGCTTGCCCACGAGCTTTCCGGCATGGTGGATGCGGAAGAGATCGGGCAGAATATCGCCGCCCGATCCGGCCATCTCGTTCGTCAGCATCACCTTCGGACCGTACACGCCGGAGGAAGGGATGCTCGCGATCTTGCCGTAGCGGGTGATGGTGCCGTAGACGACCGGCTTTACCATTTCGCGCACGAGGTAGTCGGCCACGTAGCCGCCATGATTGAACCGGTCGTCCACGATGATCCCGTTTTTGCCGTGCTGTGCATAGTAGTAGCGATGGAACTCGGTCCATCCGCCGCCGCCGGTGTCCGGGATGTGGGCGTAGCCGATCCGGCCTCCGGTCGCCTTTTCCACGGTGCGTCGGTTGTCCTCGCTCCAGGCGCGGAACCGCAGGCTGTGCTCGTCGGCGACGGGGACCACGGTCGCTTCTCGTGCTCCCGCGCCGTCGGGCGTGGGTCCGATCTTGATCTTGACCTGACGTCCGGCCTTGCCTTCCAAGGCTTCGTAGATGTCGAGCGCGTCGTCGAGCGGCCGCCCGTCGATCGCGAGCAGGTACTCGCCCGCCTTGGCTTCGACGCCGGGCTGGGCGAGGGGGGCGTAGAGGCCGGGATTCCACCGCTCTCCGTCGTAGACCCGGGTTAGCCGGTAGTGGCCGTCGACGATCTCGAAGTCGCAACCCAGGAGACCGCCGGGCACGCGGGCCACGCCGCCCGGCACGTCGCCGCCACGCGCCCACATATGGCCGACCGAGAGCTCGCCAAGCATGTCCGTGAACAGATAGTTGAGGTCGTCGCGCGAGGCGACGTTCGGGAGGAACGGCGCGTACCGCCGCTCCATCAGGGCGGGATCGACGCCGTGTAGGTTCGGTGCGTAGAAGAGGGCCCTCTCGTTGCGCCACACGGAGCGGAACATCCGGTCCCATTCCTGACGCGGATCGATCTTCGCCCGGAGGCCGGACAGGTCGAGCGGCGTGGCCGGCGCGTTCGGGACCGCCGTGGGCACAATGCGCGCGCCCGCCGGGCCGATCAGCAGGAGCTTCGATCCGTCGGCCGAGGGATTCACCCCAAAGACGCCGGAGGCGAACGGCGTCAGCTTGCGATCGGCGAAGGAAAACTTGGTGAGGTTCGCCCCGGCCACGAGGAAGAGCGATCCCGCGGGCCCGGGCGCCAAGGTCATGTAGTCGGCGGCCGGAAGGGGCAAGACGACGATGCGCGCTTCGATTCCTTCGACGTCGATCGGCATCGTCGAGAGGGCGGGCGCCGGTTTCGGCGGATCGGCTTTCGGAGTCTCTTCGTCGCTCTCTGGTTGGAGGGGATTCGGGCCGCCTTTCTTGAGGACGACGGCGTAGACGCTGCTCGTGCCACGAAGGTGAGCGATCTGGGCGATGTCCTCGACGTCCGAGCCGATTCCCAGGTCGGTGCTGGCGGTGAAGTAGAGGTGCTTGCCGTCGCGATCGAAGACGGGATGGCGTGCATCGGAGAGCCCGTCCGTGATGCGCGAGAGCTTGCCGGTCTCGACGTTGGCGAGCACGATCGACCCCAAGTTGTTTTCCGAGGTCCGACTGTAGGTCAGCCATTTGGAGTCGGGCGACCAGGCGGGCGTCATTTCCGAACTGACCACGTAGTCGTCCGTGTCGAGCTTTCGGCTTTGGCCGGTGGCGACGTCCAAGACCCAGAGGTTGAGCCGAACGTCGGTGTAGGCGATTCGCTTGCCGTCGGGCGACCAGACGGGGTCGTGATACACGGAGGGCGATTCGCCGAGCGGGACGAGTCGTCCCTTACCGCTCGCGAGATCGAAGAGGCCGAGTCGCTGAACGTCGCCCTCTTCGGTGAGATAGGCGAGGGTCTTGCCGTCGGGCGACCAGGCGGGATCTTTCCGCTCGATGCCCGGCTCGCCTTCGATCGTATGCGCGTCGCCCTTGCTGGCAGGCACGGTGAACACCAGGCCGCGAGCGGTGACGGCGACGCGCTGGCCACTGGGCGAGATCGCGTAGCCGTTTGGACGCAGCGTCTTGAACTCGGGTCGCACCTCGGGAAAGTCGCCTCGGACGTCGATCGGCACCCGGGAGGAGGCCCTTTTCGCGAGATCGTAGAGCCAAATCGAGCCGAGCTTTTCGTAAACGATGGCACCGGGGCCGGCGGTCGCCGACTTGATGTCGAAGCCCGTGCCGGGCACCGCTTCCGACACTTTCCCGTTCGAGACGTCGTAACGGTAGAGGCCCATGATCCCCTTCGGGTCGGACACGTAAAAGATCGAGTCGCCGATCCACATCGGGCACTTGGAGTCCTCGTCGCCGCGCGGGAGGGCCTTCCACTTCGAGTCGCTCAGTTGGGCGACCCAGATGGGCGAGGCTTGGCCGCCGCGATAGCGCTTCCAAGCCTGCTGCCACTTGGGATTGGGCACATAGGCGACCCGCTTGCCGTCGGGCGACATCGACGCTTCGACGCCGGCCGGGAACGGAAGCGCCCTCGGCACGCCACCGGTGACCGGTACGGTGAAGAGACGGGGGTAGTCGGTCGGCGAGATCATCTCCGAAGAGAAGACGACCGACTTGCCGTCGGGCGTCCACCCGACGACGGTGTCGGCGTTCGGGTGCGCGGTCAGACGCTTGGGCACCCCGCCCTCGGCGGGCATAGTGAAGACGTCGGTGTTGCCGTCGTATTGGGCGCTGAAGGCGATCGTCCGACCGTCCGGCGAAAAGTAGGGATCGCTCTCGATGCCGGGGGAGGCGGTGAGCCGCGTCGCCGAGCCGCCGGCGCGGGGCACCGACCAGAGATCGCCCGCGAACGCGAAGACGATCGTGGTCCGGCTCACCGTCGGATGGCGCATGAGCAAGGGATTCGGCCCCGGATCGAAGGGGTCGACCGTCTTCTGGGCAAGGAGGAGCGACGCGGCAAGCACGCGCCTATTCTAATCGGGAACGCTGAAGGCAAGCGCGTAGAGTTCATCGAGCGGCAGTTCGATTCCGACCGAAGGGATGAGCGCGACGGACTCGAGGCCTTCGAAAGTCTTCGGCCCCCACTCCGGGCGGGAATAGACCTCGACGAGAGGCTCGGTGGTCGAGATGAGAACGTAATCCTCCAGCGTCTCGATCGTCCGGTAGCGGCGAAACTTCGCACCGCGATCGTAAGCCTCGGTGGACGGGGGCGAGAGCACTTCGAAGATCACCTTTGGATTCGTGATCGCTCCGCGAGGCTTCGTCAGGAACTGCGGAGGGCAGGCGATCGCGCCGTCGGGATAGGTGTACGAATTGGCTTTGGGCATCGCAATCCGCACATCTTGGTCAAGGTAAATGCAGGCTCCGCCTTTGTCTTGGAGGCGATTCCCTACAATCCTTCCCAGGACGGGTGTGATCAAGAGATGACGCGGGCTCGCGCCGGGCATCGCGCGAACGACACCGTCGAGGTACTCGCTCTTCGTTTCCGCCTTAATCTCCGCCTCCTCGTAATCGTCCAGGGAGACCCGTCGCGGTGGGGGCGGAGGGGCCGTGTCCAACAGAACGTAAGGCAACCTCATCGTCCTTATTCTACGACGGGTCGCGCTATGCTCGAACGATGTTTTCGGCCCTCGCTCCGATCCCTTTGCAGACCCGTCCCGACGTGGCTTTGGTGCCTCAAGTCGGCGGCATCTTGCGTGCCTACGGGCGAAAGGCGAAAGACCGGGAGTGGGACAAACCGGCGCGGCTTCAAGATCTTTGGCTTGCTCGTCCGCCTCGCGCCGCACCGCTTGGTCGCGGGTTCGACTTCGGGGACGTGGCGTATTCGAAAAGGACGGGTATTACGGTGGATTGGGTGTTACGCCCCGACGTAGACTCGGATGGCCGAGCCCGGAAGGCCTACGAAGCGTTAGTCGAGGCTTTGGGCGACGAGACGACGCGCATCGAGATCGCACACCGGGCGCTCGCCGTGATTGGCGATTCGAAAAAGGCACGCCTCGGCTTTCGAAAGCCGTTTCCGCTTGCGAACCTCCGGGCCTTCCACGCGCAGAACGTCGTCCAGCGATCCGTCACGATCGACATGAAGAACATCCCTATCGATCCCGAGGAGGCGGCGTTCGGACACTTTTCGTTCTACGCCGTGCCGGTGGGGCAGATCGAGCGCGAGAAGGACGGAGGCCTCCACATTCGCGTCGAACGCTTTCTGGTTTACGCCTTGGATTCGTTCGACTTCAGCAAGCCTAACGAGCCCCTCGGCTTTTTCAAGTCACCGGACGTCGTTTCAGCCAAGCTGGGTGCGGGCACCCTTCTGACGAATCTCTCCTATCGCGACTACCGGGCGAGTTCTGGCAAAGGGGGAGATTTCTTGGTGATGTCGGACGTGAAATCCGTTCCGAAGCGGTTCGATTTCGTCGTTCGCCCTTAATCGGGAATGAACCGACGAGTCGCCACCGCCTCGGGTAACGTCCGCCCCGTGCGCGTTCTCTTCGTCGGCCTCCTCGCCCTCCTTTCTTCCCTCGCCCTCGCCCAAACATCGACGGATTCGGACCCAATCTCGACCGTTCGGCCTCGCATGACGGACACGACGCGCATCGTTCCGAAGGACAACCTTCAGATCGAAGCCGGGCTCGACATTGGCTTCGACGGCTACCACGATGGGCGGCGGGACACCTTCGGCGAGACCCTGGTCCGTTATGGCCTCGCGCCCCGACTCGAGCTTCGGATCGGACTGCCGTCTTACACGAACTGGCGCACGATCAATCTTTTCGATGGCTTTGGGGACGTCTCCGTTTCGGCGTCCTATCTCCTCGGTCGCCTTGGTGCGGCTCATTTCGCCTTGAGTCCGCGTCTAACGCTTCCCACCGGGGCGCGCTACCCCCACGTCGAACATCCTGCGCCGTCCGCCTTCGTGACCGGAGAAGCGCCGATCGGCAAGGGCTTTTCCGTCGCCTCGACGGTCGGCTACAGCCACGTCGAGTACGATTATCCGTTCCTCACCGACCGAAACCGCTTCGACGCCCTCCAGGCCACTTTCGCTGTGGAGCGCGCCTTGCGCGGCAATCGTGCCTCGGTGTTCACCGAATTTTCAGGAAGCTACATCAACGGCTTTCTCCCGAACCAGGCCGTCAACTTTGGCGGAAGGCTTCGTCTGTCGCACGATTCCCAGGTCGACGTTCGATTGACGGTCCCGATCGATGATGGGAATCGGCAGAGTGCGGTGGGGCTCGGCTATGCCGTTCGCTTCTAGACACTCGGGTACAGTTGTCTTCTGAGTTTCGAGCGTAGACGCGCATTCGTCGAGCGGCCTTGCCTCTCCGCGCACTCTCTACACGAGACCCGAGTACCGAGACGACATGCCCCTAGCCCCTGAAACGAAGCAGCAGACCATCGCCGATTGCGCCACGACCGAAGGCGATACCGGCTCGACCGAAGTGCAGATCGCGATCATGCAGGCTCGGATCCTCCAGATCACGGACCATCTTCGGACCCATAAGAAGGACTTCCACTCTCGCCGCGGCCTTCTTCTCCTGGTCGGAAAGCGCCGCCGTCTCGAGGGTTATCTCCGCAAAAAGGACATCGAGAAGTACCGCGCCCTGATCAAGCAGCTCGGCATTCGCGAAGTCAAGCCCCGCTAAGGCCTTCGCCCGAATCGAAAACGCCCCGTCCCGCCAAGAGGCGCACGGGGCGTTTTCGGTTTTATGGTCGAAGGTCCGGGTATTTTTAGACGTTTTACAACAAGGCAAAAAAACAATATGATTCACAGCCATGAGTTCGAGGTCGGGGGCAAGACGCTCAGCCTCGAGTCCGGTCGCGTCGCCAAGCAGGCGGGCGGCGCGGTCCTTCTCGGAATGGGCGAGACCGTCGTTCTCGCCACCGCTACGATGAGCGAGAACGCCCGGGAGGGTATCGACTTCCTTCCGCTCGTCTGCGATTACGAGGAGCGAAAATACGCGGTGGGCAAGATCCCCGGCGGCTTTGTCAAGAGCGGCGGACGCCCCAGCGAAAAGGCCGTTCTGACCTCCCGCTTGATGGACCGTCCCCTGCGTCCCCTTTTCCCCAAGGGCCTACGCAACGACGTTCAAGTCATCGCCCTTCCCTTCGCCTACGACCAGGACGCCCCGGCCGACGTGCTCGCGATCTGCGCCGCCGGCGCCGCGCTCGCGGTGAGCGACGTTCCCTTCAAGTACCCCGTCGCGGGCGTTCGCGTAGGCCGCATCGACGGTGAGTTCGTGCTGTTCCCCACGAACGCGGAGATCAAGCAGAGCGACCTCGACCTCGTCGTCGCCGGCCATAAGTACGCGATCTCGATGGTCGAGGCAGGCTCGAACGAGTTGTCCGAGGAGGACATGATCGCCGCCCTCAAGTTTGCGCACGACGCCGTGAAGGAGATCGTCGCCGAATTCGAGAAGTTCGCCGAGGAGGCCGGAAAGCCGAAGCGGGAAGTCAAGCTTCACACCATCGACGATGGCGTGAAGAAGGCGATCACCAAGAAGTTCGGCAAGGACATCGAGAAGACGATGCTCGGTGCCAAGGACAAGGCGATGCGCGAGTCGGCGCTCGACGACATCATCAAGGACATCGTCACCAAGCTCAAGCCGGACTACGCCGACCAGCCCGACCTGCAAAAGCAGCTCCACGAGGCGGCCGACACCGTGGTGAAGGGCGTCGTGCGCGACCTCATCATCAAGAAGGACACCCGTCCCGACGGTCGCGGACTGGAAGATATCCGTCCCCTTGAGGCGATCGCGGGCATCCTGCCCAAGGTCCACGGTTCCGGCCTCTTCACCCGTGGCCAGACCCAGGTGCTTACTATCGCCACCCTTGGCCTGCCGAACGAGGCGCAGACCATGGACGGAATGGAAGAGACCGGGCCGAAGCGCTACATGCACTTCTACAACTTCCCGCCCTACTCGGTCGGTGAGGTTCGCCCTCTCCGCGGCCGCGGCCGCCGCGAAGTCGGTCACGGCGCCCTCGCCGAGCGCGCCCTCCTGCCGGTGATTCCGCTCGACGATCCGCAGTTCCCCTACACCCTGCTCCTGCAGAGCGAGGTTCTGGAGAGCAATGGTTCGACCTCGATGGCGTCCGTCTGCGGCTCCACCCTGGCGCTCATGGATGCGGGTATCCAGATCAAGGCTCCCGTCGCAGGCATCGCGATGGGTCTTATGTCCGACGGCAAGGTCTTCAAGGTCCTGACCGACATCCAGGGCATGGAGGACTTCTGCGGCGACATGGATTTCAAGGTCGCCGGTACCCGCGAGGGCATCACCGCGCTGCAACTCGACACCAAGCTCGACGGCATCCCGGACGAAGTGCTCGCCAAGGCCCTCAACCAGGCTAAGGTGGCCCGCATGACGATCCTCGACACCATCGAGGAGGCGATCTCGGAGCCCCGCACGACCGTCGGCGATACCGCCCCGACGGTCCAGACGATTCAGATCAACCCCGAGAAGATCGGTGGCCTCATCGGTCCCGGAGGCGCGACGATCAAGAAGCTCGTCGCAGAGACCGGCGCGAGCATCGACGTCCAGCAGGACGGCAAGGTGCTCGTCGGCGGCGCGGGCGGCACGATCGTGGCCGACGCGATCGCGCGGATCAAGGCCCTCTTCGAGGAGGTTCCGGTTGGAACCGAATTCAAGGGCAAGGTCACCCGCATCATGGGACGCGGCGCGATGGTCGAGTACAGCTCCGGCAAGGAGGGCATGGTGCCCAAGGAGCAGCTCACGACCAAGAGCTTCGGCCGCATCGAGGAAGTCGTCAACATCGGCGATGAGCTCGCAGTCAAGGTCCACGAGATCGATGGCCAGGGCCGCGTGAATCTCACCGCCCTCGGCGTTGCCCAGACCCTGCCGGGTTTGGAAGACAACGCGACCGCCACGCCTCCCGCACCCACGCCGGGCGGCGACCGGGGCGGGCGCGACCGCGGCCCGCGCCGCGACGACCGTGGCGGCGGAAGTCGGGACCGGGATCGTGGCCCGCGCCGCGACTACGGCGATCGCCCTGAGCGACCGTCGAACGGCGGCGGCGACGCGGCCCCGACGCCGAACTCCGCATCCGGCGGCAACGAAGAGGAAGTCAACGCCCGCTTCCGTTCCCGCGGCGGCCGGTAAGCCTCCCAAGCGCGTCCTGCCCTCGCGCCTTTAGTCTTCCGATCGTTCGGAGGCAAAAGGCGCGAGGGCAGGACGCGTCTTCGTTTGAGTTGCCCCCGTATTTTCAAGCGAGCAGACCCTCTCGCGGCGCGCGCGAACCATCCCGACATTACGGATTTCTTCCGCGTTCGAAGGCGGTACGCCCTCGCCATAGAGGCTACCAGTGGGGCAAGTCGGCGCAGTACTTCCGGATATCGTCCCCGCTGGTGGGGGGCGGCACATCCGTTGTGCCGACGGCATAGCGCAGGAGCGCGATTTGCCCCGCGTGGTACGAGTCGTGATGATTCAACAACTCGACGATCCGCCACGCGGGCCGTTCGCCGCCGGATGGAATGGGGCGTAAAGATTCGAGATCGCCGTCCGTCAGTCCGGCCCAAGCGTCCATCCAGTAGCGATGGCTCGCGTGGAGGTAGGCCATGGCCGCGTCCCAGTCCGGCTCGAAAGCGTCCATCTGGGCCGCAACGTCGCGCCAGCGAAGTTCCGAATCGCGAAAGCCGACGCTCCCGTACATTCGCTTCCCGCCCGCAATGTGAAGGACGACGCCCTGAATCGAGCCATCGGTGTGGATAAAGTCAAGTCCGACTTCCGGCAAGATCGCCCAGGCCTGCGGCCGCTCGACACCGCTCAGCGTCTCAACCAATCGCTCGAACGCGTACTCCGCGTCGGCCCGCAGAAGCTCGACCGACCTCATGCCACCCCCAGGCGGCGCACCACCTTGCCGCGCCAGTAGCTCGAAATCGTCTCCAGTTCCATTGGTCGTTCGAGGATATCCGGAGATATTGGCTTGCCATTGAATAGCCATGTCGCTTTGCTCGCAGAGCGCCCCCAACCGAACACAGGGATCACGGCACGAGTTCGCGCGGCTTGAGAACGACCTCCCGCTCGACGCCCGCATGACGAATCCTCAGCCGAAGCTCCACCTGCGTACTGGTCAGCCTGCGGATCTTCTGCAGGCTTGTCAAAGGACGACCATCGATTTCTAAAATCTCGTCGCCGACCACGATCCCGGCCTCGCTCGCCGGAGAGGATGGATAGACGAGCTTTACCTCGACGCCACCGCCCACCTTGGCGCTGAATCCGAGCCCAAACAGCGTTCCGACGAACGGCTCGCTCAAGTTGGAGTTGGGCTCAAGGATCATCCGCTTGTGCGCGTAGTCCAAGGTCACCGTGAATCGACGGAGCGCCTCGCCGCCGATCGAAACATCGTGTGTCGCTTCGCTGCCGTTCACGCCATCAGCATCCATTTGAAGGTCGGCAACGGGTCGGGTGAGGCGCAAGGATCCCAGACTAACCGAACGCAGGCGAACCTCCTTCTCCCTCACCGTGCCTCCCACGCCGACCGCACTCGGCAGTTCGGGAACGTCGGCGTAGCGCTTGTCGAGCCCGAGCCGCGCGGAGAGGCGTCGCGTCACGCTGAACGCCGAGTCGTCCCCCGTGTCGACCAGCATCGTGACGACCGTTGCGGGCTCGTCTCCGAACTGGATCGCACCCTCGACGTACGGCAGGTCGCCGACCAGACGAAGGGGGAGAACCGTTGCGCCGGGAGGCACCACGCTGACGCTCGGGGCGTAGATCCGCAAGCGGCTTGCCGCGTAGTCGATCTCGACCCGGTATCTCTGGAGGAAGTCGGTCCCGAGGATCGCCGGAAAGGAACGTCCGGCGGCGACGTCGGAGGAGGCGAGCGGCACGATCGCGGGGATCGACTGTTGGATCTTCGTTCCGGTGAGCGTCAGGACGAGCCCGGAAACGGTCCAAGCCTGCACGGAGTCCCCGCTCGCGCCGGCGGCCCCAATCGACTCCAACTTCTTCGCCCCGGCGGCGGTGGCGAACGCGGCGTCCGCAACCGAGGTCGAGCACCCGCTATCGATTAAAGCATCGATGGGCTTGCCGTTGAGCGATCCGGGGACGCTGATGTGGTTATCGACCAGTTCGAAAGGAAGTTCCGCGAGCGGCTTAGGCGATTGTGCAAGGAAGAGACCGACGAGAGCGATCACGCTCGTACTTTAGCCTATGCTGCGGTGGCCAGGCCTAATCGGCGGGCGACTTTGTTCCGCCAGTAGGGGATGAGCCACTCGTGGTCGACCGCCCTTTCGAGCGCTTCGAGGTTGCTCGGTCCGCCGGTGAGAAGGGGCGTCAGGTCGGCGATACGAACCTGACGCGGGTCTTTCGAGATCGGCTCAATTCTATCCCCCGCTCCAATCTCGCCTTCTCGCTCGACGGCGAAGTACCAGCCGCTGAAGCCGGTGTCGAGCATGGCCTTGACGACAAGGTTCGTGCCCCGGAGCGCGGCCAGCTTGAAGCAGGGCTCGCGCGGTGAGGTGACGACGAACTCGGCGGTGCCGATGCGGAAGCGATCGCCCACACAAACCTCTTCGGTCAGCCCCTCAGCGGTCAGGTTCTCGCCCAGAGCCCCCATGGGTAGTTCGCGTCCGAGGAACGCCTTCCAGTACGGGTAGTGTTCGATAGGATAGACGTAAACGGCCTTGAGTGATCCGCCGTGGTTGACGAGGTCCGCCTGGCCGTCGCCCTCGAGATTGGTCTTGTAGACCGCGACTCGACCGGAGACGGGGGTCTTCGCGATGCCGGACTCGAAGCACTTCCCTTCCCAAGTCATCGCCTGGGGAAGGCCGACGTTGACGGAGAGAAGGCGCATGGGCCTTAACGATACCGTCGTTAAGGCAGCAATTCGCGAGTTTCGAGGGTGACCTCGCGCTCCTGCCCCTCGTGGCGGATGGTGAGATGGAGGGTTCCCGTGGCGGTGGTCAGACGTCGGCGGACGCTGTCGGGCGACGATGGCGCTTGGCCGTCGATCCGAAGGACCTTGTCTCCCGTGACGATGCCCGCCGTGTCCGCCGGCGAGCCGGGAACGAGTCGCATGACCGTGTAGCCATCCTTTCCGGGAGCCAAACCGATGCCGGTTCGATCGCCGACAAACGGCTCGGCAAGCTGAGCGTTGGGCCGAAAGAAGACCCTTCGGTGCGCATAGTCGAGGGTAAGGGTAAATCGCCGCAGCACGGCCCCGCCCACGAGGACGTCGTACGT
>CAXUKB010000116.1:782-12264 GCA_964251345.1 uncultured Fimbriimonas sp. | reverse complement strand
CCGGCTCCGGAGAACCCGCGGATCGGCGTCGCGAAGGGGCAGAAAACCGCCCTTGCCGCGTCCCCACACCACTTCCTGCGAGGGCTCGTTCACCGCCAGAACGGCGCTCGCGCCGAAGTAGACCGCGACGTCGTGCGGCTTGCCGTCGCCTGACGCCGCCCGCCAGGTGAGGTAGGTCGCGGGGCGGCTGAGCACGTCGACGTCGTCCGGAAGGGCGGGCGTCGTGAAGGTCAGATCGACGGTGACGCCCTCGCCCGCAAACGAGTAGAGGGTCTGCGTCGGGGTGACCCGCAGGCCTGTCTGCGGCAGGGCCGGGGGAAGAACCGGGCTGGTGCCCATGAGGCGAAACGCCTTGCCGTCGATGCGGACGAGGCTCGTGATCGGTTGCTCGGCGCCCGTCCAATGGTGGGTCGGATCCGCGTTCAGGCGATCGGCGAACGACCAGACGCTGAAGTAGGGGTCATGGGCGATGAGCGGGACGGCGGGCGGTCGGATCGATGCGGCGTTCTGGGTAAGCGCAAGCGCGATCAGGGCGGCGGTGGCCATAGGGTGATTATGGACGGGTCGACGCGACCCGCGGTATAGACCAAGGTGGACCAGCGATCGAGAGGCGTACGCCTTCATCCCCCTTCCTTATCACTCGGGTGAGGAGGAAGGTGATGGGAGTGGGGAGTGGGGAGTGGGGAGTGGGGAGTGGGGAGTGGGGAGTGGGGAGTGGGGAAACTTGGAACGGATTCACTCGGCACTCCCCACTCCGCCGGACTCTATCTCCCATTTCCTTCCTCTCGCCGTGCTTTGGGTGGGGTGACGTCCCATTCGCTTGGCACCCGATAAACCCCTCCTCCTCACCCTCCGATATGCTGAGGCCGTGATCGGCATTCTCGCGTTTGTCGAACCGCAGGCCGTGGGAACATGGCGCCTGTCCACGCCTCTCCAGGCGGAGATCGTCGCCGCGGACGGAACGGCCCGATGGCTCGCATCACCCTACGAACGGACCGTTCGGGGAACGTCGGAGGGGGCGCTCGTCACACCCGGCGGAAGTCGCCTCCTATTCTCGGACCGTTACCACGTCCGCGATGACGGGTTTACGCTGGATCGAACGGTTCGGGTCGTGGCCGTCGGACAAGGCGAGACGGCGTTCTCGACGCGGTTTGCGATGACGACCGCTCGGATTCCGGGCTTCGAGGCGCTCTTGCCCGGGGTCGCCTACCGACGGAACGCGGGCGTCCCCCTCGGTGCGCTCGCAGGTGACCTCGACGCCCCCGCCGTGCTCGTCCGCGAAGACCGGCTGCCTTTGCCGCCTGGGATGGCCCGCCATCCCCACAACGGCTCGGCCGCGGAGATGGTTCCCCTCCGCCCCGACGGCGCGACTTTCGCGGGCGAGGAAGGCCGGGCGCGGATCGTGGACGAGCGGATGCGGTTCGGGTCGATCGGATTCTTTTCCGAGCCTGTTACCCCCAGCCCCGCTCCCCGGGAGGGGAGAGGGGAGTTTTCGATCGCCTTCCAATATCCAGGCTCCGAAGGGAATCGTTCGTACGTCGAGCGCAAGGGATGGTCCCTGCGGAGCCACCCTTTGCGCGTTGGATTCGAGCAGCGGTACGCCCTTCGATTTTCTGTCGGCGCCTCGAAGGGCTACGCCGAGGCGGTTCAGAAGACTTGGCGCAAGGCGTTCGACGAAGCCGACCCTCGGCCGCCCAAGCCCGATCTCGGGAAGGTCTACCGGGCGGGCATGGCCCTGCTTGCCCGCTACGGCGTTCGGTACGACGGTGTCCCTTCGATGCCATTTCAGGCGCGCCTTTCCGACGGCATCGTAACCGACACGAGCAGCCAAATGGGATTCGTCGGAAAAGCGCTGCCGTGTGCCGCCCTGATGCTCGGCGACGCGAAAGATCGGAACGACCCCGGCCTGCGAGAGCAGGCGGAAGCGCTGATCGATTTCTGGGTCGAGAACTCCATGAATCCTTCCGGCGTGCCGAAGACGTGGGTCGACATCCATCGGGGCGGCATCGTGACCTGGCGGACCTACCCAACGCACCTTCGCATCGCGGGGGACGGGATGCGCGGCGTTCTCGATGCCTACCGCGTCGAGCCCAGGCCCCCGTGGCTCGCCTACGCGCGCCGTTGGGGCGACTTTCTCGTCGACCATCAGTCGGCGGACGGTTCGTTTGCGGGACGTTGGAAGTGGGACGGCGGCGTGGACCGGCCGTTCCGAAACGCCACCGATCACACGATCCCCTTTCTCGTCGATCTCTACGAAATCACGCGGGACGAGCGGTACCGTGCGGCGGCGCTCCGGGCAGGGGAGTTTTGCCTTGCTTCCGTGCACGAGGCCTACGCGTACGTGGGCGGCACCGCCGACAACCCCAACGTGTTGGACAAGGAGGCGGGCGTTCTCGCGATGCAGGCGTTCCTCGCCCTCCACGACCTGACGCACGATTCGAAATGGATCGCGCCCGCGGCTCAGGCGGCCACCTTCGCCGAAACCTGGACCTACGGGTGGAACGTCCCAGTTCCGCCGGACGATCCGAAGGTCGTTTTCCCCGGAAACCGCACGACCCTCGGCGTGAGCCTCATCGCCGCCGGCCATTCGGGCGCGGACGACTTCATGGCCTTAACGGTGGCCGACTACGTGCGCCTCTGCCGCCTGACCGGCGACGCCCACTTCCTGCGCTTCGCCCAATTCCTTCAGCGCGGCACCGCGCAACTCATGAACTGGGACGGAAAGCTCGGCTACGCCTACCCCGGCCTGATGATGGAGGCGCTCAACCTCGCCTCTCCCCGCGGCCACGGGGTCAAGGGTTGGCTGCCCTGGCTCACCGTCGCCATACTGGAACCGATGGTTCGCCTCCGGGACGCCTACGGGACCTACGACGCGGACCGGATCGGCAAACGGGATTAGATTCCTTTTCGACGCAGAGGACGGTGAGATAGATGGAGGAGGGGCGCTGAGGTTGGTGCGAGGTCCACGCCGGTCGGCGTAAGGACGGCTTTGTTGTCGTTGCCGTAGTCTGTTTTAAGCCGCGATAGCGATCTCGACGGCCTTAGGATTATCCACCCGCTTTGAGGCGTCGAGAATTTCCATTCCCACGACGCGTCCTTCGGCATCGTAGTCGAGGATCACGCCGGGCTTGTCCTCGTCGCTCTCGAACACCGCGGAAGCGTTGAAGCGAATGCGTAGGACGTCGACCTCAGGGTCGTAGCTCATTTTCATCGCTCCACCCAGTATTGCGCGATCTTTGTGGTGCGGTACACGGTCACGGCGAGAAAGGGCTCGCCATTCTCATCGACGATGGCGCGAATGAGAAAGGGACGCCCACTCACCGTCGCTTGGGACTGATAAACCCATCGCCCTTCGGAGGCGATCCTTTGGCCGGGATTTTTAAGAACCGCATCGACTTCGGCGCGCGCGATGCCACGGACGAGCATTTGCTCCTCGGCATGGCGGCTCAACCGGTATTGCATGGCTCAGGATAGCCGCCTCGAAAAGGCGGCGGGTTCTCGTCACTTCGTCACCTCGCGGATCGAGTGGCTCAGGCCGTAGTCGCGGACGTGGCCGAGGTCGTCGAAATCGCCGGTGTTCCAGGGAACCGCGCCGGTGCCGTAGAAGGCGACGTCGAGGCGATCGTTCTGGCCCCCGTCGGGGTCGCGGTGGCGAAAGGCGACGAGGATGTCGCCTTCGAAAAGGCAGGCGCCCGGGGTCGAAAGGCTAGTGAAGCCGGGATTCCGGTAGCGATGAACGATCCAACCGTTGGAATAGTCCGGGTACGGAGTGTTCATCGTGATGTACTGCTCGTTCCCCGCCGGACCGCCGGGACCCGCTCCACCGCCGAGCCCGTAGATACGGCCGTCGGGCAGCTTGGCGCCGTCGTCCCGCCACAGCAGGGTCATGCGGCGGCGGGCATAGACGCCCGCCATGTAGGCGCGGAGCGTGACCTTCGTCCCGCCTCCCGCGTCGACCGCCAGACGGACCACCTCGTTCCGACCGCCGTTCGGCCGCCCATCGGGCTCGATGCGGGAAATCCAGAGGTCGCCGGACTTGCCCGCGGTCGCTCCCACCGGAACGTCGCTGTCGAAGTCGAGCGGTCGCTCGCCCGTCACAATCATCCCCTCGCCGCGCGGACGGAGCGAACGGAGGCCGACGGGCAGGCTCTTGCTGTGCCACAGCAACAGCAGGAGCCGGCCGTCGATGGCGGCGAGGGTGGGCTGGGCGGCGAGGGTATTGGCGAGGAGGGTCGGCGCGCCGAATTGGGGGCGGCCCGCCCCGTCGAGGAAGGCGGTGCGGATAACGACGCCCTTCGCGGTCGGATAGGCGATCCAGGTGACGCCGTCGCCCAGGTAGGCGGCGGTCGGGTCGCCCACGATGCCCGCCGCGTAGTCGGCGGTCGGTTCCGACCAGCGGCCTCCCTCGGTGTCGCGGTTGTGGCCCTGCCAGGTGCGGGCGGCGAGGGTCACGCCCTGGGCATAGACGAGGAGGGGGCGGTCGCCGTGAAGCACGAGGGCGGGCGCGAGCTCCGTCCGGGCGACCGCGTACGAGGGGCCGAAGTCCGTGCCGTGGGTGTAGTTGACGTTCGCCGCCACGTCCTCCTCGCCGAAAACGCCGTTCCAGTTCCAGTCGACGAGGGTGCTCTTACCGTCGGGGCTGGGCTGGAGCCGGAAGTGGTAGGGCTCGGCTCCCAGAAAGCGAACCGTCTCGTAGGGAAAGGGAAGCCGTTCGGAAAGATGGCGGGGGTTGAGGACGAGCGAGGCCCGCGCGCCGTCCGAGTAGCCGATGTTCTCGCCGTTGTCGTTCAGGCCGTACGAGTAGGTGTAGCTCATCAGGCTGGGGTAGATCGCCGCCCCGGTGTCGCTCGACCAACCGCTCCCGCTCCCGTAGAAGCCATCGTGAAGGAGGTCGACTTGGTGGCCGATCTCGTGGACGAACACGGCCCAGCCGCCATTGAAGCGGCCGACCGAAGCGTCGATCGCGGCGTCGAGCGGCCCGTCCCGCTCGGCGAACATCATGTGCGCGATTCCCCGGTTGCCCGGCCGGGGGAAAAGGTCGTTGAAGTGGGCCCGAATGCGGTCGTGGTCTTTCATGGGCCAAGGCTCCCGGTACATGACGTGGAGCGTGATGCCCGTGGTGCCGTCGGGGTTCTTGAGGGGGATCGAGGCGAAGTAACGCGCCGCCCGGTCCATGTTGGCGCGCAGGTCGGCGAGGCCGACGTTCTCGAATCGCTCCAGTTCCACGATGAGGTCGCGGTGGCCGACCTTGCAGCCCATCGTCGCGAGATCGAGTCCGTTCGGCTTGATCTTGCCCGTCTTCCAGACATCGGGCAGCCCATCGTTGGCGGAGGAGTAGTAGCCGGGATCCTCGCTCGCGGCATCGTAGGCGTAGTGGACGACGGTATCCTGCGCCCCCCAACGTTCTTTGCCCCGGCGGCTGCGGACGAGGTCGTCCTTTCCGTTACCGTCCACGTCGGCGACCATCCAGGCGCCTTCGTCTTTCGTGGATTCGGACGGTGGGATCCCTTTCAGGGTCGTCTCGGCTTTCGGGTCGCCGCCGGCGAGGAGCCGCCCCCCGATGAGCAGGTCCGCGCCCCTTCCTCCGCGAAAGTGGCCCGCCGCAAGGTGGTCGTCGGGCGAGGCTTTCGTCACGACGGCCGAAGGCGACAGGTCGGTTTTCCCAACGAACGCGCTGGACACCGTTCCGTCCGGTCCGATCCACACGATTTGCCCCCGCCTTTGCGCGCCGAACTTTCCGGCGGCGATCCGCCGCACGTCCGGGAGGCGGGTGGCCAAAGAGACGACGGCGAAGCCCGGCGCTCCGCCCACGGTCGGCGCGTTCCGCAGGAGGGTCATCCGCCCTTCGGCGTCGAGGATCAGGACGTCGGCCCGATCGTCGCCGTCGAAGTCGGCGACGACGGTGCGCGTCGGCCCTTTCGGCAGGGCGTCGGGCGGGATCTGCGCTACGAGGTCGTTGTGCAGGTAGGTCGTGGTGCCTGCGGCCATGCCCCAGGCGAGGCGCACCGACCCGTCGGCGAAGACCGCCGCGACGTCGGCGGCCGCGCCTCGCTTGAGGGGGCCGCAGGCCGCCGCCACGACGTCTTTGCCGAAGCCCCGAAGCGCGACGGCGTTGAGGATCGGCTTGCCCAGGGGCGACGTCCGCGCCATCTCGATGTGAGCGTCGGCGCCGAGGGACACCGCGAGCAGGTCGGCGTGGCCATCGCCGTCGGCGTCGCCCGCGAAGGAAGCCCAGTTCCCAACTCCGTAAGGCGTGTGCCAGAACTGCTCGGGCGTCATCGTGAACGAGCCGGCCGGTCGAAAGGGGGCAAGGCGGAGCGCGGCGAGCGCGAAGACCACGCGCGGAGTCTACACCTCGCCCACGCCCCCGATTCTAAACGGCCCGACGGCACGCCCGAGATTAAGATTTAGTCTGCCGAAGCCGTGGCTGTCGTAAGATAGAGAACATGAGCGCCCGCCCCGCCCCGGAGGCCCCGGAAATCCCGGACCTCGCCGCCCTCCGGGGCGACGACGAGTCGCGCGCCCAAGGGGCGTTCGAACGGCTTTGGGGCGCCGTCCGACCCTCGGTGCTGCGGCAGCTCGCCCGACGGGACGTTCTGGGCGACGAGGCCGAGGACGTCGCGCAAGACGTCGCCGCCCGGCTCTGGCGGCTTCGAAAGAGCGTCGACGCGCGCACCGTCGGCGCGTGGTTCTCCCTGGTGCGGAAAGCGACGCTGCGCAACCTCGCGGACCGCTGGGCCTCCCGCGAACGGACGGTCGATCTCGACGAGGCCGACATCCCGAGCGAAGACGTTCCCTTCCTCGACGCAGTGGTGACGGCCGCCCTGGAGCGCCGAAGGATCTTCGACGCCGCCGACGATCTCTGGTTGGGCGAGCCCGCCGAACCCGCCGACGCGGAGATCGGAGCCGCGGCGCTGGTTCTCGTCCTCGCCGACGGGGTTCCCGCGGAAGAGGCCGCCGTTATGTTCGGCGTCGAGACCTCCGCTATCGACCGTTGGCTGAAGGATCCCGCCGTCGTTTCGCGCGCCGTCTACGCCGCCCTCTGCTGGTCGAGCGACGAACTGGCGGGCCACGTGCTTCGGCCCGACTTTCCTCTCTCCTCGGGTGAACTCGACGGCGTGTCGAGCGGCGAGGCCGATCCGGCGCTGGAAGGTTGGACGACGGGTGAGGCGCGCGCCGTCTGCTGGCGCGTTCGCAATGGATTGGAGACCGACCAAATCGTTCGGGTCGCCTCGGGGGCCCTGGACGAATCGCGGGTCGACGACGTGCTTCGCCGAGCCCGGGGAGCCTATCCCTTTCGCGCCCGGGCGCGGGCCCTCCTGCAGTCGCTCTCCGAACGAGGCCGAACGGACGGTCTCTCAGACATGGGGCTCTGGCGACGCGTGGCGTTCGAGTACCACGCGCGCTACTCTCTTGCCCGCGACCACATCGTCGAACGGGCCGGACCGGCCGCCGAGGAGGCGGGCGTGCGCTTCGGGGCGACCGTCCTCGACAACTGGCTGAGCCGGGGACGGCTGTACGCTCAACTCGCCACCCGACTGCAGGAGGCCGAATGAGACTCGACCCCGAACGGCCACTCGCCCCGGCCACGATCGACGCGATCCGCGATCTCTTGGGGCCGCGGGACGTTCCGACGGTGGACGACTCCGCGCTTCTTGCGATGGCGCTCGGCGTCGCCGACGCGCCCACGCGTCTCGCCTGCGCCCGCGCGATGCTCGCCTGCCCCTCGACCCGCGCGCGGCTGCTCGCCATCCGGGCCAGCGTCAGCGGCACCTTCGCCGCGCCGACTCCCGACGCGGACGACCGCGAAGACCTCCGTCGCCTGTCCGTTTTCGCCGCGCCTTTCGAGGCCGCCGCGGCAGCGGCCACGTTCCCACAACGTTTCGGCGAAAGGCAACGTCTCCGCCGTCTCGCCGAAGGAGGCTGGCTGGAGGTTCTCGATCCCCTTCGAGGGCCGTTCTACCGAGTGCCGGGCCGCTTCCGCAACGAGGCTTGGACGCTCGACGCCGAGGCGAAAGCGGGCTTCGTGCGCCATTTTGCCGAGGCGGCCCGCTGGATCGACCGAACGATTGCGGAAGGGCGTTGGGCCGAGGCCGACGAGCGCTTGACTCAGACGCTGCCCGACTTGCGGGCCGCCTGGCGATTTGCGGACGAAGCGTCCGACTTCGAAGCAGTCTCGACCTTCGTCGATTCGCTCGCCGCGGAGTTCATGGAGTCTGGAAGAAGGGAAGCTCTCGCCGATCTCGCCGGGGTCGCGTATCGAGCCTCCGACGTGACCGGAGATTCGGTTCCGCGATCCAGACTGTTGAGTTACGAAGGTGCGTTGGCATCGAAGCTGGGCGACACCGCGCGGGCCGTCGAGTTGTGGTCCCAACGGGTCGAGCTCAACCGCCAGGTCGGCAACCCGCGGGCCGAAGCCGACTCGCTCCTCGATCTTGTCGGCGAGGCCATCGGAGTGGGCGATCGAGAGGCCTGGGAGCGCTTGATCGGACCGACGGAAGACGCCGTCGCGCGGGCCGAGCGGGCCGATCTCACGGCAACCCTCTGGATCATGCACGCGAACGAACGAGTCTTCGCAGGCGACCGAGACGAAGCGATGGTCTACGCGGAGCGCGCGATGGCGGTCTACGCCGGCAACCTCGGGCTCGACACCGGCCTTTTCATCCAGACCGAGGCCGCGAAGATTCTCGCGTCGAGCGGAAGGTCCCTACGGGCCATCGGGATCGTCGCGAACCTTCTCGATCTTGCCGTTCAGGCGGGACGCCCCACGCATGCCGCGGCGGTTTTGAACCCGCTGGGGAACCTTCTCGAGGCCGAGGGACGAATCGAACTCGCGGAACGCTGCGTTCGGGCGGCGCTCGCAATCTACCGACACCAGGGCTCGCGACACGTCGCGAGGACCGAGGCTCGGCTGGCCGAGATCCTCGTCGCGAGCCCGACGTCTAACATCGAAGAGGTCGCGGCCTCCGAATGGCAGGCTCAGGCGATTATAGTTCTGACAGAATTGCGGGAAGGGCTCGCCGGGGTCGCTCTGGCCTGACAATCGGGACGTCGTTCGGCGGTCCTACCCGCTCGTTCCTGCGTTGGCAGGGCGACGATTACGATGTCGAACGACAGCCAAACCCCGAACGGCGGCGCCGACCTGCCCGCCGCCGCTCCCCAAATCGAAGTTCTCTTTGCGGGCGATCTCGCCGCCGACGACCCCCTCTGGGTGGTGCGCTGTTCGGTCGAGGCGCTCCACGCTATGTTCGTCAATCCCGTTGCCTGGGTGGCGGCCCTCATCGATCTCCCCGGCTGGCTCATTCTCGGCACCGGCGACAAGGCTCCGGTTCCGGTGCTCACGAACGACTTCGCGATGGTCGCGGAGAGGACCGAGACGACCGATCCCGACGGATGGGTGCTCGTTCAGGGAATCAGCGGGACTAACGTACTGACCCTCGTCGCATCGCGGAACGCGGCGATCCAGTCCGCCCAACTCGATGTGGGCGGGGGCGGCGACGATCCCTTCGCCGCGTTTTGGAAGGCGGTCGGCAGCGATCCGAGCAACCAACCCTCGGGGCGGAAGCCCTACCCGGTCGTCGTGCTCGAAGATCAGGCCCGGTGGTATGGCCACTTTGAAATCCGCGATCCCGTGACCACCCCCGCAGAGCTCGCGCGCCGAATCGCGAGCTTTCTTCTGGCCTCGCTCTATGACCCGGCGGGCTACGCCGCGATGCTCAGCGGACTCGATCAGAAGACGGTTCACGTTCGGAAAGGTTCGACGGCCGGGAACGATCCCATCACCATCGCTCCGCCCGCCTCATCCCCCACGACGACCTTCTATGCGAACGTCGTCGCCCCGCTCGGGGCTTTGGACGCGGCGCCCCTCGCGGATGGAGGCGATCCACCGTTGCCCGACCCGTTCGCCTGCACGATGACGGCGGGGAGCTACAGTGACGGCACGGGGACGAACGACGGCGGAACGATCAAGCGATACGGCGTCGAAGACCCACCTCCGCCGCCTCCCGTCCCATAAAATTCGAAATTTATTCAGGCAAGTTGACAATCCGACGGCGCGTCGGCGGTCTCTTGGGTGAAGTTGGGTGTCAGGCGCGACGCAGAGTCGGCGAGACCGGCCCGACTTTGGCCCGGTTCTTCCGGGCCACGTCCGATGCATTCGGCCACCAGCTTATCGGCGATGGCCTCTAAATCTAATTGGCCCAGTTTCCACGCGACGAGCGCCGACTGGACGAGTCCTTGAGTGTTAAGTTTGTGCTGGGCACGCTTCCGGTAGATCCGGATCGTGCCCATGGCGATTCCCAAATGCGCGGCCACCTCTTTGTCGGTGAGCCCTCGGCAGAGTAGGGCCAACACCTCCGCCTCACGGCGTGAGAGTTGTCGGTCTTCGCTGGGGATTTGCACGCCTATAATGCTAACCGAAAGCGGCGACGTTATGCGGACGCCTCGGTCGCCTTGGCGTAGACGGTTTTCTCCCTTGGGGGCAGAGGATCCGGAGTTCATGGGGTGGCTCCCAATCGAACGAGCGCGCAGCTCATGGGGGGTAAGTCGAGCGTCAGGTCGCCGGCGAAGGACCGGTCCGTGCCCGTCCAGAGGTCGTGGACCGACGTCGCGTGGGCCAGGCCGAGGCGCGAGAGCGGAAGGCGCGCGGTGCGGGGGGCGTCCTTGGCGAAATTGAACGCGGCGACGTAAGTCGTCCCGCCGTCGTGCCAGACGAACGCGTCGCCCGCCTTGGTCTCCGTCGTTCCGTCGACGGGCCAGAACTGGGGCGCCCGGCGGGCAAGCGCCAGCACCTCGGAGTTCGAGAACAGTCGTTTGACCCGGTCACGGTTCGGCGTCTTGGTCAGGTCGTCGCCCATGATCATCATGCCGCCCGAGATCACGGAAGCGGTGAATCGGGTTCGTGCCTCCGCCTCGGTGACGGGCGGTTCGTCCATCGGCTGGTAGACGCAGGCGCTGTCCGGGTCGTCGAACGCGTAGAGCCGTCCGGCGGGCCACCAGCCGTAGTTCGTGGAGTTCAGTAGGTACTCGCTCGCGCCGATGTTCGCGAACACGTCGCAAGAGATGCGGCGGCTGTGGGCGTAGCCGTGAGGAAACATCGGCGCGATGCTTAGCGAGATGAAGAACGGTCGTCCGATGCGTTTCGGCGAGAGGTCGTCCACGATGCGCTTCATTCCGAGGGCATAGGCGGCGGTGCCGGTCGGCACCTTGGGATCGGCGTGGACTCCCTCGATCGCGCCGTGGCTCAGGAAGTCGAGCTTGACGTAGTCGAAGCCCATCGCCACGAAGCTTTTCATCTGAACGTCGATGTGACTCAGGGTGCCGGGGTGGGTGGGGTCGACGGGGTACGCGCCGTCGAGCTTCGGCATGAGTTCCCCCTTCGGGTCTTTGAGGCAGATGTCGCGGAACTTATAGGGCGAGCCCGGGTCGACGGGATTGTCGAGACCGCCCCAGCAGGCGAAGGGCGTCCAATAGACTCCGGTCT
>CAXUKB010000116.1:0-772 GCA_964251345.1 uncultured Fimbriimonas sp. | reverse complement strand
GCTTGACGAAGGCGAGAAGCTCGGGGCGACTGAGGTTGTTCCAATAGGAATCGAAGTTGACGTAGGCGGTGCCGCCGCTCCGAAAGCCGGGAACGTCGTCGCGGATAAAGTCGGTGGCGGCGCGGGCGTCGGCGGCGGTCACCTTCGTCTTGTGGCCCGACCACGAGTTCCAGCCGAAGGGCACGCTTCCGCTCCAGGCGAGGGGCGGCCGCACCTTTGCGTTGAGGTCGCCGAACCGTTCCAGTCCCGTGCGCCAATCGTCGTAGAGGCCGATCACCATGCGGGGCGAACTGACGATCCGGCCCGTGACCGTTCCGTGGGGCTGAGTGTCGTGGGTGTACTTGCTCGTCACGCCCGCGAAGGCGCGCATTCCGCCGTTCCGATAGAAACGGATCGCCGATTTCCAGAGGTCGTGGTCGATCGAGCCGACGACGAGGCCATGCCGGGTCGAATCGTCGTAGACCGCGCCGACCTCGTAGCTCCCGTCGCCATCGCCGTCCCCCTCGCCCCAACCGTCCGATCGGTAGCGGAAGTACATGTCGTTGTCCCACGGCACGAACAGGGCGTTGAGCGGGGCCGCGTGGGGCAGCTTGACGGGCGTGGAGGTGACGATCGGCGTAAGCGAGTTCAGGCCCGTCGAGCCGACCACCGACAGCCGGACGATCGCCTCGGGGCGATCCTCGTACACCCAGAACTCCTGCCGCATCTCGGGCAGGCCTTTCGAGCGGTGGTGAAAGACCGCCTCGACGCCCCGCCCGAAAGCGTCCTTCAC
>CAXUKB010000115.1:0-12332 GCA_964251345.1 uncultured Fimbriimonas sp. | reverse complement strand
ACAAGGGACAAGGGACAAGGGACAAGGGACAAGGGACAAGGGACAAGGGACAAGGAGGAAAATTACTCCCTGTCCATCTTTATCCTGTTCCTTTATCCTTCTTTCTTGTCCCCTCTTCCCTCTTCTCCTCCTGTCCTGTTCCCTTTCCCCTTCCTACTGCCCCGTCCCCGACGTTCCCGCGGCGATGGGGATGGGCGGGTCCTTCTTGCCCAAACGATCGAGCGCGGCGCGACGCTTCTTCACGTCGGCGAGCAGGTCCATGTGGAGCGTCGGGGCATCGCGCCGCTGGGCGAACGCGCGGGCGAACACGGGCCACATCGGCTCGACGTCGTGCGAGAGGTCGAAGACCATTACGCCTTGAGCGCTCGCGAGCGCGGCCTGAAGCGCGTTCGTGAGACCATCGGGATCGTCCTTGAAATCGCTGAGCGCGATTCCGGCGTAAGTCCAGGTTTGCGCCCGCACGAGCCGGTCGACGAGCGTCGCGGAAGCCTCCACGCTCGCCCCGATCGACTGTCCTCTCGAGAATGCCTCGTGAATGGTGGCGGTCGGGTAGTAACAGCCCGCGATGAGAAGGTCGAGCAGGGGAGCGGTTCCCGCCTTCTCGTAATCCGGGCTGGCGAACCAAAAGCCGCCGGCGTCCGCGTCCGGCGAGGCGTAGTTGTGGCCGTTCGCCGGATAGTCGCCGTACCAGGAGCCCGCGTAGACCCCAAAAAGACAGGTGGGACGAATCGCTTTTACCGCGTAGCGAACCTTTCTCACAAAGTCCTGGATCGCCGAGGCTCGGAACGCCATCCACTCGTCGTAGAGCGGTCCCGGCCGCAATCCCCGGGTCATCTGCGGCGTGAGGGTCCAGCGAAACACGTCGTCCGGCCAAGTCACCTTGCGCTTCACGTAGTCTTCGAAGCGGGAGCGGGTGAGGTCGCTAAAGTCGGCGTTCATTCCCCCGAACCGCAGGCGATCGTCATAAAGGATGCCGTCGACTCCATAGTTCGTGACCAGCTCGCGAACGATGTCGAGCGCATATTGCTGAACCGCCGGATGGAGGGGGTTCATCATGAGCGGGTACTGCTGCTCGGGCCGCTCCCGGATCGGCACAAAGTCGGGCTCGGTGTCGAACTGGACCTTGTCCGTTAGGTGGACGTTGGCCTGAAGCCAAGCCGCGCCGTCTCCCACTCCGGCGACGAGCGCACCGCCCTTGGGAATTGGCGTGAGAGACTTTGGCACGATGGGAGTCGCCGCCAGTGCCTGGGGCGTCGGCGGAGCCCCAGTTCCCCCGGTCGTCACGGGAGGGGTCACCGGGGTCGTCGAATCGGGCAGGGTTGGGGGTGGAACGACGTTCGCCTCGAGAACGGTGCCGTCTTTGCGAAGCACCGCATAGAAGCCGCCGTTCGCGACGAGGGGGCTGAGGCTCGTGACCACGCCGACTCCGCTTGGGAGGATGGGCGCGGGAGCCGGAACCGAGGAACCCGTCGGGGCGGCAGGAGGCGGAGCGGCCGCCGGAAGCTTGTCGATGCCGGGCACGAGATTCGTTTCGGCGGCTCCGACCTTCAGCACGGGATGCGCCTCGTAAAGCACCGTCTGCTCGGTTGGGCGGCTGTAGCCGGGGCCGACGTTGAACAGCCGGTGGCCTTCGCTAAAGGCATTCAGGCTGGCGAAGAGCTGAAGGCCATCCTTGTGCGCCTCGCGAACCATGATCGGGAGCGGATCGAAGTCGGCCGGAAGCGTCTTGCCCCGCCACTCCGCGAGCTTTGGCGCGATTCGGCTGTTGTAGATGACCTGGCCCGAGATCGGCTTGACGTCGAACACGATCGTGTTGAAGCCCACGTCCGCGATCTGCTTGACGAGGCCGACGATCTTGTCCTCCGTGTTGTAGCGGTCGAGATTCGCGGTCGCGTCGATCCACATCACCCGACCTTGGAGGCCGTGCGCTTTGGCCGCCTCTTGAGCGAGTCCATAGCCGGTCGTGAGGCGATCGATCATCACGCCCGGAACGGTGGCCAAGGGCGCGGCGAGTTCGAATCGGGGCAAGGGGCCGATCGGCGGCGTGTCCTCACCCCCCGCGGTTAGGAGGGTGAGAAGCGCGGGCAGGGGCATGGGATGATTGTGACGGCTGGCGCGGGAAAAGGTGAAGTTTAGGCTCCATGCCCGGGGCGAGAGGCCGTATCCTAAACACTGTCGTGCCTCTCGCCGCGCTTCTCCTCGCCGTCCTCCGGCCCGTGCCGGGCGTGGTCATCGACTACATTCCCGCCGAGCAAAGGCGATATGTCGGTTCCCCCAGTCTCGCGATCCTGCCGAACGGCGACTACGTCGCCTGCCACGATGAGTTCGGCCCCGAAAGCGGGGAACGGACAAGGGGAGTCACACGGGTCTTTCGCTCGGGCGACCGGGGGCAGACCTGGCGCGCGGCGGCGGCGGTCGAAGGCGCCTTTTGGTCGACCCTGTTCTTCGACCACGGCGTGCTGTACTTGATGGGGACGGATCGTGATTATGGCGACCTCGTCATCCGCGCCTCTCGCGACGGAACGGCTTGGTCGCCGCCGAGCGTGCTGCTCGGCGGCGGACGTTACCACACGGCGCCGGTGCCGGTCGTCGCCGCGGGCGGACGCCTCTGGCGGGCGTTCGAGCGGATCGACCGCACGGCCGGAACGGTGTACGGAGCGGGCGTGATGTCGGCTCGGGAAGGCGACGATCTGACGAGGCCGACGAGTTGGACCGCGACGAATCTGGTGCCGAGCAACCCCGCTTGGAACGGCGGAGACATGCCGAGTTGGCGCGAAGGCAACGCGGTCGTCGCGCCCGGCGGCGGCATCGTGGACGTCATTCGGGTCGATACCCACTCCTCGGCCGAGAAGGCGGCAATTCTGCAGGTTTCGGCCAACGGCCGGACGACGCGCTTCGACCCGGCGGACGGCTTCGTCGACTTTCCGGGCGGGGCCAAGAAGTTTACGATTCGGTTCGACCCCAAAGGCGGGCAGTACTGGTCCCTGGCGTCGATCGTCGAGAACCGCTATCGAGACCGTTCTCCCGGAAGCATTCGTAACACGCTGGCCCTCACTTCCTCGCCGGACCTCGTCCACTGGACGGTGCGTCGGATCGTCGCCCACTCCGCGGACGTTCGGGGGACCGGGTTTCAATACGCGGACTGGCTTTTCGACGGCGACGACATCGCGGCGGTGGTTCGCACCGCGTTCGGCGGCGCCCACACCGAGCACGACGCGAACTACCTCACGTTCATGCGGATCGAGAACTTTCGACAGGACCCAGGCGGCACGCCCTCGCCTCGATAAGGACGGGGGCATTCGTTCGGACACTTTCTCAAGAGGCGGAGCGTTCTACAATCCAGTGATGCTCCTCGCCACGCTTCTCGTCGCCACTCACGGGCGTTCCGTGCCGGGCGTGGTGATCGACTTCTCGCCCGCGAAGAGCCGCCGTTACGTGGGGTCGCCCAGCCTCGCCATCCTGCCGAACGGAGACTACGTGGCCGCTCACGACGAGTTCGGACCTGGGATGCAGAAGGGGTCGCCCACCGACCTCTTTCGATCGACCGATCGGGGACGGAGCTGGACGCGGCTTCCAACGGTCTTTGGCGCGTCGTGGTCGAACCTCTTCGTCCACGGAGGCGCGCTCTATCTGATGGGACCGTCGCGGGGGTACGGCAAGCTCGTCATCCGCCGCTCCATGGACGGCGGAGAGATCTGGTCGCAACCGAGCGTTATTCGCGGCGACGGACAGATTCACACCGCCCCCGTGCCCATGGCCTTCGCGCACGGAAGGATTTGGCGTGCGTACGAGCGGCGAGCCTCGGATAAGGGTTGGGCCTCCACCTTCGAGGCCGGCGTGGTTTCCGCGCCGGAGAACGCCGACCTGCTGGACCCGCAAAGTTGGACGACTTCTAACCTTGTGCCGAGCGATTCGTCGTGGAACGGCGGCGACATGCACGGTTGGCTGGAAGGCAACGCGGTCGTCGCGCCCGACGGAGACGTCGTCGACGTGCTGCGGGTCGACACCCATTCTTCGCATGAGAAGGCGGCGATCGTGCGAATCTCGCCTGACGGACGTACAGCGGATTTCGATCCCAAGAACGGCTTCGTCGATCTGCCCGGCGGGGCCAAGAAGTTCACCATTCGGTACGACGAGAAGAGCCGTCTTTACTGGACCGTGGCAACGCCGGTGGAGGGTCCCCACAGCGGGCTTCGACCGGCGGAAGTCCGAAACAATCTCGCCCTCGAATCTTCGCCGGATCTCGTTCATTGGACGATCCGCCGATCCCTAATGAGCACCCGCGCGATCCGAAGCACCGGCTTTCAGTACGCGGACTGGCTTTTCGACGGCGACGACATCGCGACGGTCGTCCGCACCGCGTTTGACGGCGCCCACAAGGCGCACGACGCCAACTACTTGACGTTCTACCGAGTGGAAAACTTTAGGCAACCAGGAACACAAGAAAAAGAAAGCTAGGCATTCAGGTTTCCTAACTTCCTCTCTCGCTAAGAACCTAGTCTTTTATTACCGCTTCATATTGATGAGATCCTGGAGCATCTCATCGACGGTCGTGATGATCTTGGTGTTGGCCTGGAACCCGCGCTGGGTGATGATCAAGTCGCTGAACTCGCTCGAGATGTCGACGTTGGACTGCTCGAGATAGCCCGAGTTGATGACACCCCGGCCGCCGCTTTGGGCGGTACCCACGACGGCGGTGCCGCTGTTGTCCGTCGCACGCCACATGTTGTCGCCGACCCGCGAGAGGCCGTTCGGGTTCGGAAAGTTGGACATCGCGATCTGGCCAAGCGAGCGGGTCAGACCGTTCGTGAAGAGACCGGTGATGACGCCGTCGGTACCGATGTTGTAGCCTTCCAGCGATCCGGGCGGGAAGCCGTTCTGGGTTCCCATCGTGACCTGCGAGTCCGACTTGAGCTGACCGATGCCGCTGAAGTCGACGGAAATCGGCACCGCGGGGGTGCCGGAAGCGGCTGGGAGAATGATGTTGTTCGTGGCGCCGGAGGCGAGGGCAGACAGGTAAGAGCCGGTGCCGTTGGCGTAAATCTTCGAATTGCCCGAGGTCGACGAAGAACCGATCATGGTGCCGTTCGTATCCGCGCCTTCGTAAGCTGTCCAATCCCAGCTGTTGCTCGCTCCACTCGGTGCCGAAGGGTCGGCCGTCATGTCGGTGCTGTGATTCGAGTACTGGATGGTGACCTGGTGCGAACCGCCCAGCGAGTCGTACACCGTCATCTGGGCGGTGTAGGTCGCGCTGGAGTCGGCTTCGGCGCTCAGGTTGCCCTTCATGGTGGCGGTGGTGGTCGCCTGGACGGCGTTGAGCTTGCCGATGGGAATGTTGAGGCTGGTCGAAGCGGAGATCGGGGTCGACGTATCGATGCTGCCCTGAGCGTCGGCGGTCCAGCCGAGGAGACGGTTGCCAGTGGAGGTCTGGACGAGGTCGCCGTTCGCGTCGAGGTCGAACGAACCATCGCGAGTGTAGGCGACGCCGTCGCCGTTGGGCACCATAAAGTAGCCGTTGCCCTGGATGGCGAGGTCGGAGGGTCGGTTGGTCGCACCGAGCGAGCCCTGCTCGTTGTTCACGTCGGTGGAGCCGACCGAAACGCCAAGGCCGTACTGGATCGGGTTGGTGCCGCCGTTGCCTTCGCTCGGGCGGGTTGCGCCCTGCATCGTCTGCGAGATCATATCCTGGAACGTGACACGGGCCGATTTATAGGCGGTGGTGTTGACGTTCGCAAGGTTGTTCCCGATGACGTTCATCCGGGTCTGCTGAGCTTTGACGCTGGCGACGCTGGCAAGAAGGGCTTGGAGCATGGTTTCTCTGTTTGGGGAAGGGTTCCTTCTCCGGCCCGCTTCGGTGGCCTTCGTCCGCGCCCCTTTCGGGTCCCGCTTCGTCTTCCCGTTATGTTTGTCGGTCCTTCGCTTCCATGGTTGCAGGGCGGGAAGCGGAGGATGTACTTGAGGTTTCGGGCGCGGAAGCGCGGGTCAGCGCTTCGCCGGTTTGGCCCTTGCCCGAATCGCCGACTCGACGGTGGCCACGATCCCTCGGGATTGCGTCTCCTGCTCCGTGGCGACGATCCGTCCGGTATCGCCGTCCACGAGGAGCAGCTTAGGAATCTCCTCGATCCCAAGTCGCTCCACGATCGGACTCGCCCAGCCCTTGCCGTCCGCGACTTCGGTCCACGCGATGCCCTTACTCTGCCCCAAAGCGTCGGCACGCACCAGCCCGCTTGCGTCGTCGAGGCAGATCCCGACGACCTCGAACCCCTCGGCTCGGAACCGCGCATAGGCATCCGCGATCGTCGGCAGCGCTTCGATGCACGGAGGACACCAAGAGGCCCAGAAGTCCAGCAGGACCAGCTTTCCTCGGTACGAGTCGGGAAGTCGGACGGTCTCCCCGGTTCGAATTCGTAACGACAGCGAGGGCAGCCGACGGCCCGGACGAAGGTCGGGCGCGTCGGGAATCCGAGCTACCGATCGCGTGCTTCGAACCACCGTCAAACCGCCCGATGCGAAACGCAGTTCATGCGTGACTCCCGAGAAGTCGAAAGGGGTGCCGATGGTGACGACTTCCGATTGACTCTGACGGCGGCCGTCCCCATTCCGATCGATCCAGACCTTCGCGTCCGGTCCGAGGTCTCCCGTTACGCGGGCCTCGAACTCCCGTCCGTCGATCCGCGCCTTGCCTATGTAGCCGAAGTCGGGAAAGAGGGTGAGTTCGGTTGGAGAACCGATCCGGACGAGGGTCACTCGCCCCACTCGCGAACCGGCCTTCAGACTGGCCACAACGACGTAGCGCGTCCATCCCAGCTTCGTCTCCGCCTTCCAGACGTACGTCGAGCCATCGATCTCGCACCGGGTCGGGGTTCCGCCGACTTCCTCACTCTTCACGGAGAAGACCCGTCCCATCGACGCGAGGCGCCCCGAGAAAAGTTTCCCGCCGGGAGGCGTCGTCGCCGGCGCGGGCTCCGAGACCAGCTTGAGGGGAAAGGAAACGATCGGTGCCGAGGATGCGGCGAGTCCGTTCGCGCGATAGTCGAGACGAATCGAGTCGGACGGAAGGCAAGCGAAGAGCACGCCTTAGCATACTACAGTTTGAGTATTAACACCGACTCCTCTCAAACGAGGCTCAGTTGCGCCCAGTCTCGGGCGGGGAAGGTGACGACATGTTCGAGCAGTCCCGAAGTCCAGGCGATCTCGACGTCGATCAAAGCCCCGCCGTGCTGCACCGACGCGGCCACCCAAGGGATGGCGTCGAGTTCGGTGCGAGCACGAAGGAGAAAGCGGCTCGCCGCGTCCGCCTCGGAACGGAGCCGGACCAATCGTTCCGCAAGGAGGGACTTACGCTCGGCCGGAGGCAGGTTCGGCACAAAGGCGAGGGCAAGATCGGCGTCGACCCGCTCGACCGACACGAGCGCTTTTCGCAGCATCGTGAGGAACGCGGTCCGCCCCTCGTCGGTCACGCGGTAGACCGTACGCGGCGGGCGGTTGCCTTCCTGCTCGACGCCAATCTCCCGGATCAGGCCCTCGCGCTCGAGCGAGCCGAGGGCATGGTAAAGGGACCCGAACCCGATCTTGGCCCACTTCTCGACCCCCCAAAGCCGTGCCGCCGCCTTGATCTCGTAGCCATGCGTGTCGTGCTCGTAGACGATGCCCAGCACAAACAGTCGAACCCCCATGAAGAAGGGTGTACCTAGGAAACTAAACGATCACGGCGCTGTCGATGTTCGTGAATACGTTGTCTTTCAGGCTGCCCTTATCCACCGCCGTGATGACGGTACGGTTCTTCACGCTGACCACGAGGGCCACGTCGTCCATCAGCACGAGACTCTCGCGCGCGCCTTTCGCCGCCGCCTTGTCGACGCCGCCTTTAACGCGATCCCAAGCCGCCGCGTCCATCTCGATCCCCCGGCTCTGAAGTCTCGACTGGGCATGGCCGCTTACCTTAAGCGCATCGCTGCCCTGCAACGCCCCGCTGAGCGCGTCCGCGAACGAGCCGGCTCCCGATGCGGGCGTCGCGACGGAGGTTTGCGCAGGCGAGGCCGTGCCGACGCGCGCGGCGTCGGCGAGACCCTGGAGCCGGGAGTTCTGGACGTTCATGACGAGGGCGAACTTGCGATTTGGGTAAGCGTGGAGACGGGGACGGCGGTGGTCGTGGTGGTGCCGTTGGTCGTGGACTGCACCTGGGCATACGCCTGGCCGTCCTGAGCGGTAATGCCGATGACGGTCCCGACGACGTTGCTCGTCGAACCGTTCGAGGTGGTCGTGCCCGCGACGGTCTTGCCGATCAGGCTGCTCATGCTCGCCACGTCGACGGTCGGAACCACGCTCTGGATGGCGGACTGCTCGATCTGAACCGTACCCGCATCGCCGTCCTCGTTGACGTTAAGATAGTAGTTGCCGTCTTTGTAGGTGATCGACTGGACGACGCCGGTGAACGTCGTACTGTCACTCGTCGACGAGCTCGTGGGCCGGGTCGCGGTGATCGTCTTGCCGAGCAGGGCTTGCGCCTGCTGAAGATCGGCCGCGGAGTTGAGCTGCTGCAAGCCCTGGACCTGGCCAAGCTGGGCCATCTGGCCGTAGAACGACGCGTCGTCCATGGGCGAGGTCGGATCTTGGTTTTTGAGCTGCGTGACGAGCAGCCCGATGAAGGTGCTCATATCGAGCCCGCTCTTGGCCTTGACGGCGGTCGAGCCGAAGTAGGACGAGCCGCTGACGGGGGTAACGGTGGTATCGCTCATGGTTTTAGACGAGGAGGTCGACGCCCCGGCCGGTCGATCGGGCGGAGCGTGGGGCGGACGTTTCGGCGCTGGAGGCTTTGACAAGGGTCGGCGAGGAAGACGGGGACTGGGGGCGTCCCTCAGAATTGGAGTTCGGATTTCCTCCGTTCGGATTCGATCCGTTCGATGTGGAAGACGAGGTCGTCGAGGCGGGGGCCGTCGACACGCGCAGTTCTCGAAGCTCGATGCCGCGCGGGGCGAGCGCCTGGGCGAGTTCGGGCCGCGAAGAGTTGAGGCTCTCCCGAACCCGATCGTCGCTTGCGCTCACCTGAACGTCGAGGGCGCCTTGCAGTCCCTTGACGACGAGAGTGACGGTGCCGAGATCCCGCGGCTCCAAGTGAACCACCACGCCGTCCTTTGGACGGGAGGCGACGAGGTTCTCGATTCGTTCGGCGACTTGGCGCACGACCAAGTGCCGGTCGACGCTCGGGCGATCCGTTCCCGCGTCCGGCCGCTCGGTCGCGGCGGTTCGCGCGGTCGGAGCGGCGGACGATTGAACCGTCGGATCCTGCGGAGCGTCCTGCGACGGCGCGTCTTCCGAGGGCGCGTCGTCTCCACTCATCGTCGGGGCGCTGTCCAGCACGAAGGCGGCCGGGACGTCCTTCGTCGTGGCCGCCGATTTCACGGGAGCGTCGGGGGTCTTCGGCGAAGCGGCGACGGCCTTCCCCACCGATCGATCGGCGGCAACCTTCGCGACTTGGGCATTTGGAACGGAGGAGGCCGGAGCGACGGCCGCCGGAAGGGCCACCGCGGCCGCGTCGGCATTCACTTGGACGACCTGAGGAACGACGCCAAGATCGGGCGCCGCCGCCAACGTCGGAGCGGTGGAAACCGTCGGCGCAACGTCGTCGGCCGCGACGCCGGTCGCCGCGGTGGGAACGGACGGAGTCGCGATCGGAGACGGCGCCGAAATCGCAGCGGCGTCGGCCGATTCGTCAGACGCCGTGTCGGAGACCTTCACGGTGGCGTCGTTTGCGGTCGTGACCGACGCCTTGCCTCGGCTTTCAGGCCTCGACCGCGCGGACTTTAGCGTCGTGACCGCCGCCGTGTCAGGCACGGCAGTCGGCGTCGCGGTCGCCGTAGCGACCACGCTCATCGCTTCGACAGGCGAGGTAACGGAAGCCTTAGGCGAGTTCGCAGATGGGATGAGCGATGCGACGACAGGCACGAACGGAACGATCGCGACGGGTACGTCCGTCAACGACGGCTTGGCCTCGTCGATCGAGCTCTCATTCGGAGTGGAAGATCTTTCGGAGTTGGGGTCCGGCTGTTCGACGGGCGCATTCGGCGCTTTCGTCGTAGCTCCCTTCTCCGGGGTGGCCGTGGGTGGCGGTGGGTCGGGCGGAGCGTCGACCTTTCGAGCCTTAGAACGAGATCCCGATCTGGTGGAGACCACCGGTTTAGGAGCGGCGTTCGCAGAGTCTTCGGAGGGGACGGTCTCCGCATTCGCGGCGGCCGGGATTTCGGGAGCAGCGACGGTCGTCTCGACGGCGACCGACGGCGCTTCGGAGTAGAGAGTCGGAGAATCGGTCGTACGATCGATTTTCGCGTTCTTCGGACCGGCCGGAAGAACGTTCCCTTCCGCCCCGCTCGGATTCTCCTTCTTCACGTCGTCTGAGGTCATGAGCGAAGGCGAAGGCACCGCCGCAACGGCCGGTGTTGCCAACGCAGGCACGGGGACCGCGGAAGGAGAGGCCCCGATGGTGGAGACGGCCGCGTTGGCCGGAGTCGCGCCGGGGACGATGCTCGCCCCGTCCGCGGTCTTCGCGATCGCTTCGGCGAACACGCCGGCAAAGGCATCGCCCGCCGCCTTTTTCGACGGGCCGCCGACACCACCCTCCGCCGATTTCGTGGCGGCCACAGGGCTGAGGAGGGCGACGATGTCCATCGGTTAAGGCCATGATCGGCGGAAAACCGAAAAAGGAAAGGGGAAACGGCGGGAAGATGTGGAAAGAGTTTTCTTTTGGGATTCCGCCCGACATTTCCCCGTGTCCTGCGCCACGGGACTTCAATGCGCCATACTCTCGCACGATGCCGACGGGAACGCCACTGCCGGACCTTCGTGCCGTCCTCTTCGATGTGGACGGCACGCTGATCGACAGTCTGCCCGCGGTGATCCCTGGAATCGGAGACACCGTCGAGGCGTTCCTACGCACCCGACCCTCCGATTCGGAGATCCGGGCGCTTATCGGCCGTCCGCTGACCGACCAGATGCGGATCTTTGGTGCGGACGAAAGCCTCGTTGCGGCGATGGTCGACGACTCGATCGTGCGGATGGAGTCCTACGTCCACCTTGAGCGCGCGTTCGACGCGGCGGTCGAGTCGTTGGCGCTGGTACGCGCCCGAGGACTTGGCACGGCCCTCGTGACGAGCAAAAGCGGGGCCGAGATCGTCCCCTTCCTTGAAAGATTTTCTGGCGCGGCCTACGTCGATACCGTCGTCTGCGCCTCCGACGTTTCCCATCCCAAACCCGATCCGGAGAGCGCGCGGCTCGCGTGCGCCCGCCTCGGCATCGAACCTCATCAAGCCGCGATGATCGGCGATTCCGTGTACGACGTGCGCTGCGCTCAAAGCGCAGGCGTCCTCGCGATCGCCGTCGCCTACGGTGCGGGCGCCCGTGAGGCGCTCGCCGCCGAGAACCCGGACCTGCTGTTCGACACGCCCGAGGCGCTTCTCCGGTGGGCCCATACCGCCCTACCTGACCATGCCCCGCAAGAAGCCCACCCCCGCTGACCTCCCGACCGCCGCCCCGACCGAAGCCGCGCCCATTCCCACTCCGACCGCCGAGGCCAAGCGCCCCCGCGGCCGCCCGCGTAAGAACCCCCTGCCGATCGTCGCGCCCGTCAGTGCCCCGGCTCCCGAGGCGGCGGAGAAGCCAAAGCGCGGGCGTAAACCCAAGGTCGTCGCTCCCGTTGCCGAGACCGCTCCGGCGGTCGCCACGCCGAAACGGCGGGGCCGTCCCCCGAAGTCCGCGAAAGCGGTACCGACGCCGGAGCCCGTCGTCGCGCCGGCCAAGCGCGGGCGAAAGCCCAAGGTCGCGCCGGCGGAGCCCGTCGCCGCCTCTCTCCCTGAAGACTCGTCCGTTCCCGAGACGCCGGTGGTCGAAGCGCCGGTAACCGAGGCATCCGTTCTCGAGGCGCCCGTCCTCGAAGCGCTGGTGATCGAAGAACCCTTGGTCGAGGAGTCGGTCGCCGAGGAGACCGCCGCTCCGGAAGGCGATGCCTTCGACTTGGGCGACGGCCGCGCGTTGGCCGTGACGTTCCGTGCCCGAGCGGCCGGAGCTTCGGTCCAGAAGCCGTCGGCGCCCAAAGCGATCGCTCCCGCGGAGGAGCCCGTCGCCACGGCAACGGCGCCTCCGGTCATCGTCGACGGAAACGAAGAAGAGCCGCTACCCATCTATACCTTCCGTTCGCGAAGCGGATCGAAGCCCAAAGCCGAAACGCCGCAAGTCGACGAGCCGACGCCTTCCGTCGCAAAGCTGGAGCCGCGGCCGCTTCTCGACATCACCGACGAGGAGATGCCGCTCGTCTCCTGGCGAGCCTGCGGAAATGGGGC
>CAXUKB010000114.1:5526-12392 GCA_964251345.1 uncultured Fimbriimonas sp. | reverse complement strand
CGCCCACGGGGACGCTCCGTTGGTACTGAAGCGAACCCACGCCGAATCCGAGGTCGTCCGTGCCGAGGAACTTGAGCTGAACCCGCTCCGCCTCGGACGTGGTGCTGGCGTTCGACTTGTTCTCCGAGGTCAGCAGGCTCACCTGGGTGTCGGTCCGGATCTGGGTCCCGAACTGACGCTGATCGGCGAGACCAAAAGTCTGGCTTACGCTGGAGTAGGTGTCCGCGTCGTTCGAGGTGCGGGTGAGCGTAAACCGGTCAATGGCGTGCGGACCGAGAAAGTTGTTGTAGGTGATGGCCGCCCGCGTGTTCAGCAGAGTCTGATTCGACGCGGTGAGATAGTTGTTCTGCTGGTAGTCGTTGCTGATCGTGGCCGAGCCCCAGCGAAACGCCTGACGATGGTCGTTGCTAAAGTTCAAGGCGTCGCCCGGACCGAAAATCTTGTAAACCCGGGCCACCCCGGCGATGGTTGGGAAGGCGTATCCGTAGTCGGCGCCCAAGCCCAGGCCCTTCTTCGTCATGTAGTCCTCGTGAGTGTTGAGAACCTGATCGCCCCGGCCGCTGAGGGGAATGGCGAGGGTGTTCTTGATAAAGTAGCCCTCGTCGTCCGTGTAGCCGACGTAAGGCGTGTAACGGTTCGAGCGGTCGTCGAGCGGAATCGAAAGGTAGGGGATCTGGAAGATCGTCCGACCGAGGATGATGAGCTTCGCGTCGCGCAGCACGACGCGCTTGCCCGCGCGATAGTCGATGTCGCGGGCGAGGATGCGGTAGTGCGGATCGTCGAGATCGCAGGTGGTGATGAGGCCGTCCTGCGTGTGAGTGAGATACTGGGTACCGGAGGAGAGCTTGCCCGAAACGTAGAGCGGCCCCGTGAGCCCCACGCCGCTTTGCTCGGGCGAAAGTTGGGTTTCCGCGCGCTCGGCGATGTAGGTGCCGCTGATGAAGTCGACGGTGACGGCGTTGCCGTACACGTTCGCCCCGTTGCCGACGATCAGGACGTGACCCCGCGCGGTAAAGATCTCCGTCCGGGTGTCGCCCTCGACTTCGTCGCAGCGGACATGGTAGCCCCGCGCGACAAACTCGACGTTGCCGGTGAGTTTGACGAACCGCCCCTTGACTTCTTGCTCGTCGGCATTGATGAGATGGAAACCCTGGTCGTCCACCTCCTCGTCGGGTCGCTTGGCGTCGGGATTGGGAAATCCCTTCGGTTGGAGAGGATCCTGAACGGGCCCGCCCAGCTTGCCGTTGTCGCGCAGGATCTGCACGCCCGACAGGACCGAAGGATCGAACTGAGCCGACGCCCGCGAGGCCCCGATTAACGACATCGCAAGAAGGGCGATTGATTTCGGATTACGGATCGTGGAGCGCGGGCAGGCACTCCCCGGCGCACGGAGGTCCAACCGACCGGGCAAGCTAAGAGCCGCCCCGTTCTCTCCACGAAACCTCCACGACGCACGACGCACGACACACGATCTCATTCGAGTTTCCTGAGCCAAAGAAGGCCGAGCGCACCGAAGGCGATGTTGGGAAGCCAGGCGGCAAACCAACTCGGGACGTTTTCCTGACGGCCCAATATCTGCACCGAGACCACGTAGGCGTTGTAGTACAGCACGCAAACCGAGAAGCTCACGAGGAGCCCCGCGAAGCCGCCGGAACGAGAGAAGTGGACCGCGAACACCGCCGAGGTGAACGCAAACACCGCGCACGCCACGCCGGAGGCGGAGCGAGAGTACAGCTCGATTTCGTAGCGCCGGGGATCGCCCTTCTCCCGCCGCGGGGGGTCGATAGCGAGGCGAAGCTCGTCCGGGGGCTTTTCCTCGTCGTTGGCCCCGATGTTCGAGGTTCCGGCGGTGAAGAGGGCGTCGAGGTCCGAAGTCTGATCGATCCGGATCTCGTCGCCCGCGACGGGAGTCATATCCAGGCCATCGACGTGATAGATGTGCGCCCGCTGGAAATCCCACAGACCGGCGTCGTAGGTCGCGATGGGGGCGACGACGATGGTCACGACGTTGCCGCCCGCGCGTTCGATCAGCATCGCGTCGTTGATCACCAGCTTATCGTCGGGCGTTCGCCGGATTCCTCCAAGGGAGGCGGCGTACCGGTCCAGTTGGATAAACGCGTTCGCCTTGAACGTTTTGTCCGAAGGCGCGAGGCCGAGGAGGGCGTTCTTCGCCTCCAGTTCACGAACCTTCTTCGCGCAGATGGGAATGATGCGGTCGACGATCGTGAAGTTCAGTGCGCCCGCGAGGAGCCCGAAAAACAGCACGGGACGCAGAATCCGCATCACCGGCGTTCCCGCCGCGCGGAGTGCGGTCACTTCGCTTTCCCGAGCCATTCGTCCGATGCTCAGGGCGGCGGAGAGGGCCATGCCCGTCGGGAGGGTGAGCTTAAGGTAACTCGGGAGTTGGTAGAGCAACCACTGCGCCCGCGCGAGCAGGGGGATGTTCTCGACGTTAAAGCTCTTTGCGAGGTAGATGTACGCGTTCGTCTCGAAGAGGAGGGCGACGATCAGCGATCCCGCGATAAACGGGACGAGCATCTCTTTGAACACGTACCGGTCGAGTCGACGAATCAACTCGTGGCCTGCCCCTGGGGTCGGAAGGCGAGAAACACCACGAGGAAGGCGATGCCGAGAATGGCGATGATCGCTCCGATGGCCGCCCCCGGTGGCAGGGTGATCGCCCACGGAATGCCCGCGAGGGCGCCGGCCCCGGCGACCCACGCGGCCACGATCTTGCGTCCCGCGCCCTTGGCGAACGCCTTGCCTTGCACGCGCTCCAAAAGGAACGGCGCGCCACACGTCGGACAATGCGTCTTGCCGGGGGGGCAAGCCCCGCCGCACTCCATGCACTCGTAATCGACGAACGCCTCCGCCGGAGGCTGCTCCCGCCGCCAGCGGCCGACGATCATGTGCTCCTCGCGAAAGACCTTCGGGTCCATGTCGCCGAGGCAGCCCTCGGCGATCCGCATGGCGTGGCCCGTCATCCCGAGCGTCCAAGCCGCTTGGGCGAGCCGAAAACGCGCGAACGTCTCGCGAGGACGCTGACCGAGCACGAGATATGCCCGTTCGAGGGCGTACACGTCGACCGACCGCAACTCGCGCCGGTTGAGTCCCGCGCGAACGAACGGGAAAAGCGCGAGCGTCGCCCACACCGCGATGTAGCACAACGCCTGGGCCGCCGGAAACGGCGGATGAAGCGTCGCCACGCCGAGCACGATCCCGACCGTGATGCCGAGGAGGCCGTTCACGAGCTCGATTTCGCCGCCGATCATCCACTGAACGAGCGCCGAGATCCATAGCATCAGCGGGAGCCAAACGGTGCAGCCAAGAAGGACGGTCATGGGTCGGGTTGCACCTCGAAGCCTAGGTTAACGTACTAGGGTCGTCAGAAGTTCTCGGACTTTGCCGGAGAGCGGACGAATGCGCAAAACCACCTCCTCGGCCGTTCCACCCTTTGGGAAGGCGGCACGACGCGTGACCATGACGCGCCGCGATCCGCGAGAAAAGCCGGTACCGAGAGTCCTTTCGACTCGTCGATCTCTCGTCGTCTCTGCTCGTCGGCCTTGCCTCGCATGCTCGGTCTCACGCCTCCCCCTCCCCGGCGGTATTCTTGGGGACAAATGCCCTACGTCGCCGACATCACCGCCCGAGAGATCCTGGACAGCCGCGGCAACCCGACCCTCGAGGTCGACGTGATGCTGGAGAGCGGCGCGGTCGGCCGGGCCGCCGTACCCAGCGGCGCGAGCACCGGCGCCTTCGAGGCGGTCGAACTCCGCGACGGCGACAAGAGCCGGTACATGGGCAAGGGTGTGAAGAAGGCGGTCGAGAACGTGAACGAGACGATCGCCCCCGCGTTGCTCGACGCCGACGCCACCGACCAGGCCGCGATCGACGCCCAGCTTCTGGAACTCGACGGTACCGACAACAAGGGCAAGCTCGGCGCGAATGCGATCCTCGGCGTCTCCCTCGCCGTGGCGAAGGCCGCCGCCGCCCAGGTCAAGCTTCCGCTCTATCGCTACGTCGGCGGCGTCACGGCGAGCGTCCTTCCGGTGCCGATGATGAACATCCTCAACGGCGGCGCGCACGCGGACTCGAACGTCGACTTCCAAGAGTTCATGATCCTGCCGGTCGGCGCGCCGACCTTCGCCGAGGCGTTGCGCTGGGGGGCGGAGGTGTTTCACACCCTTAAGGCGGTTCTCAAGAGCAAAGGGCTCAACACGGGCGTGGGCGACGAGGGTGGCTTTGCTCCCAGCCTCGACAGTCAGGACCTCGCCTTCGATTACATCCTCGACGCGATCAAGCAGGCGGGCTTCGCTCCGGGCAAGGACATCTACCTCGGGATCGACGCCGCCGCCACCGAGTTCTACAAGAGCGGCAAGTACGTCTACAGCGACGGCCGTTCGCTCTCCGCCGACGAGCAGGTTGCGTACCTCAAGGGCCTGACGGAGAAGTATCCGCTCATCTCCATCGAGGACGGCTTCAACGAGGAGGACTGGGACGGCTGGAAGAAGGTCACCGACGCGATCGGTGATCGCGTCCAACTCGTGGGCGACGACCTCTTCGTGACGAACGTCACCCGTCTCAAGCGCGGCATCGAGGAGGGCATTGCGAATTCGATTCTCGTCAAGGTGAACCAGATCGGCTCCCTGACCGAAACTCTCGCCGCCGTCGACATGGCCAAGCGGGCGGGCTACACCGCGGTCATGAGCCACCGCTCGGGCGAGACCGAAGACGTGACGATCGCCGACCTCGCCGTCGCCACCAACTGCGGCCAGATCAAGACCGGCGCCCCGAACCGCACCGACCGCGTCGCCAAGTACAACCAACTCCTCCGGATCGAAGAGTCGCTTGGCGCGACCGCGGTGTACGCGGGCAAGAGCGGCTTCGGACGCCTGGTGTCGAAGCTTTAGTCGCCCCCCTCTCGAGGCGAAAAAAGCGAGGGATTCTCCGATCGGAGAATCCCTCGCTTTTTTATGCGCCGGCATATCGGGCTAAGTGGCCCGTTGAGGAGAATCGTCCGCTCGACGTTATGCACGAACTACCAGGATCGACGATCGTCCTGACACGGAAAACTCTCGTAAGGCTCCCGAGGGGCCTCAATGCGCAATGGGTTCATCCGCCTGCACCGCCGCCGACCGCCGGAAGGCCACCGCGCACCTCGTGGCGCTCAATTTTCTGATCGCCACGGTCGCGGCGTCGGCGATTCTGTTCTTTGGTCGGCAGGTCGAGGCGTGCCGTCGCGAGCAGCTTGCCCTCGCCCGGTTGGACGGACGGGCGAAGTATCTCATGGGCGGGGTTCAAAGCCTGCTCCTCGGACGATCCATCGGGCTCGATGTGAAAGGACTCGAGGCGGCGATGGCGACGGTCGCCCGAACCGCCGATCCGGCCGAAGTGGCCTCGCTCCGCGCGGTTCACGACCGCTTCGTGGATGCCGTGCGGCGTGAGGCGGACGCCATGGATGCGGGGCACGACGCAAAAGCGCTTGGCATCGACATCAAAGAGACCGATCCCGCGTTCGAGCGATTCACGCAGGAAATCGACCGTCTCGATCGGTGGTGGGATGCTCGGGCCGCCGCCCGCACCCTCGGCACCCGCGCCGCGACCACCTGCTCGATGTTGCTCGCGGCCGCCCTTCTCTCTCAGGCACTCGTTCGTTACCGGCGTCGGGCGGACGCGTTCGTCGACCTAGAGGTGCGTCAGCGCGCCGCCGACGACGGCGCGCGCCGTCTCCGCGCGCTGTTCCAGAGTTCTCACGACGTCATCGCGGTGGTCTGCCTCGATGGCGTCGTGACGATGGTCAGTGGCGCGTGTGAGGCCGCGTGGGGCCAGACGGCGGACGGGCTTGTAGGGTCCTCCATTCTCAACCTCGTCGATCCAAACGGGTCGCCGCGCGAGGCGCACGATCTTGCCTTCGCGATCGCCGACTCAAGCGCGGCGCGCAAAGTCGAACTGGGGATGGTCGGTGCGGAAGGACAGCGGCGGGAGTTCGAAGCTCAAGTCGTGGATCTCACCGGCGATCCCGACGTCGCGGGCGTTCTGCTGACGTTCCACGATTTGACGGATCGCAAGCGCGTCGAAGCGGAGCTTGAGCACCGTGCCTTTCACGACCGGCTCACGGGACTGCCAAACCGGGCGCTTTTCATGAACCGGCTCTGCCATCGCTTGGCGGCGCAAAAAGAGCAGGAAGAGGAGAACTTCGCCGTGCTTTTCGTCGATCTCGACAACTTTAAGATCGTCAACGACAGCCTGGGACACGACGCGGGCGACGCGCTCCTCGTCGAGGTGGCCCGACGGCTCCTAGAATCCGTGCGCGTCACCGATACCGTCGCCCGCCTCGGCGGCGACGAGTTCACCCTTATCCTCGATGACTCGCCCGAGCCGCACGAGGCGCTGGGCGTCGCCGAAAGAATCCTAGAGCGGCTCGCCGAGCCGATCCTCGTCGGCGACCGAGAGCTTTTCGTGGCTTGCAGCATCGGCGTCGTCATGGCCGAGGGCGAAGGCGTCGACGCGGCCGACTTGCTCCGCGACGCCGACACCGCGATGTATCGCGCCAAAGGCCGCGGCAAGGGGCGCGCCGCCCTCTTCGAGCCGAGCATGAGCCTGATGGCCCGCGAGCGGCTGGAGATGGAGGCCGACCTTCGTGGCGCCCTTCGGGAAGGACAGCTATTCCTCGTCTATCAGCCGATCGTGGACATTGCGACCGGCCGTCCATGCGAAGTCGAGGCGTTGCTTCGCTGGCAACATCCGACTCGCGGGCTCGTTCCGCCCGCCGCCTTCATTCCCCTCGCCGAGGAAACCGGGCTCGTGTGCCCCATCGGCCGGTGGGTCTTGAGGGAAGCCTGCGCGCACCTCGCCGCGTGGAACGA
>CAXUKB010000114.1:2911-5516 GCA_964251345.1 uncultured Fimbriimonas sp. | reverse complement strand
TTTCCGCGCGACAGTTCGCCGAGGCGGACTTCGTGGACGACGTCCAATCGATCCTGAACGCGCTTGGCCTCGATCCCACGCTCATCAAGCTCGAGATTACCGAGACGGCCCTCTTGGACGATCTCGACCGAATGCGGAAGACCTTCACCCTTTTACGTGAACTGGGGATCCGCGTCGCGATCGACGACTTCGGGACGGGCTACTCCTCGATGACCCACCTGAGCCAACTTCCCGTCGACAGCCTCAAGATCGACCGTACGTTCGTGACGCCCCTCGGCCAAGACGAGCGGGCCGACGGCTTGGTCGAGGCGATGATCTCGGTCGCGCGGACCTTAGGCTTGGAAACCGTCGGCGAGGGCATCGAGACGCCGGAGCAATGGCGTCTTCTTCAGGCGATGGGATGCGGATATGGTCAAGGATTCCTCTTCGACCAACCCCTCAGCCCGGAGGCCATCACGGAGCTGTTGTCCGCCGAACCCTTGGACATCCTGCGCCTCGCGGCATAAGGACAACCCATCCCTCCCAACGCCTTCGGGTCGCCCCTCGTAGAAGCGAGGCATGATCCACGCGGACTATCTTCTTCTCGGCGGCGGGGTCGCCAGCGCACAGGCGGCGACGGCGATCCGGGCAGCCGACCCGGACGGGCGCATTGTGCTCGTCGCGGGAGAGAGCCACAAGCCCTACGACCGTCCGCCGTTGAGCAAAGGCGTTCTCAAAGGCACGATGACTCCGTACGACGCAGAGAGCAAAGCGGACGACTTCTATGAAAAGGCCAACGTCCAACTCATGACCGGCGTGCTCGCGACCGCCATCGATCGTAAGAACAAGAAGGTGACCCTCGCCGACGGCCAGGAGATTGCCTACGGTCGACTCCTCCTCGCACTTGGGGCGGAGGCGAAGAAGCCCTCGTTCCCGGGCGGCGATCTGCCCGGGGTGTGGACTTTGCGCAAAGTGGAGGACTCGACCGGCCTGCGGGAGCAGTTCGAAAAGAAGCTGCGCGTCGTGATCGTGGGCGCGGGCTACATCGGTGTCGAGGCGGGCGCGGCGGCGCTCCTACACGGCTCTTCGGTCACCCTCGTCGACCCCAGCGGTCAGGTCTGGAGTAAGTTCGCCTCGAAGGAGACCGGCGGTCACGTCCAGATGTTTCTCGAAGGAAAGGGAGCCAAGTTTGTGTTCGAAGAGGTTTCCGAGATCGTTCAGGGGCATGGTGAACTGACCGTCCGGACGAAAGGCGGGGAGTACCCGGCCGATCTTGTGCTCGCGGGCGTCGGCGCGACGCTCAATGTCGAGCTTCCCGCGGCGGCGGGTTTCGAGATGGACCCTAAACACGGAGTCGTCGTCGACGGCTCGCTCCGGACGACGACCGACCCGCATGTGTGGGTCGCGGGCGACATCGCCGCGTTTCACGACGTCGCGATGAACAAGCACTGGCACGCCGAGCACTACCTGAACGCGAAGTGGCAGGGACTCCACGCGGGCCGCGAAATGGGCCGCGACGCCGTCGGCGGCCACCAGCCGGAACCGTACGACCGCGTGCCCTACTTCTTCTCCGACATCCTGGAAGCGCACATGGTCCTGCGCGGCGACCCGCAGAGCGGGAAACCCGCCCGCATTCTGGGTGACCTTGCCGCGGGCGAGTACGCCGAGTTCTATGCCCGAGAGGACGGCTCGCTCTCCTGCGCGCTGGCCTTCTCCTTCGACGGCGACAAGGCGGATCGCCTCGGCGACGAATTCGAGGGGCTCATTCGTGCCCGACCCCAGGTCTCGGACGTCATGGTCGAGGTCTAAACCTCCCAGGGTCGCGCTTCGCCCCGCTCGACGCCTCGGGCGTCGAGTCGGAGCGAGCCGAGGCGCACGATGCCGACGGGCACGGGCGGTAAGGCGGTGCAAGCGGCATAGAGCGTGCCTGCCTCCCAATCGATCCGTTCGACTCGGCCGTGTCCAAACTCGTCGCCGTTCGGGCGCACGAACGAGAGCAACAGCCCTTCGTAGGCCCGTGGCGACGCGAGTATCGCCTTCGTGGCGTGGGTCACGTCGAGAGCCCGCGCGACCATCCGCTCGTCGGGTTTGTCGGCGACGATGAGGAGCGACCTTCCGGCCTGCTCGACCCGCAACGCCTGCTCCAATCCAGCCCGCCTTCGCTCCTCGATCGAAAGCGGGCGTCCGCTCCCAAGGCGGCTGCCTTCCAGAAGCACGCGGTCGAGTTCGACCCCATGAGACGAACAAGCCTCGAGCATTCGCATCCACTGCGCCTTGCGCATCGCGTCCTGCACCGTTGCGGGAAAGGCCGACTCCAGCGCGACCGACTCCGATCGGGCCGGAAAGGCGTCGGCGTCGAGGTTCGTGCCGTCCGCGACGACGATCCGGTTCGGTCGAAGCACCGCCACCGCAAGCGCCGTCGTCTGCCGCAAGAGCGGCGTCCGGCGGATGCCGAACAGGCGGACGGTGAGATCCTCGCTTGCCCGTGCCATTCCTTCCGCAAGGGCGGCGACGAGGACGTGCGGCGCACGCCGCGAATCGAGCGAGCCGTACAACCGCGTCCAGAGCGGCCGCTCGCCGCGCATGAGGCGCAGGACGGCGGGGGCGCCATAGGTCGCATCGGCCG
>CAXUKB010000114.1:0-2901 GCA_964251345.1 uncultured Fimbriimonas sp. | reverse complement strand
TCCGCTCGGCGGCCGCCGCGCTCGAAACCGGCTCAAGCCATCCCCTCGCGCTCGCAATCCAGGCGAAGGCGAAAGCCGACGGCGTGCCGGTGCCTCCGGCCGCCGAAGCTGCGGCAGTCGGCGGCAAGGGCGTAACCGGCAGGGTCGGAGACGTGGATCTGTTTCTCGGTTCGCCCGTGGCGGCCGGGGAAAAGATACCCCTGTCCGCCGATCATCTGGCGCAGATCGCCACCTTCAACGAAAACGGCAAGTCCGTATCGGTCCTGCTGGCAGGAGGGACGCTCGCGGGCATCATCGCCATGCGGGACGAGCCACGCGCCGACGCCGACCGCCATTCCCGCCGACAGCCCGGGCGGGGAGTACCGCACCGTCACCGGAGATGCCCCGGCGACGTCCACCTCGCGCCACCGACCCGAGCTCCCCGCCACCCGTGGCCAGCCCAACGACGCCCGGTCCCGAATCGTGACCGTCGATCGGGTGCCGTCGGGCAAGACCGTTTGCCGATCGTAGCCATCGACGACTCGCCCTCCGGTCACCCGCCCCGGCCCGGCGATGGAATAGACCCAGTAGCCTTCACGCTCTCGAGGCGTACCAAGCGGCGGCAAAGGTTTGCGCGACCAGACCTCCGTCACCCCGTTTTCGGCGAGAGCTTTGGGATCGGCCGAGGACTTGACGAGCATCATGTTTCCATTCTCCGGCGGGGTCGGATCGACGCCGCTCACCGTTCTCAGCATCTCGACGGCGTCGAGGGAGGTCAGCGAGTCGTAACCCGAAAGCTCGTGCAGGCGGCCGAGCGCGGCAAGGTTCGGAGGGAGAACGGCGTGCGGCACGGAATAGAGATCCCAGCTATCGTTCACCACGGCGATCCGAACGTTGGGATCGCCCTTCGGAGGATCGAGCGGCCTTCCGAACGGGACGAGAATCAGGGCGTGGGTCAAGCACGCCACGAGCGCCGCTCCCGCCGGCACGGCCCAAGCGCTTCGTTTGGCGGCAAAGAAGGCGAGGATCGCGGCCACCGTCGCGCCGAGCACAGGGAGCATCGCCCCGGCCGTGGCCGCGCCGCGAAGCGCGGCACCCGGGCCGTCGGTCGCCGCCAGGCTCGGCAGGACCAGCGCTAAGAGCATTCCGACGACCGCGCCGACGGCGGCGCGGATCTGCGCTCCTCGTTCGGCGAGCCCATCGACGGCAAGCCCCGCGAGCGCGCATCCGGTCAGCACGAACAGCACCTCGACCCGGCCGGGTGAGCCGGTGCTCGACCATCCCGGAACGAAAGAGTACAGCAGGCGATTTAGGGGCGTGCCAAGGGCGAGGAGAAGGGCCAGGGCGCCTACAGCGGCAAGCGGCCAGGTCTCGCGCCTTCGCCAGGGCACGGCAAAAAGGAGGGCGAAGACGACCGCGCCGACGCCGACCGCCGATTCCGCGAAGTTCGCGCCGCCCTTGACGAGCGGCGGCCAGTACGCGGCGATGGTCCGGCCGCCGACGTCGACGGATTCGCGCGGCGAGCCGAGCGCCATCGGATGGGCGAGGGTCGCCAGTTCGAAGGGACGCAAGGCGGAGCCGACGAACGCCTGATAACCCTCCTCGGTCGGCACGTTGCGGCGGTGCGACTCCTTCGAGTAGTTCAGGACGGGCAGGAGTTGCGGCGCGGCGAGTGCCATTCCCAGGATGAGCGCCAGCCCCACCGCCACTCCCGAGCGGTAAGTCGCCCCCGCGACCATCCGCCTGAAGATCGAGAACAGAGCGATCGCGCCTAGCCCGTACGCCGCAAACTGGAGATGGCCCGCCAAGAGGATCATGCCGATGCAGGCGGCGAGGGCCACGAGCGAGCGTCGATCCGTGACGTCCACGACGCACGCCAACGCGAGAGGCAGCCACGCGATCGTCGCCAGCGGCGACGAGAGGGGCGTCCACCCAAGGAGAAAAGGGGAAAGGCCGAACGAGAAGGCGGCGGTCAGTCCCCCGGCGGCCGAGCCCCCCAGGCGACGAACGAGCGCGTAGGTCCCAATTCCTGCGAGCGCGAGATGAAACCAGGCGAGAAGGAATCCGGCGAACCCCGCCGGAACGTGAAGCAACCCCAGGACGATGTGCGGTGGGTAGAAACCTCCCGACTGGGAGTTCGCAAGGAGCGGCGTTCCGGCGAACTCGTAGGGGTTCCAAAGCGGGAGTTGGCCCTTGCCCCAAGCGTCGAGGACGAGCGTCCGCCAAACGTGCGACTGGAGCACCGAGTCGGCCATGAGCACGTCCCACGGCGCGGCGACCTTGGGTCCGTTCCAAGGCGCCATTTGCCGAATTTGGTCGAAAGGCCCGACCGCAAGGCCCGTGAGTCCCGGCCATAAGGCGATCAGGGGAGCAAGGACCAGGACGAGTAAGGGCCAACGGCGGCGCATCGAGGGATTAGTCTACGCCTTGGCCTCGCCCTGGCCTCTTCCCTACCGGATCGTCGCCGCGGTGTCCGGCGCATCGTGCGCCGGACACCGCGGCGAACTCAGCAGTAGACCGACTGCTGAAGCGCCTTTTCGTGGGTCGGATCGACCGCAAGAATGGCGTTGAAGTTGGCGCACGCCTCGTCCTGCATGCCCAGCATCATCTGCGTCATCGCGAGGTCGTATTTCACCTCGAGGTTACGCGGAAATTGCGAAGACAGCTTTCCGAGTTGGGCGAGCGACTCGTCGAACTCGCCTTGGAAGCCTTGGATGAGGGCCATTTGATGGCGCGCGTTGACGTGATTCGGGTCCAGTTGGAGCACCCTCTGGAGGAGAGACTGCGCCTCGGCATACTGCCCGTTGCACCGGAGCTGGTACGCCTGGTTGTAGAGCGCCTCGATGTTCATGGGAACCGTGGCCAAAGCCATCCGAGTATAGCACGGCCTTTTTCCGACCGTTAGGGAAGGAGGACGGGGCT
>CAXUKB010000113.1:0-12532 GCA_964251345.1 uncultured Fimbriimonas sp. | reverse complement strand
TGCGCCAGATCGGCTGACTCCGCGTCGCGGATGACGACGCTGCCGGCGAGGCTCGTGGAGGCGGTGGTGACCTCGACGCCGCGGCTGTACGGATGGGTCCAGCCCGGGCCGAAGCCGGTGGTGTACCGGCTGAGGCTGTCGTACACGTGGCCCCAGGACACGGAGGGGCCCGTCGGATTGTAGACGGTGAGGTCGGCGGACGGCGCGTACTCCTCCTCGCCCGTCGCGAGGTTGATGGGGTCGCCCGCGGAAGGGGAGAAGAAACCGCCGAGCCCAATGGACGAGAAGAAGGCGTTAACCGCGCACGGGATGCACTTCCAGCTGTCGGGATGCTGGCCGCAAAGGAGCGAAAGCCAGATGGGGGCGGTCGTCTGGGTGGTGAGGCCCGCTTCGAGCGCCGCGAGCAGGTTGCGCACCGCCGCGCCCTGGCGGATCGCCGCCGGGCTCGGCGTGGTTCGCGAGGCGAGCAGGCCCACGTCCCTGGACGACCGACCCTTCTCGAGGGCGTCGAACGCGAGGTCCGCGACCGATCCCGGCTTCGAGGCGACGAGGAACGCGTCCGCCTCGAGAAGGCGCCACTGCTTCCAGGTGAGGCGCACCGGGCCGCCCGGCCAGACGCCGCAGTCGGAGCAGACGTACTCCACGCCCTTCGCGTCGGCGTCGACCACCGCCACGAAGTGGTCGTGCTCGACGTGCGCGACGAGCGGCTTGGGCAGGGCGATGAGTCCCGCGTCCCGCCGAACCGACACGACGTGGGCGGCGAGACCCAGGCGGCGAGTCGCCCCCACGAGTTCGGCGAGCGAGCTCCCCATCCCATGGTGCGGCACCGTCGCGACCATCGCGCCGCGACCGTAAGGCAGGCCCATCGCCCGTAGGCACACCGCCACCGAGGCCACGCCGCACAGCGGGTCGAGCCGCGGAGGCTGCGGCACGCCCAGGCGTTCGTGCCCGGCGTGGTAGCCCGCGCACAGCCCCGCGTGCCGCATGAGGAGGGCGGCGTCGCGGCGGTCGTACCCGGCCTTGCGGGACTTCATCAGAACGCGCAGTTCGTGCCCCGCCTCTTGGTAGCGGCCCTCGTAGAAGCGCGCGGCGGCGAGGTCGTAGGCGGCGATCCCCTCGACGGGCGTGCCCTTCCCGAGCCTCGCGGCCCGCGCGAGCGCGCCTTCCGCGTCGTCGGGCTCCTCGACGGCGAGGCGCGACTCCCCGACCCAGAGCTGCAGCCAGGCCTGGCGCTCCTGCGGGACGTTCGGCTTCGCGAGCTCGACCTTCCACTCCGCGACGAGCCGCGGGTCGATCCCTCCCGGACGGCGGGCGACCTCGTTCAGGTAGGTGCCGGGGAGGTCCGCCGCCGGGCGCGGGGAGAGGGGCGGCGCGGGCACGGCGGGCGTGACCTTCACCGTCGGAACGCCTTTCATGGCCTTCGGCGGCACGAGCGCGGCGGCGCGCAGCGCGTCGGCGGCCTTGCGGCGGGCCATCGCGGCGTCAACCATTTCCTTCGTGGCGAGCGCCGCGGGGGCGGTCGCCTGGAACAGGAGCGCGGCCGCGGTCAGGCGGCAGAGGGGAGAGAGCAGGGCCTTTCGCATGAATGGGGTGCCTCGGAGTGGGGGCTTCGACACCCAATATAGAGGAACTCCTTTCGGTGTGCCGGTGAATTCGGCTACGAACCGTCACGAAAGCAGGAAAAGCGCAAGATTCGCCGTTTCGTACGAAAGTCCTTCCGGTACGAAAGTCAGTACTCGCAGCCCATCTTCGGCGTGACGGTGAAGGGGGAGAGGTCGAGCGAGACGTCGGCGCCCGTACGCGCGCGTACCGCGTCGACGAGCGCCGCCACGTGGGAGCGGCACAGTCCGTCCCAGCGTCCCAGGAGCCTTCCGTCCGTGCCCACGAGCCTCAGGTCGAGCGCTTCCCTGCCCCCAAGCGCGTGGATCTCGGCCTTGCGGGGATCCGGGAGCACGGGGAAGCGCAGCTCCGCCGCGCGGGCGAGGCCTCGCGCGGCCTCCGCGTCGCCGTCGACCATCCCCACGAACCGCACCCGGCCCGCGCACGCCCCGGCGAGGGCGTTCAGCGCGAGGTGGCACTCCTTCGCGCAAGGGCAGCCGTCCTGGAGAAGCACCACGACCGCGGGGCCCCGGAGCGGGGTCGGCCCCGGCCCAAGCCCGGCGATCAGGAGAAGCGAGGACAGAACCACGGACATCGAGTCCCACTATACGACGGACCGGCCCATAATGGGGGGTGCGCAACGAGTGGCTGGCCTCCGGCGGGGCGTACTGGATCCTCGGCGCGGCCTGGATCTTGGGGGCGATCGGCTTCGTGGTCGGCTCGCTTCGCTACGGCAACGCGCGGGGGGAGGAGGCCGACGGCTGCGCGCTCGCCCTGGGCACCTTCGTCACCCTTTCCGTCGGGGGCGGCATCGGCCTCCGCCTCGCGCCGTACCCTTGGTTTCTACTGACCGCGATCGGGCTTGGGCTCCTGTTTCCCTCGGTGCTCGTCGTCGTCACCCGCCGCCGCGACCGGCGCCCCTGAGCCTTCGCGGAGGGTATTCTCCCTTTCGCTATGCGCTTGCTTCGCCGCCCCAGCTAGGGTGCCCTCGTGCGCCGTCCCCGGAAGCCCAATCGCTCGGGACGGTTTTGTCGTGTTACCGGACGACCACGAAAAAGGGGAGAAGCACCCCGTGATGTTTAAAGACGAGGCGGCCACGCTGGCCTGCCGATGGCGTGCCCTGCGCACGGGAGACGAGATCGAGAGCCTGGCGGCCCAAACCGCGGTGGCCCTCGCCCGGGAGTCGGCGGTCCCCGACGAGGTGCTCGACGCCCTCGATGGGCTCATGCGCCATTACGACGACCGGGGACGGGCGATCATCCGGATCGTTCGCTACGTCGATTCGCTCTGCGCGGATCGCGAGCCCGCGCGGGCCTGAACCCCCGGGTGGGGTGGCTCACCACCCCACCCGGGCGTTTACTAATGGCTTGTCGGGCTTCGTTCCTGGGTTTCTGTAGCCCGACAAGCCCTTAGGTTTCGTTCGACGCCCTTAGTAGCCGCCCTTGAGGTACGACCATCCGGTCTCCTGCCGTCGGACCAGTTCTGCCACACCCGAGGGCACGATCCGGACGAAAGCGGGAAGCGAGGACGCGGCGAGGTGCCGGCCCCGCAGGGTGTTCGCGCACGCGGCGAATTGAATTCCCGATTTCGCCAGGGTGGTGACGCGTCGACCGGTCCTCCCGTGGGCCAGGAGCAGGCCGATTCCGGGGCCGTGACAGACCACCTCGATCTCCGCCTTTTCCGGGGCGAGGGCCAGGCGAAGGTTCGTCGCATTGCCCAGGACGAGGTCGAAGATCGGCTCGCCGGGCGAGTTCACTTCGATCACCACGTGGTGAACCTTCGACGCGCCTTGAAGAACGAGAAGGGCAAAGGCCGTTGTGAGCGGAGCCACCTCCGCATGATAATGGAGGCGTGCTTCTTGTCGCTACCCTCGCGGTTGCCGCCAGTCCGCGCTGGCTCGATCGGACCCTCGCGGGCTACGCGCTCGCGGTCGACGGCCGTCGCGAAATGATCGGCGTCCACGACACCAAGCGGGGCTTCTATCTCCTGCGTACCACCGAGTGCGATGGCGCGATTCTGACCCTGACCCTCACCCACGACCGGAACGTCGTCACCGATCAGGGCTTCTCGGTACCCGAGTTCGAGCCGAAGCATAGCGACAACGGCTCGATCGCACTCGTCGAGCGCACGCTTCCCTCGCTGCGAACGGGCAAAGGAGTCGTCGTCGGCGACACGCCCAATGCGGTGCGCCTCCGCTTGGGCTCCCCGACCCGGACGAAGCGGCACGCCCCCTTTCTGGATTTCGTCTACGAGGGCCACACGCGGGAAGCCCGAAGGACGGACCACGTTCAGCGCTACACCTTCAAGTCGGGGCGACTCGTCGAGATTCAGTTCTTCCGCGATTCGACGAAAGAGTAACGGGAACCCCGCCCAAAAAGGGAGGGTCCGCGAAAGCATGAGAAAGATCGCCCTCGAAGAGCACTTCGTCGTTCCCGAGTTTCGGGAATACGGCAAGAAGATGGGTCTTGGCGCGCCGCCCGAAACGGTCGCGAAGTGGATCGCCCAGATGAGCGACCTCGGCGAAGGACGAATCGCGGCCATGGACGAAGGCGGGGTCGATTTCATGGTGCTCTCCATGACCTCTCCGGGCGTTCAGCTCGAGCCCGACGCCGAGAAAGCGAAGCGGCTCGCCCGGCTCGCGAACGATCGGCTTGCCGAAGCCGTGCGCGCCCACCCGACCCGGTTCGGCGGATTCGCCCACCTCGCGCTTCAGGATCCCGAAGCGGCGGCCGACGAGTTGGAACGCGCGGTGCGAGAACTGGGCTTCCTCGGCACGATGGTCAACGGCCACACAAACGGCTCCTACCTCGACGAGGACCGTTACGCCCCATTCTGGGAGCGCGCCCAAGCGCTCGACGTTCCGGTGTACATCCACCCGCAAAACTCGTTCGACCACCCGCTGATGTACCAGGGGCACGAGGAACTCATCGGCGCGACCTGGAGTTGGGGCGTCGAAACGGGCACCCACGCCTTGCGGCTGGTGTTCGGCGGCACCTTCGAGCGGTTCCCCAAGGCGCGTGTGATCCTGGGCCACATGGGCGAAATGATTCCCTTCTTTCTCGCCCGCCTCGACGACCGCTGGCGCAACCACGGAGACCGCGGCAAGCTCACCGTCTCGCCCTCGGAGACGATCAAGCGGAACATCTCGATCACCACGACCGGCGTCTGCCAGGACTCTTCCCTGCGTTGCGCGATCGAGGCGATGGGGCTGGAGAACGTGATGTTCTCCGTCGACTATCCCTACGAAGCGATCCCCGAGGCGACGCGCTGGATCGAGAACGCGCCGCTCTCCGACGCGGAACGCGACGCGGTCGGCTTCGATAACGCGGCCCGGATTCTTAGGCTCCCGGCCGAAGTGGCGAACCGCGCGTCGATGCGCTAACCTGCCCGTGTGATTCCCAATCCCGCTCTCGCCGCCGCCCAGGGTGTTCTCCAGCGCACGATCGGTCCGGCGACGCGGGCGTTCGACCTCGCGCCGATTCCCGCGCGAGGGGACGGCCTCGACGCTTTCGAGGTCTGGGCGGCGGGAGGCACCGTTCACGTGCGGGGCACGAGCGCCGTCGCGCTCTGCCGCGGCGCGTACGAATACCTGAAGGACGCCTGCCACGTTCAGGTGAGCTGGAACGGGGGACCGCTTAAGGTCGGCAAATTGCCCGACTACGCGAAGCGGGGCGTCGTCGGGCCGAACCGTTGGCGCCACTACTTCAACATCTGCACGTTCGGCTACACCACCGTCTGGTGGGACTGGGCGCGCTGGCAGAAGGAGATCGATTGGATGGCGCTGCACGGCATCAACATGCCGCTCGCCATGACCGGGCAGGACAAGGTGTGGCAGACCGTCTTCCGCGGCTTCGGGGTGCCGCAGGCGTCGCTCGACCGCTGGTTCTGCGGCCCGGCGTTCGAGCCCTGGCACTGGATGGGCAACGTCAACGGCCACCTGGGCCCGCTTCCGCAGGACTGGCTCGAGGGGCAGGCCGCGCTCCAGAAGCGGATCCTCGCCCGGGAGCGCTCCCTCGGCATGAAGCCCATCGTGCCGGGCTTCAGCGGCTTCGTGCCAACCGACTTTTCGAAGTTTCACCCCGAGGTCAAGCTCTCCAGCCCCACCGCTTGGGCCGGCTTCTCTCCCACGACGTTTGTGGACGTGCGCAGTCCGATGTTCGTCGAGATCGGACGTCGATTCGTCGAGAGCTATCGCAAGGAGTTCGGCTCGGACCACTTCTATCCCTGCGACACCTTTAACGAGCAGAATCCGCAGTTTCCCGCCGCCACCGAGACGGACGACCTTGCCGCGAGCGGCCGCTCGGTGATCATGGCCCTCCGCAAAGCCGACCCGCAGGCGACGTGGGTGATGCAGGGTTGGCTTTTCTACAACGAGGCCGATTACTGGACGGTGCCGAGGGTCGAGGCATTGATGCGCGACGTGCCCCAGGACGGCATGATCGTCCTCGACCTCGCGACGAACGAGAGCGCCATCTGGAAGCGCCTGCCGCCCGTCCGGCGCATGGGATGGATCTACAACACGCTCCACAACTACGGACAGACCACCGGCCTTTTCGGCAACCTCCAGCGGCTCGCCGATCGGGCGCACGACGATCTCTCCAATCCTGACCAAGGCCGGATGCTCGGGATGGGCCTGACTCCCGAGGGAATCGAGCAGAATCCCGTGGTCTACGAACTCATGACCGACGCGATGTGGACGGGCGGCCGCATCGACGTTTCGACGTGGATCGAAGGCTACGTTCGCTCGCGTTACGGCGTCGCGCCTCCCGAGGCGATGGCCGCCTGGCGCGTGCTCCTCGATGCGATCTACGGTCAGGACCTTGCCTGGTACCGCGCCTCGTGGCGGCGACGTCCGGGCGTTCGCATCGAAAAGCCCGCCTACGATCCGGTGAAGCTGAAGAAGGCCGTCCGGCTTCTGCTGGCCTGCCCAGGGCTTCGTGGAAACTCCCTTTACGAGCGCGATCTTGTGGACGTGACGAAGACCTGGCTTGGCGCGCTCGCCGACCTGCGTCTCGACGAAGTGCTCCTCGCGCGCACCGCCGGCGACAAGGACTGGATAGCCGGAACGGCTTCGTTCGACGCCCTCCTCGCCCGGCTCGACTCAGTGATGGCGACGCGCCCCGAGCACCGTCTCTCGACGTGGATCGACGCCGCCCGGGCGTGGGGCGAGACCCCGGCGGAGAAAAGCCTGATGGAGGCGAACGCCCGAACGCAGGTCACCGTCTGGGGCGGCCCCGAGCTCTACGACTACGCGAACAAGGAATGGGCGGGGCTGGTCGACGACTTCCTCGTCCCGCGCTGGCGAGTCTTCTTCAAAGGACTCGCCGAGGAGAAGCCCGTCGACCTCCCCGCCTGGGAGTTGGCTTGGACGAAGCGCACGAACCTTCCCGCCGAGGCAACGGGAGACCCGTACGACGTTGCCCAGAGCGCTTACGCCGAGTTCCAGAGTCAGCCGACCGAAATGCGGATGCCGAAGGGACTCGATGAGGACAAGGGAATCGCCGTCGGCAAGCCCGTGCGTGCCTCGAGCAGCGAGCCGGGACACGGCCCCGAGGCCGCGGTCGACGGCTTCACCTTCGGCAACTATTGGGCGGCGAGCCCGGCCCCGCAGTGGCTGGAGGTCGACCTCCAGGGGACGCACCGCATCGACGGCGTGACGCTCGTCCCGTACTTTGGCGACGACCGCAACTACCGCTACGGAATCGAGGTCTCGACGGACGGGAAGACGTACGCGAAGGTCGCCGAAGGCGAGGGGAAGGCGACCCTCGCGGGCTATCGTCACCGCTTCGCCACCGTCGGGGCGCGGTACGTTCGAGTCACGATGCTCCACAACACGGCGAACGTCGGGGTCCACATTCAGGAGTTGCGGGTGTTCGGCAAGTAGCGGAAGCGTTCGCGACGGAAGGGGTTTACTCTCCCCATGGCTGGACCCTGGGAGCGCGAATACTATCAACCCGAGGCGGGCGACGCGGAGCTTGGCTTTCTCGTGTTTGGCGATCTCCGCGCGGACATGGAAGTGGACGCGAAGACGTACCGCACAAGTGGCCCACCCGAGGGGGTCGGCATGGAGCTGTTTAGCCGCGCCGAGCACACCGAATGGTTCGAGAGCCTTCTCGGAGGCTACGCGGGCGTTCTCCTCGAGGAAGATTCCGCCCTTGCCGCGGCGGTCGGCAAGGCGCCCTCCGTCGCGCTTGTAAGCGGTGTGGTCGAAGACCCGGAGACGCTCGACTATCTTCGCGACACCGTCGGCGTGGTCACCGCCCTGCTCGACGCGGGCGGGGTCGCCGTTTTCGACTCCGTCGCCTTGCGCTGGTGGAGCCCGGTCGAGTGGCGCGAGACGATTTTCGATCCTGCCGGTCCCGAGCCGATCGAACAGGTCACGCTCCTCGCCGCGCAGGAGGAGGACGGCTTCCGGCTGCACTCTCGCGGCCTTGCGAAGTTCGGGCGTCCCGACCTGGGCGCCAGTGGTCTGACCGAGGACGATCTCGAGACCTTCGCGGGTCTCTTCGAGTCGCTCGTCGTCATGCTCGCGGGCGGCGCGACGATCCCCGATGGTCAGCGGCTGCGCATCGGCGGCACCAAGGTCGAGCGCACCGCGACCCTCGTCGAGGACGAGGAGGACGGCTCCCGATACGAGTTGACGCCTTAGCGTCTCTCAGCCCTGACGTTCGACTCGTTCGCCTAGGAGTTGCCGGATGGCCCCGAGGTGCCAGGCCGCGTGGGCGGTCGAGTAGGCCAGCGCCTCAATCGTCGAAAGATTCCAGGGGCGCTCGCGAAATCGGCTGAGCAGCTCCTCATAGCGGAGCCTGAGGTCGTTGAGCCGCCTAGACCACGCCTCCGAATCGAGACGCTGAACCGCCCAGGTCCCTTCCCAGTCGATCTCGGGCGATTCACCGTCGATCTCGTCACGAGTCGCGGCCATCGCGATCGTCAGGTGGACTGTCTGGCCCGCGATCGTCGAGGTTCCGGGCAAAATTACTTCAGACGCTTCCGCTGCGGAGAGCCCGCCGAGCGTCCCGAACAGCCCCGATCGCGGGCGATTGTCCACAAAGTAGGTCTCCTTGCCCCGCCAATTTCCTTCGTATGCCTCCCGAAAGAGGCCGATGAGAAAGTCGCGCGTCTCCGTTTCCATGATTGGCCTCTACGATGCGGGCCGCAACCGAACCGCCCTCAGCCGGATTCCGCCTTGAAGCGGCCGTACGGTAAGCGACGTCGGACCGCCCACCACGATCGCGGCCTTGCCGAGGTCGAGCCGGGAGAACCCCGAAGCGTTCAATAGGCCCCGCACCGTCGCGCCCCCGATCTCGACCGCGACGGTCGCCGACCTCCAGCCGGGCGCGATCGCCGCCTCGATTTCGACCCGCACTTCGCCACGCACGCCCTCGAATCGCCACGTCGCCTCGTCCTTCGGATCGACCAGCGTCCGTACCGTGCCCGCCTCGCCCTTGCGCGCCGCCGTCGGACCGGCGAGGGTCGCTTCGATGGCGGGAAGATCGAGAGAGCCGTCCTCCTTTTGCTTCCGCGTAGGCGCGACCTCGACCGTCGTGCCGGACATTCCCTCCGGCGTCTCGTACAGTGCGGGCTTCAGGAGGATGGGCGGCGCAAGGGCGTCCTCGACTCTCACCCGTAAGGCGTCGGCGTGGGTCTTCGCCACCCTCACGATGCGCCGATTTCCGACCGTCGTCCCCGAGCCGATCTCGCGCCACCGGCCGCTCGTCCGGGCTTCCAACGTGAACGCGGCGATCCGCTGCCCCCCTTCGATCGGCTCCCGAAGCTCGACCCGATCGAAGGCCGTCGGCGTAAACGCCATCGTCAGATCGCCGGTTCGGACTCCGTCCGGTGCCTTCCAGACCTCGCGCTCCACCTCTCCGACGCTTGGGCCCAACCGCACGTTCTCGGCCCGATCGCGTCCGTAAACGCTCCGCCACAGCGCGCCGAAGCCGGCAAGCGCGGCGACATCCGGTTCGGCGATGCGTCCGCGGCGATCGGGCGGCACGTTGAGAAGGAAGCTTCCGTTCCGTCCCGCCGACCGCTCCCACAGATCGAGAAGTTGCGCCGGCGTCTTCACCTTTCCGTCTTGATCGGGGTGATAGAACCAACCCGGCCGGATCGAGACGTCGCACTCCGCCGGAACCCAATCCATGCCGCCGCGCTTGCCTTCGGTGAGCTCCGCGTAGAGCGGCGTTCCGGGCACGTACCGGCTGCGGTCGATCGTCGACCAGCACGTCTCGCCCGCGATCCCCTGTTCGTTGCCTACCCACCGCACGTCGGGCCCCGCGTCGGAGAAGATCACCGCGTTTGGTTGGCACTCGCGGACGGTACGGACGAACAGATCCCAGTCGTAGACCTGCCGCTTTCCGTTCGGACCCTCCCCATTCGCCCCGTCGAACCAAACCTCGAACACCGGGCCGTAGTGCGTCAGCACCTCGTGGAGCATTCCCGCGAACACGGCGTTGTACTTGGGCGTTCCGTAGGCCGGATGGTTCCGGTCCCAGGGCGACAGGTACACGCCGAACTTCAGCCCCTCGGCCCGACACGCCTCGCTCACCGCCTTCACGACGTCGCGCCGAAAGGGGCTCTGCGCGACGGTGTGGGTCGAAAGCTTCGACGGCCAGAGGCAGAAGCCGTCGTGGTGCTTGGCGGTCAGGACGATGCCTTTGAACCCGCCCGCCTTGATCGCCTTCGCCCATTGCCGAGCGTCGAAGTCGGTCGGGTTGAACACGACCGGATCCTCCTTGCCCCCGCCCCACTCCACATCGGTAAAGGTGTTCGGTCCGAAGTGAACGAAGGCGTACTGCCCCAGCTTCTGCCACTCGACCTGACGCGGCGACGGGAGGGGCAAAGACGGAGGGGTCGACATCAGGACGGCGGCGATCAGAGAGAGCATAGCGAGTCTGTCACCCCTTCCGTTCGCGGGGGTTCGTCTCGGAAAGGGCGTCGTCGTAGGAAATCTTGACGAGGAGAGCATAACCTGCGCACCGTCCGTTTCGCTCCCTCCGAGAGGAACTTCAATCGACTGAAGAACAGATCTTGATCTTGGATAAATCGGTCGTACAATAAGCTTGGGTATCTCACCCTCGGAAAGCTCGATGAATGTTTCTCAACGATGGGCAAGATTTGGATTCAAGTCGGTAACGATCCTCATCGGATCGATCTTCCTGATGCCCACGGCGCATGCACAGATCCAAGTCGAATCGCCGACGCTAAGCTCTTTCGAAATAGACTGCACCGCCTTGGATAAAGCGATCGTTGGTCTGCTTCAGGAGTCCGGAGTGAAGCAGAAGATCGGCTGGACGATGCCCCAAGAAACGATTCTCCAGGAAAGAGCCACCCACAATCGGTCCGTCAAGGCCGCTTTCGATGCACGCGTGGCGGAACTTGCGAAAACCCACTCCCGATCTGAGGCAACGACCCTCGCCATCCAGGAGCAGATGAAGGCGGGTCCCGATTCGAAAGTCGACGAGAACATCCCTTGGACGCCGATTCAAGTCGCCCGTCTGAAAGCCCTGGCGATTTCCGATCCGAAGTCAATCCTTTGGAACGACTTCGAAGTCGGCATTCGACTCCGGCTATCGCCGGACCAGTGGCGTCTCGTCGGAAATGGAATTCATCCCGTCCTCACGCCGACTCAGCAGCGGTCGCTTAACGAGCTTGCGACAAATCCGAACATTTGGCTCGAAGGCTGCTCCGCCCGGTTGTCTGGGTCGTTGACCATCAAAGGTGCGCAGGGAGTCGAAGTGGCTCACGATGGCGATTCGGGTCGAGACATCACGACTTTCCACGAATTGAACGGCACCCGAATCCAAATGCGCCGAAAAGCGGGGCGAGGCGATAGCCGAACATCGTCGGCATTTGAGATCGAGATCGTTCCGGTCGATTTGAACGGCAACTCGGAATAATCCCCGTACTGGGCTAAAGTCCCATCCCATCTGACGACATCTGTCGTATACTCGGTTTGACGACAATCGTCGTCAGGCAAAACGATGGACGAAAAGACGATCGGAGGTGCCGAGTTGAGGGTTCTTCAGCATGTCGAAACGAATGCGCCCTGCACGGTGAGGGAGGTGGCCGACACGCTCGGCGCGGAGATGGGGGTGGTTCGGACGACCATCCTTCAGGTCATGGAGCGGTTGCGCGCCAAGGGACTTCTGGTTCGCGAGCGCGGACTCGGTGGCTGGCGCTACCGACCGGCCGAGCCGGTCGAAGGTGTCCGGATGGGCGCGGTTCGGCGCTTCGTGCGCGACGCCCTCGGTGGTTCCGTGTCGCCGATGGTGCAGTACCTTTCGGAAGCCGACCTTTCTCCCGAGGATCTTGCCGCGCTGCGCACCTTGATCGAAAAGATGGAGGAGCGATGATCTTCGCCCTTCTTCACGCGACGCTGGGGTGGCTTCTGGCGGCGCTCGCCACGATCGCCTTGCGACGTCGCTCCGCGGACGCCCGCGGTTGGGCTTGGCGGCTAGGGCTGATCAAAGGCCCTTTGGCGCTTCTTCTCGCCATCCCCATCGTCACTCCCGCCTTCCTCCCAACGACACTCAAGCCGAACCCGGTCCGCCCAGATATCGTGTTGCGTGAGGTTGCGCCGCAAGTCGTGCCCGTTCCCCAAGCGGCTCCGATCGGGGAAGCGCGAACCGAGCCCGCGGCAGGTTCCGAAGGAGCCCCTTCGACGACGCCGACTCGGACCGAGAAGACGTCTCCGATTGCAATCGCTCCATCCGCCGTCGCGGTCCCGCCACGAACGCCTCAACGGGCATCGGCACCCTCCCTTCCGGTGACACCCCTTTCTGCTCTTTACATCGTGGGCGTCGTCGCGGTCTTGGGTTTCCGGCTTGCGGCGGCCCGTCGCGTCCACCCGTGCATGCCCCGCGTGGTGGGCGTTCTGCGCCCGCAGATCGGTGTTCCAGGAGAAATGGATCGGCAGTACGCGGCAATTGAC
>CAXUKB010000112.1:7622-12588 GCA_964251345.1 uncultured Fimbriimonas sp. | reverse complement strand
CGGCGAGCATGGGTTTTCCCTATCTACGACGTCTGGAGAGTCCGACGCGTGCCTGCGACTTTGATAAGGAGAGTAGGCTCTGGCCGTTAGGCGTCTTCCCATGGATCCGAATTCCCTTTTCGTTCGCGATCTCGGCACGATGCCCTACGAGGCGGCGTGGGCGCTCCAGCGCGAGATCGTCGAGGGGATCCTGGCGGGCGGCCCGGGGACGCTTCTCCTGGTCGAGCATCCGCCCGTCCTCACCTTGGGCGCGGCGTTTCACGTGGAAAATCTTCTCCTTTCCGAAGACGAGTACCGGCGGCGGGGCATCGACGCCGTCCGCACCGACCGGGGCGGCGACGTGACCTACCACGGACCCGGCCAGCTCGTCGCCTACCCGCTGCTCGACCTTTCGCGCCGGGGCCGCGACCTCCATCGGTACCTGCGCACCCTGGAGGAGGCGGTGATGGCGGTCGTCGGGACGTTCGGGCTCGTGGGCGAGCGAAATCCCGTGAACACCGGGGTGTGGATCGGCAACCGCAAGGTCTGTGCGATGGGCATCAAGGTCCGGCGCTGGGTCACGATGCACGGCCTCGCCCTCAACTGCGACACGGATCTCGCCCCCTACGCGACGATCGTGCCCTGCGGGGTGCGCGGCGACTACGGGGTGACCTCGCTGACCCAGGCGACGGGGCGGCGGGTGACGGTCGCGGAGGCGAAGCCGATCCTCATCGACGCGATGGGCGAGGCGTTCCAGCTTCGCGACGAACCGGCCTAGCTCGGGTTTATCCATTACTCCGGAATCCCCCGCGAAGGCGGTCGCCTCCGACGACACCCTTCCGGTACCGGAAGATCGGGGGTGCCACGGGTAGAGGGATGCCTCGTGCCCGCCACCCGTGCTCTTCTGAACGCCGAGAGGCACCGGTGATGGCCGCACGAGCCATCGTCCTGTGCCCTTGGTCCCCACCGTTCCCGATCTTACGATGGGTTGTGCGATTAAGCCAAGGTAAACCGGAACGTCGCGCCTTCGTTCGGGCGACCCTCGGCCCAGATGCGGCCGCCGTGACGCTCGACGATGCGCTGGGCGTTGGCGAGGCCGATTCCGGTTCCGGCGTAATCGCCGTCGCGATGGAGACGCTCGAAGGGGCGGAAGATCCGCTCCGCGTAGGCCATGTCGAAGCCGATCCCGTTGTCCCGCACGACGATCGCGCCGTCCGCGTCTTGAACGATCTCGACTCGCGCCGGGCGGCCCTTGGGTTGGTACTTGAGCGCGTTGTCCACGAGGTTGTGAAAGACGAGGCCCACCAACCGCGGATCGCAGGAGGCGGTCAGCCCCGGCGCGACGTCGATCCGCGCGTCGGTGCCGGCGCGGTCGTAGAGCGCCTCGTCGGCGACGCGCCGCGCAAGGTCGGAAAGGTCGCAGCGCTCGCGCCGGGGCTCCGACGCGCCGAGGCGGGCGTACTGAAGGAGGTCGTCGATCAGGCGGGCCATCTTCATCGCCGCGGCGGAGAGGCGTTCGAGGCGCTCGCGCCCGTCCTCGCTCACCGCATCGCCTTCCTCCTCGAGGACGAGGGCGGCGTTGCTCACAATGGCCCGCAGGGGCGTTCGCATGTCGTGCGAAACGGAGTAGCAGAAGCCCTCCAACTCGCCGATCTTCGCGACGAGGTCGGCGGTGCGCGCCTCGACTTGCCGCTCGAGGGTCTCGTTCGCCTCCCGAAGGGCCTCCTCCGCACGCTTGCGGACGTCGATGTCGACGTTCACGCCGCGCATCAGGAGCGGACGGCCTTCTTCGTCGTACTCGAAGCGCGACTGACCCTCCAGCCACCGGCGTTCGCCGTTCGGAAGGATCGCCCGGAACTCGTAGTCGAACTCCGTCCGGCCCGTGGCGAGGCAGGCCCTCAGGTCGGCCTCGACCCGCGCGGCGTCTTGGGGCTCGACGCGCCGGCGCCACGCGTCGAAGGAGCTCTCGAAGCCCCCCTTCGGAACGCCGAAAAGCGCCTCGATCTCGCCGCTCCAGATCACCCGATCCTCCGGAATATTCCAGCTAAAGGAGCCGATGCGGCCCGCGCGCACGGCCAAGGCGAGCTGGCTCTGGCTTTCCGCGAGCGCGTCGCGAATCGCATCGCGCTCGGTGATGTCGGCGAAAAGCACGGTGAGTCCCTCTAGCGAGGGATAGAGGCGCATCGTGACCTTCGCGCCGGTCACGGGAGAGACGATCTCGAAGTCGTCGGACTCGCCCGTTTCGACCGCCCGCTCGAAGCGCACTTGGATCTCGGTGCCCCGCGCTTGGGGAAAGACGTCGAAGTAGGGACGGCCGAGCACCTCGTCCCTCAATCGTCCGAAATACCGCTCGCAGACGTTGTTGAACAGGGTGATCCGCAACGAGGCGTCGAGGGCGTAGAAGCCGTCGGTGATGCTGCCGAGGATCGCCGCCTCGCGCGCGCGGCTCGCCGCCAGCGCCTCTTCGGCGGCCTTGCGCCGCGTGATATCGACGACCACGCCGGGCAGACGGACCGCCCGCCCTTCGGCGTCCGACTCGACCCGGCCGCGCGCGTTCACCCACCGGACGGTGCCGTCGGACCGTACGAGGCGGTAGTCCGTCTCGTACGTCGTGCCCGCGGCGACGGCGCGCTCGATCTGCCCCCAGACGCGTTTCCGGTCGTGCGGATGAAGCGCCTGCAGGTAGCGGGCGAGGGGCTCGTCGGTCTCCTCCTCGGGGGCGAAACCGAACATCGTGGCGAGATTGCGGTCCGCATGGACGCGATCCTCGACGATGTCCCAGATCCACGTTCCCATTTCTCCCGCCGAAATGGCGGTGTCGGCTCGCGACTTAGCCTCGCGCAGCGCCTCGATCGCGTCACGAACCTCGTATTGCCGACGCCGGTCGCGGAGCGCCCCCTCGACGGCGGTGACGATGGTGCCGGGGCGGACGGGCCGCTCGATGACGGTCGCGCTCCGCAGCGGCTGCATAAGGTCCAGGGTCAGGCGCACCCGCTCTTCCGGTTGGCCCCGGCTCGCGAGGACGACGAAGGGCACCTCGGACCACGCGGGCTGCGCCGCCACGGCGCTCCGCATCCGGTAGGCGGGGTCGGCGTACAGCGCCTCCTCGGTCAAGAGCGCCGCGCCGCACCCTTCGGCGAAGGCGTCGCAGAACGCTTCGACGCCGGGGCAAACCTCGGTGGCGATCCCCTTGGCCGTCAGGGCCAAGGCGAGAAGCGCGGCGTCTCGCCCGACGGGCGCGAGAACGAGCACCCTGCCCGCGAGATCACCGTCGTCCGGCATCGAACAGCCCTTCCTCCTTGCCGGCGTAGTGCGGCACGCCGGAGAAAATGCCCTGAAACTCGCTGAGCGTCTCCCCGACCACGAAGCCTCCGGGACCGATCTTTAACTCGCGGACCGTGCGCTCGTGCGCGCCCGTCCGCTTCTTCACCACCGAAACCGCCTCCCGGATCTCGCCGAACGCCTCGAAGAAGCGAAGCAGGACCACGGTGTCGGCGAGATAGCTCAGGTCGGCGGCGGAGGCGACCGACGGCCCCATCAGGCCGTGTTGCGCCAGCGTGATCACCGTCGTCACGCTCTTCTGCCCCAGGTAGGCAAGCAGCTCGTGAACCTGGACCATGAGTGTCCGCTCTCCGGGCATCGCCTCGATCACGCCGTTCACGCTGTCGATCACGAGGTGCTTGGTGCCGCGCACCTCGACGGCGTCCCGGATGGTTTGGGTCAGCTCGCCCGGGGAGACCTCCGAGGGGTCGATTTGCCGCACGGAGACCAGGCCGGACTCGATGTGCGGCTGGAGACCGATCTCAAGGCCCTTCTCGCGGGCAAAGTAGGTGCCGAGGTTCTCGTCGAAAAGAAGCACCTCCACCCGCTCGCCCTTCGTCGCCGCGGCGGCGGCGTAGACCATCCCGATCGTCGATTTACCGACGCCCGACGGCCCCATGAGGATCGTGCTGGTGCCCCGGTCGAGCCCGCCGCCGAGCAGTTCGTCGAGGTTCCCCACGCCGCTCAGAAGCTGGCCCGGAAGAATCGGCTGGCGGTGCTCCGACGCCACGAGGCGGGGAAAGATCTCCAGGCCGCCGGGGAAGATCCGGTAGTCGTGATAGCCCTCGCGGTACTGGGCGCCGCGCATCTTCGGCACGATGAGTCGTCGGCGCTCCGACCCGTACTCTGTGGTGAGCCGTTCCAGGCGCACCACGCCGTGGGCGATGCTCTGGATCAATCCCTCGTGCGCCTCTTGGGTGAGGTCGTCGAGGATGAGCGCGGTGGCCCCCCGGTCGGCGAAGAATCGCTTCAGGCCGAGCATCTCGCGGCGAAAGCGGAGCGAATCGCGGGCGAGGAGCCGAAGCTCCGAAAGCGAGTCGATGACGACGCGGGTGGGGCGCCGCCGCTCCGTCGCCTCGAAGATCATCCGCATCGTGTCGCCGAGCTCCACCTCGGTCGACTCGAATACCGTGTACTGCGATTCGGGCGCATGCCGGGCCACGTCGCGCTCCAGTTCGACGATCTCCAGGCTTTCGAGATTCCAGCCGTGCGACTGGGCGACGAGCCCGAGCTCGTCGGCGGTTTCCGAGAGCGAAACGTACAGCGTGCTCTCGCCCGCGTCGCGGCCCGCGAGCACGAATCCCAACGCGAGGGTCGTCTTGCCCGTCCCCGGCTCGCCCTCCACGAGGTACAGATGGCCGTGCGGAAGCCCGCCTTGGAGGATGTCGTCGAGTCCCGAGATGCCGGTCGTGTCCTTCGTCTGCGGGAGCATGGCTTGAGGGAAGGTTACCGAGTTTAGCGGCGGCGGTGGCCGCGGAAACGGCGTTTAGTGGAGTCCGCCGATAAGCCGGATTCTGTCGTGGGTAGCGATTTATCTACGCGGCCAACCCGGAGGGTCGGTGAGCAACGTCAACCCCTCCCTATTTGGCCTTGCATCGGACGGGGTTTGCCCGGCCAGCCCGTCACCGGGACTGCCGGTGGGCTCTTACCCCACCATTTCACCCTT
>CAXUKB010000112.1:5314-7522 GCA_964251345.1 uncultured Fimbriimonas sp. | reverse complement strand
GAGGCGGTTTGTTTCTGTGGCACTTTCCGTCGGGTCGCCCCGCCCTGGCTTGCGCCAGGCGCCCTGCTCGTCGATGTCCGGACTTTCCTCCCCTTCCGCCCGAAGGCTTCCAAGGCCGCCACCTAGCGAACTCCGTGGGTGAGGGTACCAGGAAAGGGGAGAGGAAGAGGGAAGAAGGGAAAGGGGAAGAGGGACAAGACACAGGGAACAAGAGGTAAGCGGAAGACGCACCGCCCTGTTCCCTGTTCCCTCACCCCCCCAGCACGTCCGACGAGGGCTCGGGAGGCTTGCCGTACTGGTCGAGCCACTCGAGGCACTCGGAAACGCGGGTCTCCATGAGGGTGACGACCTGGTCGGCCGCGCCGCAGTAGAGCCGCAGGGTGTCCTCGTCGTCTTGGAGCACCGCGCCGCAGGCGAACACGACGTACGGCACGTCGCCCGTGCGCTCGTACGGCGCGGAGGGCTCGATCGCCCAGGGGTCGCCGCGCAGGATGCACCGGCAGGGGTCGTCCTTGTCGAAGAGGGCGAGGCCGGTGCGGTAGATCGAGCCCGAGGCGTGCTTGCGGACGCCGTGGTACATCATAAGCCAGCCCCGGCTCGTCTCGATGAGGGGCGGCGAGAGGCCGATCTTGTTCGCGTCCCACCACACGCCGCTGCGGGCGGGCAGCATCAGCTGCGAGCGGCCCCAGTTGCGCAGGTCGGGCGAAAACGAGATCCAGATGTGGGCCTGGTCGCGGCTCACCGGGCGGTGGACGAGGGCGTAGCCCTGGTCGAACTTTCGCGAAAGCATCGCCGCGTCCTTGTCGTCGGGCGGCATCACGACCCCGAGTCGCTCGAAGGTCTTGAAGTCGTCGGTGCGCGCGATCGCCACGCTGGGACCGCTGGGGCCGACGGCGGTGTACGTGATGATGTAATCGTCGAGGTCGGGAACGTACGTGATGCGTGGGTCTTCGAGTCCCCACCGCTCGCCCGGCTGGTTGACGGGATCGGGCGAGAAGGTCGGCTCGGGGTCGATCTCCCAGGCGTCCACGCCGTTTTTCGACCGGGCGACCGTAAGGTGGGAGAAGCCCCGGAAATCCTCGACCCGCACGAGGAGCAGCGTCGAGCCGTCCTTCAGGCGGACGGCTCCCGGATTAAACACCGAGTGACAGGGATACGGCCACTGGTGGGCGGTGAGAATGGGGTTCTCGGGATGCCGCCGGAAGAGGTCGCTCGGCTTCGTCATGGGCTCGCGTAGCCTACCTACTGTGGATTGGCGAATGCGGATCCGGCAGCGTATCGGTTTGAACCGGGGCGCGATCGAAATGCGACAAAGCCCCAGACGAGCGCGTTGACTCCGGGTAGCGTAACGCACGGTATCCAGTTTTCTACGTTGCCCGTGCTGAGCGATCGGTCCGTCGCTCTGCCGATCAGCACGATGCAAACGACGAACCATGAGCCGACGCAAATGCCCGAAGGGATCGGCTGAGCCCGAAACGCTTGGATGAGCCTGCCCACGCTCCGCATGATACGACGGGGTGGTTCGAGTTGGACCGTAAGTAGGTTGCGATGTTCTTACACACTGAACTACCCCGTATGTCCGCCGTAAAGCGGGGTTTGAAGGAGCCGGGAATCGAACCCAGCATTTCCGCAACGCCCCGTATCATACGATGGGTACCTAGGCGAGAACCGCCGCGATCCTCTCCTCAATCGTCCACTCGTGATCCGTCAACCCCGAAGCCATCGCGGGCGTCGCCGGAATCCGCCTCCCGCCCGGGAGCTTGCCGGTCAGGGTCTAGTGCGGTCGGCAGTAGTTGTAGAACATGAAGTAGAGCGAGATCGCCGCGTCGTGATTCGCGAGCTTCTTCGAGAAGGCGTTCGTAAGCCGCGGGGAGCGTCGGCATCCCATTCGGATGTTCAAGTTCTGCCGCTCAACGAAGCCCGTCGACATCTGGCTCACGATGGGCTCCCCGAAGACCGGGCGGGCGGTGCATCCGGTGCAGACCGCAGGGGAATACCGAACCTCTCCGTCGATGGCCGGACCGTCGCACTTGACGAGCATCCCGTAGTCAACGTCCTTCCCCATCGAGTCGGAAGCGAAGAAGGCCGAGGACAGCGTCCTTGGCCTTCTTCGTCCCAAACCCTAATCGGACCGCGTGAACGATCCTCGCCCTACGCGGGATAGCCGACGCGGCCGGGCACGATCACCTCGGAGCGGGACTCCGCGAG
>CAXUKB010000112.1:0-5304 GCA_964251345.1 uncultured Fimbriimonas sp. | reverse complement strand
AGCCGCATCTCCGTGAGCGCGGTGAGGTACGAGAGGGTCGACTCCGCGCCGAGGTTGCGCGAAGGTCCGTTCGGCGTGAGACCGTCGAAACCGCCGCCGTTCGTCGGATCGTACATCGCCTGCCCCACGGTGTTCGCGCCGAGAAACCAGGCGAAGGCGCGGCCCGCTTCGCGAAGCCACTTGCGCTCGCCGGTGGCCCGGTGGGCGGCGAGGCACGCGGAGACGGCTCCGGCAGCCTCGATCGGCTGCTGGTCGTAGGCGGCCATCGCCGCGCCGCGTGGCCACCAGCCCTGGTTGCCGACCGAGGCGAACACGCCGTCCGGGCCGGTTTGGGCCTTCATCAGCCACTCCAGCGTTTCCAGGCCCTGCGCCACCCAAGCCTCGCGTCCGGCGGAGACGCCGGCCTCGATGAGGGCTTGCGGCAGACGCGCGTTGCCGTAGGTCAGCGCCGGCTCGGGGAACGGCCAGTCGGAATCCTCGTTCGCCACGAAGGCGGCGAAAAGGCGGGCGGCGTACCGGTCGCGAACGCGGGGCGCCTCGGAACCGGGATCGGCGTCGGCGAAGGGCACGAGGCCCAGCAGGGCGTAGGCGATCGCGCGGGGCGAGTGGATCGCGTCCATCGCGGGGATGGCGGCGCGGAGCAGCTCCTTGGCGCGGTCGCGCCGTCCGTGGCGGTGGGCGCCGCCCGCGAGCACGCCGAGACCCCAGATGGCCCGGCCGTGCGAGTCGTTGGACCCCATCCGCTCGAGCCAGCGGCGATCGAACGACATGAAGTTCACGAACCGGCACGTCTCGCGGTCGAGGGCGTGGTCGAGGAAGGCGAGGTAGCGCGACTGGAGCGCCTCGGTGATCGCCATCGCGGGCGGTCCGCCCTCTTCGGCGGCGAGCACGGTGAGCACGAGCGCCCGGGCGTTGTCGTCGGTGCAGTACCCCTCCGTGCGCGTCGGAACGTCGTACGCAGCGTGCTGGAGCATGCCGGTGTCATCGGACATCGTGGCGAGGTGGGTGTAGACCGGCACCGGAAGCACGCCCAGGTCGGACGCCTTGATGGGCCGCAGCCGGGCCGACGCGTCCTCGCGGGCCTCTTCCATAAGCGTGCGGTAGCGGCCGCCGACCACGGGCCAACGCATGCCCTCGCCCACGGCGCGGGCCCGCTGGGAGATCGCGCGGCGCTCGTCGCCGTCCTCGAGCATCTCGATGAGGCCGTCCGCCAGCGCACCCACGTCGCGGGGCTGCACGAGAATGCCGCGCCCGCCCGCCAAGAGCTCCTCGGCGTGCCAGTAAGGGGTGGAGACGGTCGGCAGGCCGTTGCCCACCGCGAAGGAAAGGGTGCCGGAGGTGATCTGCTCCTTCTTCAGGTACGGCGTCACGTAGACGTCGGCGGCAGCGAGGAGACGGCCCAGGGCGTCGTCGTCCATGTAGCCGTTGTCCATCCGAACGTTGTCGTGAAGCCCCAGCTCCTCGATACGCGCCTGGAGCCCCTCCCGGTACTTCTCGCCCTGGTTCCGGACGATGTGAGGATGGGTCTGCCCGGCGACGAGGTAGAGCACCTCGGGGTGAGTCTTGACGACCTCGGCCATCGCCTCGATCGCGAACTCAATGCCCTTGTCGGGCGAAAGGAGACCGAACGTGAGGAGGAGGGTGCGATTCTCGGCGCCTCGCCGGGCGCGCTCGGCGTCGCGCTCCTGCTTGGGAAGGTCCGGGATGCCGTGCGGCACGAGGGCGACCTTCTCGGCGGACACGCCGTGCGCCTGGCGCAAGAGCTCCAGTCCTTTACGGGTCATGACGACCGCACGCTCGCTGAGTTGGAGCAGCTCGTCCATGACACGCTGCTGATCCGGATTGGGCTTGGCGAGAATCGTGTGGAGGGTCGTCACGAGCGGCATGTGCAGCTCGCGGACGAGGTCGAGGAGGTGCGAACCGGCGGGACCGCCAAAGATGCCGTATTCGTGCTGGAGGCACACCGCGTCGTAGCCTTGGGCGTTGAGCCACTCCGCCGCCGCCCGATAGGAGGCGCGGTCGCCATCGGGAATGCGGTAGACGACGTCGGCGGGATACTCCTCGACCGAGCCGTCGTCCATCACCACGACGTCGACTTCGAGCCCCGCTCCGCGCATGGCGCGGGCGAGATCGTGGGTGAAGGTCGCGATTCCACAGCGACGAGGCGGATGGTTGCCCAGGACGGCGATACGGCGAACGGTTGGGCGGGCCTCGTCGGGGTTCATGTTCTACTTTCGCCTCCAAGGGATCCGACCTTGCGGTCGAACCCTGAAAGACTCCAGTTTAATTACTCCTTAAACCCTCGCGATGTTGCGTTTCGCGCCGCTATTTCTCACAGGTCGCGATCCTCTTGGCCGTAGTTTTCCGTCGCGACGAACGTGCCGCACGCCTCGCAGAGCCACGGCCCCTCATTGGGGGCGCACTCCACGAGCTTCGTGCGCTCGCCGCGCGGACGGGGGCCGAACACGTAGGCGTAGTTCGGTTCCCTTCCGGCGCGCCGGAAGTAGATGGGCTCGCCCTCGACCGTGTGGAGGAGATGCCAGCCCTTGCGGCACGGACCGGTGTCGTGGGCCGATTCGAAGAAAGGTGACCGTTCCATCGTTTGACTCGGAACGGGGGTCAGGCGACCCTCCGGGTCGCGGCGTCGAGGACGAGAGGAGAACAAAGATTCAAGCAGCCATCGTTCATAAAGAACCTCAGAGGCCTTCTTAGATTAGCCTAATATCGGAGCGTCGGGGCAGGCATTATTGCGGACATCGGCGTCAGGATTCGGTGGTCCGTTTTAGGACTATCACAGTTCCGGAGAACGGCCCGCCTGGGCCGCATCGGGATTCTGGCGTCCTTTGTGGGTCGTCGCCCCCCATCGCAAGCGCCGTCGGCGTCGGACGCGCTCGTGCCGGCCCTCCGCGAAGATGGGAGAGCGGCTCCGCCCAGGCGGGCAAGGGGGCATCCCGCGCCTGCGGGATGCGGTCAAGCCTCACCGGACGGGTTCCTGTAACCCGAGTTTTCAGCCTCGGCGAGAGCCCCTCGCGGCGGCTCTAGCCACGGACTACCGGTCGAACGACGAAGATCGACGCCCCACTGGCCTCGAAACCTTCGCGAACGTCGATCGAATTTTCGGGGCAGGAGGGAGTCCTACGCCGCCCGGGCGTCGCCGGCCACGATCTCGCGGTTGTGCGCCGCAGGACGGTGGGCGGGTTGGAGGGTGAGGCAGCGATCGTAAGCGCGAAGCGCCGCGTCGCCGTGGCCCGCGTGAGCGTAGGCGTTGCCCAGGGTGAACCAGGCCTGAGGATCCTCGGGGCGAAGGCGGAGGGCGTTCTCGTAAAGATGGGCGGCGGCCGACCAGTCGCCCTGGCGTCCGAGGGCGTCGGCGAGGTTGAGGCAGGCGTTCGGGTCGTTCGGCTCGCGGCGCACCGCCTCGCCGAAAAGCTCCAGCGCCCTGCCCGACTGCCCCGTCTCATCGAGGGCGCGGCCCCAGTTTACGAGGAGGCCCGCGGACGGCTCCTGGCGCTCGGCGAGGGCGGCGTAGGCGGCGATGAGGGCGGAAGGATTGCCCTCGGCCTCGCACGCTCCCGTCCAGGCGGCCCAGAGGCCCATCTCGTCGGGCGTGGCTTCCCAGGCGAGGCGCAGGTCCTCGGCGTGGGGCAGCCCTAAGCGGCGACGGGCCTCGGCGCGCAGGCGGCGCAGGGGGCCAAAGCCCGGATCGTGCGGCAACGCGAGGTCGAGATCCGCGAGGGCCTCCGCGTCGCGGTCGAGGAGAAGAAGGGCCTGGGCCCGGGCGATGCGCGCCTTGTGGGTCGCGATGCCGGGATCGCCCGCCGAGCCGCTCGGCCAGGGCGCGACGATCGCCCGGTCGGCGGCGGCGAGGGCGCCCGCGGCGTCGCCGCGCTGGGCGAGGGCCTGGGCTCGTTCGTACTCGACGAACAGACCGCCCCAGCCCGCCGCCTCGGCGAGGTCGGCGTCGGCCAAAGGATCCGGCGCGCAACGAAGGCGCACGTGCCAGGCGAGGGCGCCGTACGACACGGCCTTCGGCATCCCCTCGGTGGCCCGCACGGCGTGCGGGTAGGCGTCGTCCGGCCGATCTTCGCCCAGGAGCGCGTTGGCGAGGTTGAACCGCTGGAAGGCGTCCTCAGGATCGTCCTCCAGGCAGCGCTCGAGAAGCCAGATCGTGCGCGAGGCCTTGTCCTTCGCCGCCATCGCGGAGGGCCGGTAGCCGTGGTGGCGAAGGAACGGCCCCTCGACCCGTCGGCAAGGCCCGGTGAGCCCGACGACCTGCTCGTGGACGCGCCCCTGCCAGGCCGTCTCCTCGCCGCGCCGAAAGAACCGGAGCGTCGTGTGGACGAACCGCTCCCCGTTCGGCCGCTCGTCCACGGGGTTCTCGATCTGCAGCTCGTAGCCGCCCGCCTCGCCGTCCATCAGGGCGCGGAGCCGCTCGGGGGCGGCGACGAGCTCTTCGTCGGCGTCGATCCAAAGAATCCATTCGCCTTGGGCGCAGGCCAGGGCGGCGTTGCGGGCGGCGGCGAAGTCGTCGCCCCACTCGCCCCGAAAAACGCTCGCGCCGTAGCCCCAGGCGACGGCGGGGGTGCGGTCGCACGAGCCGGTGTCGAGAACGACGATCTCGTCGACCGCGCCCTTGAGCGAGGCGAGGCAGCGGCCGAGGACGGCCTCCTCGTCCCGGGCGATCATCACCGCGGAGAGGCGGGGTCTCACGCCGCGCGCTCCTCTTGGAGCCGGCGGCGCGCGCCAGGAATGGTGAGAAGATCGTCGCGCAAAAGGGTGCGGATCCGGTGCAGCATCAGCAGGTGCTCCGGCCCGTAGCGGCGCTGGCCCCCTTCGGTACGAATGGGGTCGAGAAGAGGGCGGAACTCTTCTTCCCAGTAGCGGATCGTGTGAACCTCTACGTCGGTCAGGCGGCTGGCGGTGCCAATCCCGACCGCCGAAGGGTGGCGGCGCGGCGTCATGTGGGTTCGTTATCGGCCCGTTCGCCGCGCGGCTCTAGAGTTTTGCGCCCGTTCTCGCGTTTTCCACAAACCGCGAGCCTGTTTGGGCGGGTTTTTCACCGGTTTTCCCGATTCGGGGCTCCCAAATCGGGGGCGTCGTTTCAACGGGACGCATCGCTCGACGAAATCGCGTTTCAACCCTAACTCCGGTTAGGGTTGGGTTAGGGCTAAGTTAGGGTTAGAGTCAGGTTCGATCGAACCTAAAGAGTTAGGGATGTTAGGGTTCTTCGCGGGTTCGCGTATAGAGACGTTTTTCCGCGCCGTTTCGTGAAAAAGGCGTCTCTGGCGGGGAGAGTAGGTTTTA
>CAXUKB010000111.1:1420-12636 GCA_964251345.1 uncultured Fimbriimonas sp. | reverse complement strand
GAACGGGCAGACGGCGGAGAATTTGGCCGGTCCCTCGCGCATCCACGCCGCGTCGCCCTCCGGCCGAAAGAGGCCGTTCTCGTCGAAGGCCATGCGCGCCTCGCCCGCGTCGGTCCGGGACGCGCAAGCGCCGCAGCCGATGCACAGACCCGATTGGACGATCGCGAGGGGGGTCACCGCGCTTCGTCGTTTCGGGGAGGGGCTCATAATGACGTCACGCCGAGCGCTCGGTCGAGGTACCGATTCGAAACCTCGCGCATTTCGGCGATCCTCGGCCCAAAATCGGGCGCTCGGTCGAGCAGATCGCGGAGATCGCCGTCTGGCACGAGGCGTTCGAGGCCGCCCAGCAGCTCCATCAGCCCCCGGACCTTGATCGACCGGTAATCGGAGAGCTCGCACGCGAAAGGCTTGTCCGCACGGGCGGCGAAGACGCAGCCATGAAAGAAGTCTGTCGCGACCGACTCTGCCCGCGCGAATGCGTGCGCGAAGTCGTGCGGACCCGCATCGAGCCACTGCGCGTCGGCCCAGTCGTTTCGGTAGCCGAGGCTCAGGAGCGGCAGACCGCGCGCGTCCGCCCACCGCCGAACCGCACCCGCGAACTCCGGCGTGAAGTTGTGGCCGTAGACCAGGGCGTACGGCTCTTGCGGACCGTTCCAATCTCCCGACGGAGGGAGAGGGAACTGGAGCGCCGGGTCGAGCACGGTCTCGAACTCCTGGTCCAGCGCGTTGCGCAGCATCCACCACGAGTTCTCGTCGCGGACGGAGATCGCGTCGAACCGTCGGAGCCAATCCGTGTACGGCGCGCCGATGCCCTCCCAGCACGAGTAGTTGCCGAAGCTCGCCGCGTAAGAAACGACCCGACGCGCGTTCGGAAGCGCTCCCCAAAAGGCGGGCAGGCCCGCGTACCAAGGATGGCGAAGGTTCCAGACCTCGTCGCTTCCGATCACCACGGTGTCGAACGTCTCCATGGTCTCGGGGCGGTCGAGGTGGAACGGGCGCGAGAGCGGCAGCCGTTCGAACTCCTCGAGAAATCGTCGGGTCTTGCGCTTGTAGGCGGCGACGTCGGCGCGGGGCACCGGCGTCGGCAGGGTCGGCCTCAGGGCGATGCGCGTCTCAACGATGGGCGAGCAGTAGTCCAGCAGCACGGCGTCGAGCCCGCGCGCCCGCAGGCCCTCGACGAGGCCCCGCGCCTGCCAGTAGCTCCCATAATTGATGCACCGGTGGAACGTCAAGACGCCCACCCTCTCTCCCGAACCCTCTGGCATGATCGTTTACGGCGACCCTTCCACCCAAGAGTCCATGGCCACGTCCGTCGCGGGGCTCAAAAAGAGTCTAGCCGTCGCCGATCCCCTTTCGCTGGACGACCTCCGCGCGCTTCTGATCCAAGCGGGAATGCTGGAGCAGGCCGTCGAGGACGCCCTTCCTCTCCACGCCGAGGCATGCCGTCGACTGACCGACGCGCTTGCCCGAGCTTTCGTCGGTTTGCTTCTCAACGAGGAGCGTTTGGGGCTTGCGGACGCGGTCCGCATGCTCGCCAGAATCCCTCAGCTCGGCGTCGCCCTCACGGTAAAGGTGCCGGAGGGCTTCGCGTTCTACGCCCTCTATCCCGAGTCCTACGTGGCGTCCGCGCAACGCTGGCACGGCGACCACCCGGATGCGGGCGTACCTCTGATCATCGGGGTCCGTAGCATCGGGACGACCCTTTCCGCTGTCGTCGCGGCGACCCTGCGCTTTGACGGGCTCGATGCCCGCCGAACGACGCTTCGCCCCGTGGGGCACCCCTTCGCCCGCGAGGCCCACGTGGAGGATCTTGGGGGCGCGACGCACGCGCTGATCGTGGACGAGGGGCCGGGCCTCTCCGGATCTTCGATGGTCGCCGCCGCCGAAGCGGCCCACCGGGCGGGCATTCCGCGTGATCAGATCGCCTTCCTTCCCGGCCATGGCGGAGAGCCAGGGCCGGAAGCCTCCGAAACGATCCGCGCCTGGTGGCAAAGCGCGCCGCGGTACGTGACCCCAACCGAGAGTCTCCGTTGGAAGGGCCGAACCCTCGAAGCGACGCTCATCGATCGGACAGGCGACGGTGCCGCCGTCGAAGAGTTGACCGGCGGCCGGTGGCGCGCGCTCGTCTTCCGAAACGAAGCCGAATGGCCGCCCCTCGACGCGCCGTTCGAACGGCGCAAAGTCCTCGTTCGGCGCAACGACGGGACCGCCGTGCTCTGGAAGTTCGTCGGCCTTACCGAACCGGGGCGAGGGCGCTCCGACCGCTCCGGGCCCACGGACGTACCGCTCACCCTCGTCCTCGGCTTCCTTCCAGGCCCGTGGATCGACGGCGAGCCCCTCACGATCGACGACGCCACCCCTGAACTCCTCGCCGCGATCGGACTCTCGGTCGCGGACTCCGCCGGTCCGCCGCTCTCGGCGAGAGAAGCGGCGGCGACCCGCGCCCGCCTCGCCGAGATGCTCGCGTGGAACGGCCAAGAGGCCGGACTGGAGATGGGGGTTCCCTCGTACGCGGAGATCGGTGAGCGTCCCGCCGCCGCCGACGATCGCCTCGCCCCCTGGGAATGGCGCCGCCTTCCCGACGGAACGATCGTCAAGGCGGGGCGGAAGAGCCCCACCGGCGATCACACCGTCGTCGGCCGTCCGCCGATCGAGTGGGATGTCGCCGCCGCGATCGTCGAGTGGGAGTTGGACGCAAACGCCGCCGCGCCGCTCCTCAGTGCCGTCGTCTCGGAAGGCGTTCCGCTCGATCCGGACGCCCTACGCTTCCACTGCGCCGCCTACACCGCGTTCCGCTTGGGAATGACGATCCACTGCCGATCGGGAGCCGACGCGGCGGAGCGTGCGCGGCTGGAAAGGGCCCAAACGCGCTACCGGGCCGCGCTCGAAAGGGATACTAAGGCGTGGTAACAGCGACGTTCCTGCTCCTCCTCGTGACGCAGACGATCCCCTCCGGCCCTTCCGCGCTCGCGACCGATGCCGCCCTGACGACGCCGGTCGGCGGTCTCGAGCGGACCGGCTCGCGGGCGGAGATCGTGGCGGCAAGCGGACACGGGTTCGCAAAGGCGCTTCGCGTCGTCGTTGGCGGGCCTTCCGCCGAGACGAACGCGACCCAGCTCACCTTGCCCAACGCCGTGCCCTTGCGGGCGGGCGACACGATGCTCGCGACGCTGTGGCTGCGCGGAAGCCGACCGGGCGGCGGTTCGGGCCGGATCGAGCTGCTCTTCGAGCGGGCGACCGAACCCTGGACGAAGTCCGCGACGCAGGGCATCGACGTCAAGGACGGCTGGCGTCGCGTCGAGATTCCGTTCCGCGCCGCGGAGCCGTACGCGCCCGGCCAAGCGATGCTCTCGATTCGGCTCGCCTTCGGCCCCCAGACGGTGGAGCTTGGCGGCATCGAGCTGAAGGACCTCGGCCCCGACGTATCGCTGGCGTCCCTGACGGAAGGGCTGGCAATGCGGGACCCCCTCGGGACGGTGCCCGTCGACTTCGATTTCGCTCATCCCCGGCAGACGATGATCGGGCTCGGCGGCAACTTCACCCAGCCGCGTTACGGCCGGACGGAGTCGCCCGACGCGGTCGGGCGCACCGTGTTGGCGCATCTGCCGGTTCGTCACGCTCGCATCGGACTTCCCCTCGATTACTGGACGCCTTCGCGCGGCGTCTACCGGGAGGAGGGACAGGCCGCCGCCTCGATGAAGGCGCTCGCCCTCCTCACCAAGCGCGGCATCCCGACCGTGGTCTCCGTGTGGGAAGGCCCCGCGTGGCTCTTGCCCGGCAAGAAGGAGGCGTCGGGCCGGGTGCTCGATCCCGCCCAGTACCGGGACTGTATCGAGGCTATCGTGCGCTATCTCGTCGTCGCACGGGACAAGTACGGCGCGCGGGCCGACGATCTTTCGTTCAACGAGCCGGACTACGGAGTCAATTTCAAGTTCACCTCAGCGACGATGCGGGATTTCGTCCGTCAGGCCGGGCCACGGCTCGCGGCGGCGGGGCTAAAGACGCGGTTCGTAGTCGGGGACACGGCAGGTGGCTCCGCCTTCGCGGCGTACGCCGAGCCGATCCTCAAGGACCCCACGATCGCGCCCTACCTCGGGCCGCTGGCGTTTCACTGTTGGGACGTTCTCTCCGCATCCGAAGTGTCGTACCGGGCGATCGCGGAGCTTGGCGTGCGCTTTGGCAAGCCGGTCTGGTGCCTGGAGGCGGGCCACGACTCGGCCCTTTGGCAGGCGAAAGATCCCTGGCCGACGTGGGACAACGCACTCCGGACGGCGATGGCCTACGAGCGAACTCTCCGGTGGGCGAGCCCCCGCGTAATGGACTACTGGACCTACGAGAACGACTATCCCATCGCCTCGCCAGACGGGAAACTGTATCCGATCTTCACCGTGTTGAAGGCGATGGAGAGGGTTTTCGCGCCGGGCTCCCGCGTCGTGGCCTCCCGCTCCGATCTTGGCGAGCTGCAGGCGCTGGGGACGGTAGGTCCTGACCGTCGCTTCGCCATGCTCTTCGTGAACCCACGCGGCGCGGGGAAGGCGATCCTCGCGGGGCTCCCGCCCTCGACCCCGGTGCAGGTCGCGACGAACGACGGAGCCTCGCAGGACCGAACGTCGATGGCCCGCACCGACGCGAAGGGACGGCTTGCCGTCGATCTTCCGACGCGTTCGGTGGTGACGCTCGTCGCGCGATCGTGAGTGAATCTTTTCTGCGCCCCACGCGATCCAAGGCGTATGGCAAAAAGCTTCGACCCGGAAGCCCCCGGGCATGACGACACTCCGGACGGGGAGGCGGCGCGCGGCAGCGGCGTGGGAATCATCGGGACGGGCGAACCGGTCCGCCCGGGGTCGAACGGCTCTCCCGAAGACCTGCAAGACGATCTGGGTGAAGATCCAACTCTGATCGACGAAGACTCCGGCGATTAGCGACATGCCGGGTAGCCTTCAAAGGTGACCCTTGACCGACGTTCCTTCCTTATCGGAGCCGCCGGATTGGCGGTGACGCCGAAGTTGAGCTTCGACGAACCGCCCACCGCGAAGGTGCGCGAAGGGATTTTGGCGGGTCGCCGCGAGGCGGGGTTGCGCGTCTTCCAAGGCGTGCCGTTCGCCAAGCCTCCGATCGGCCCCCTGCGGTTTCGATCACCCGAAGCTCCGGAAGCCTGGAGCGGAACGCGCGAGGCGGTGCGAAACGCCCCGTCCGCCGTTCAATCCGGCCGCGTGGGGTCGGAAGACTGCCTCTACCTCAACGTGTGGGTGCCGGAAGGTCCGGGGCCGTTTCCCGTCTTCGTCTGGATTCACGGCGGGGGCAACTCCGGCGGCGGGACGGAAGGCCAGAGCGGAGCGTCGTTCGCACGCCAGGGAATCGTCGTCGTCACCGTGGCGTACCGTCTGGGCTCCTTCGGCTTTTTGGAGCTTGGCGATCTGCTCGGCGCGGCGTACGAGGGGAGCGGCGACGACGGCATCCGCGACCTCGAGGCGGCACTGCGCTGGCTGCGAGACAACGTCGCCGCGTTCGGTGGCGACCCCCATCGAATCACCATTGGAGGCGAATCGGCGGGCGCGAAGGACGTTGCCGCAGTCATGGGCGCGCCGAGCGCACGGGGGCTTTTCGCGCGGGCGATCATGGAGAGCGGCGGCGGGCAGACGGTTCACACGCGGGAGTCCGGGGCGATCGTGGCGCGGGCTCTGGCGGCCGCGCTAGGGCTGAAAAACGGGGAAGAGAAGCGGCTTCTCGACCTTCCCGCGGAGGAGATTCTCGCCGGTCAGCGCCGGTTGGAGGCGACCTACCCGTTCGCCTTTCCTTTCCGGCCCTTCGTGGGCGGGACGTACCTGCCCAAGCCTCCCGTCGAGCTCGTGGACGGAGGGGTGCCCCTCCTCCTCGGCACGAATCGCGACGAGAGCCTGCTGTTCTTTCCGGCGGCAGACGCAAGCAAGTCCGTTCGGTCGCGGGAGACGGCGAACGCGCGTTTCCCCGACACGGTCCGGATGCAGGGGCGCTATCGCGAAACGTTCCCGGCGGACTCCGATCTCGAGCGGCGCATCCGGTTTCTCACCGCGGAGGAGTATTGGATCCCGAGCGTCCGCTTCGCCGAGGCACACGCGAACCGGGGCGGAGCGACGTGGATGTACCGCTTCGACCACACCCCGGCCAATCCGAACGACGCCCACGCGGGGCACGCGGTCCACGGATCGGAGCTTGGTTTCGTCTGGAACCACCACGATGGCTGGACGATGCACGAAACCTGGGCGGCCTTCATCAAGGGCGACGATCCGAAGGGATGGCCCCAGTACGACGCGAAGCGCCGCGCGACCCTCGTCTACGCTCAGGATGGCGGCACGTCGATCGTCGACGATCCACGCGGCGACGAGCGCCGCCTGTGGGACGGCGTCCTCTAACCGGCGTTCTTGTCAGGTAGTACCCTTTGCCGCAGGCTCGCGGGCAATGCGGCGAAGGATCGACAGATCTAGGCGAAGACGGCGGACGTGTCGAGGAGACGCGTCAATACGTCTCGTCCAGTTCACGTTCTTCTTGTCGCCACTTCAAGAAGCTTTCGACGCCGCTTTCGCCGGGCTTCAGCCAAGCCTCGCCCAACCCGAGAAGCTTTCGAGCGGCTTCCGCACGGGACGAATGCGTGTGCAACGCCAGTCGGTCGTCCTCGGTCTGTTCCCCTTCGACGGAACTGCCCTTATGAACCCCGAACTCTTCGGCTAGGTCTTCGGGAATCGGCACCGAACCCTCTTCACGGACCACGAGCGACATGGCTCTATTCTACGCGCCGATTCAAAGGGGAAAGTGCGGGTAGATGTTGGCCGTCTTTGTGAAATACGCCCTGAAAGGTGGCGATCAACCAATACGCGATTTCGTCCTACATCAAAAGAGGTAGACGAAATTCTACATTCCTGACTTACAATAGTCGCGCACCCAGAGCGGTGCTGAAAGGCTATGGACCCGAAAATTCCTCTCGACCACGAAGCGACGCGACTCGTCTCCTACCGAGATCCGGTTCGCGGCATTCGACTCGAACTCGACCCCACGGTCAATCCCTCACAAATGCGGCGACCGAGCGACCTCCTGGCCTACGGCTCACGAATTCCGCAGCAATACCTTCTCTTTTCGAGATTTGCGGTGCCGCTCCGGTACGTCGTTAAACGGCATCGGGCGACCCACCTGCACACCGACTTTCGTCTCGAAGCATTCGGAACGCTTCTTTCGTGGGCCTTCTGGCCGCATCCGAGTCTCGACCCAAGAAAAATGATCGCGGCGAGGGAAGTCGGCGACCATCAAGTGGATTTCATGAACGTCGAGCGGCGGATTGCGGATGGTGGGTATGGAGCGGGACCGATGGTGGTGTGGGATTACGGCACTTACCGGCCTCTCGTCCGAACCCACTGGAACGACGAGCAGACGGTCGTCGACTCGCTTCAACAGGGGTGCCTCGACTTCTGGGTGGAGGGCATCAAGCTGAACGGAGGCTTTCGCCTGGAAACCAGCCGCAAAGGTTGGACCTTCGCCAAGCTCCCGGACGCGTTTGCGGTGATCGATCCCGAGCCGTGGGACGATCGATCCGTGCTCACCGGACGGAACCTCGACGACATTGAGCGGGAGTACCAGGCAGGATTGAGCCGGCTACGGAGAGTTTCGCTCTAAGAGCTTGTAGGACAATGACCCGTAGCGGCAGGGCAAGCCCTGCCGCTACACCGTCGGAATGTCATTTCTCGACACCACACTAAGGCAACTTCGGAAGCGGGCCCGTGTGGTTCACCCCAAGTACCCAGGGTCCGTAGTCGGCGATCGCGACCGTCGAAACGGAGGCGGGGGAGATCTCCAACCGGAGGAACAGATCCATGGGGATGCCAAGGAAATGGAGGAGCGCGGCCCGGATCACGTCGGCGTGACTCACGAGTGCGACGGTCTGGCCTTCGTGCCGTTCTCGTAAATCGAGGATGAAGCGGACGATTCGGAGCTGCGTCTCAAGGAACAGCTCGCCGTGAGGCGCGCGGGTCCCGCTTCGGAACGCATTGAACCGTTTCCAGGGATCCTGTTCGTCGAGCACGTCGATGCGCGCCCCCTGCCAATCGCCAAAGCCCAGCTCGGTGATCTCGTCCGACGTCACGACCTCAAGGTCGTGACGTCGGACGATCTTCTCGGCCGTCTCTTGGCAGCGAAGGATGGGACTGGCGTAAAGGGCATCGACCCGGATTCCCGAGAGCCGCTCGGCGAGCGCATCCGCCTCCCGAAGTCCGTCGGGCGAAAGGTGGACGTTCGGCGTGCGCCCGGCGATGCGCTCCCCGCCGAACTCGTGGAGGGCGTGGCGGACGAGGAGGAACGTGGTCATAGGAGGCCGAAACCAACGCCATCGGCGTGTCGCCGCACCCTCTGTGGGTGCGCTTGCGGGAGCCGCGGCTCCATAGCCGTACCTTCCGAGAGCTTAGGGCGAAACCGCAATTCTCTCCGCGTGAAGGCTGACCCCGGGAGCATAGCGGCGAACCATCGAGGCGCAGAACTCGGCGAACTCGTTCGGATCGATCGGCGGGCTCGTGTGGTGGCCGGGAAGGCCGTGCTCCAGCGCAAGCGAGCGATGCTCCGGCGTGAAGCAGAACGTGACCGTCACGTCGAACTCGTCCAGCGCGCTCATCTGCCGGTCGAACCACGCCATCGCGTTCGGGCGGAACGAGTCGGCCCAGCTTAGGCCGGTGCGAACGTGCCGGACGCCCAGCTTGCGGAACCAGCGGACGGCGTCGTCCAGCCGTGGATCCTCGAAGTGGAACCACTGGCAGAGGCCCATCTCGGGGGCGTAGAGCGGGAACTTCGAAAGCGCGGGCTTGGGCGAACCGTCCTCGCGCAGCAGGCCCATGTAGAAGTGGCGGTAGTACGACGAGCCTTCGGCCTCCCGGTGGCGCGTCGTCGCGGGCCAAGCGCGGGGAAGGTCGTAGAGCGAGTACCAGTGAATGCGCGGGGCACGGCCGATGAGCAGCTCGGCGGTCTTCTGAAGCCCCCAAGCCTGCACCTCTTCCGCTCCGAAAGTCGAAATGCCGACCTCGGTGACCCAAACCGGCTTGTCGGTGACCGCTTGGATCTCCTTCAGCTTGTCGGGCCACTCCTGAATCGTCCAGTGGTTCCAATCGAGCGGGAAGCCGTGGACGGCGAGCGCGTCGACCCCCTGCAGCGCGCCGTGCGCTTCGATCCGCCGAACCCAGGCGGCGTCGATGGGCGACATGCCGCCGAGGACTCGGGTCAGGCGCGGATTCTCGCTCGCGACCGCCTCTCCGGCAAGGCGGACCATCTCGGAGAATCGGGACCAGTCGGGATCCAGGTTCTCAAAGTCCCAGTGGGACTTATTGTTGGGCTCGTTCCAAAACTTAACGGAGTCGATCATAGGGCAGGATGAACGGCGCGGGGGCCGTCGGGAAGCTCGGGAAGCTCGACGCGGCGGCAGAGGTAGACCTCCTGCTCGGGATGGGCGACGATGTCGAAGCCGGACGAGCGGAGCATCGCTTCCGTACAGGCGGCGTTGGGGGCCCACCAGTTCGTGGGATCCTGCGAGTAGCGGTGCTCGAAGAACACCATCTTCGGATACCCGGGGCTGTCGAGGTGGTCGGTATCGAAGAAGCTGTAATCCTCCTGCACGGGATCGATTTGCGTCGAGCCGCGTTGCATGGTTTGGAACAGCATGAGGTCGGCCGCGACGTGCTCGTGAATGAGGTCGAGGGCGAGCAGCGGATGACGCAGGTGATAGAGGACGCCCATAAAGACCACGAAGTCGAACCTCTCCCTCAGCAGGGCGACGTCGTAGACCGACAGTTCGCGAAACTCGATGTCGAGCCCCTCGACCTCGGCGGCGAAACGCGCCTGCGCGAGGTAGCGGGGATCGGAATCGGTGCCGACCACGCGGTCCGCGCCCCGGCGCTTGAGTTCCATCGCGTAGAAGCCCGCGTTACAGCCGATGTCCAGCACGCTCTTCCCGGTCAAGTCCTCGGGGATGGCGGGCGCCAACTTTCGGAACTTGAAGTTCGGATAGTCGCCGAGGAAGTGGTTGGGCGCCGTCTTGACCCCTCGAAGGTCGAGGTTGTGGAACCACGGACCCAACTCTTGGACCTTCGCCGCGATGGCCTCCTGCGTCAACGCGCGTCCTCGCCGGCGATGAAGGCTTCGGTCCGGGCGCGGGCCTCGGCATCGGTGTACTGCACGGGCGGAGTCTTCATAAAGTAGCTCGCCGGGCTGGTGAGCGCGCCGCCGACGCCCCGGTCGAGGGCGAGCTTCGCGCACCGGATCGCGTCGATGACCACGCCTGCCGAGTTGGGCGAGTCCCACACCTCCAGCTTGACCTCGCACAGCAGCGGCACGTTGCCGAAGGTCGTGCCTTCCATGCGGATGTGGCAGAACTTGCGATCCTTGAGGAACGGCACGTAATCGCTGGGGCCCACGTGGGCGTCCTCGTTGCTCATCTCGTAATCGAGCTGCGAGGTGACGGCGTTCGTCTTGGAGATCTTCTTCGACTCCAGACGCTCACGCTCCAGCATATTCATGAAGTCGGTGTTGCCGCCGAAGTTGAGCTGATAGGTGTGGTCGAGGCGAACGCCGCGCTCCCGGAAGAGGTTCGTCAGCACCCGGTGGGTGATCGTCGCCCCGAGCTGCGACTTGATGTCGTCGCCGATGATCGGAAGCCCCTTTGCGGCGAAGCGATCGCTCCATTCCGGGCGCGAGGCGATGAACACCGGCACGCAGTTGATAAAGCCGCAACCCGCCTCCAAGGCGGCCTCCGCGTAGAACTTCGTCGCCTCCTCGGAGCCGACGGGCAGGTAGGAGACGAGCACCTCGGCTCCCGCAGCCTTGAGCGCGGCGGCCACGTCGACCGGCTCCGCGCTCGACTCCGGAACGACGTGGCAGGTGTACTTGCCCACGCCGTCGAGCGTGGGGCCTCGCTGCACCTCGATTCCGTTGCACGGCACGGCGGAGAACTTGATCGTGTTGTTCGGCTCCGCGAACACCGCCTCGCTCAGGCACTTCCCGACCTTCGTCTCGTTCACGTCGAAGGCGGCGACGAACTCCACGTCGCGAACGTGGTAGCCCCCCAACACGACGTGCATGAGACCGGGCACGAACTCGTCGTCGGCTGCGTCTTTATAGAACTCGACGCCCTGAACCAGGGCGGAAGCGCAGTTGCCGACGCCGACGAGGGCGACGCGGATCTTTGAGTTGGTCATAACAAGAACGGCAGC
>CAXUKB010000111.1:0-1410 GCA_964251345.1 uncultured Fimbriimonas sp. | reverse complement strand
GTTTACCGGCGTCATCCTTTTCGGAAAGGCGCGAATTCCTTTGGGTCGCCTCAAGGCGCCCTAAAAGAGTCGAACCCTGTTTTCGGAGCTCCGGTCGAAAAGGGCACGATGGCGACTTCGCACTTGATCACCGACCACGACGAGATTCGGAAGTGGGCCGAGGCCCGGAAGGGAAAGCCCAGCCGGGTCGCGGGCACCGAGCACGGCAAAGACGACGTCGGACTGATCCGGCTCGATTTCCCCGGATACAGCGGGGAGGGCAAGCTGGAAGAGATTCCGTGGAACGAGTGGTTCGACAAGTTCGAGGAGGGCAAGCTCGGTCTCATCGTGCAGGAAAAGACCGCCGACGGTAAGACGAGCCACTTCAACAAGCTCGTCAAGCGCGACGAGCACAAAGACTGAGGGTCTGTCGAGAAATGAATGGTAGTGGCAGGGCATGCCTTTTTAATGATGCGTCAACACCGTTTCTCTACACCCTTTGAGGGAATGAACTTAGTCTTCGTCCGGGTCCCGGGCAAGCCACTCGTCGCGCGAGAGGGCGTAGAGGCGACTTTCGCTCAGGGTTGTGTCTTCGATGCGACTCATTCCTAGGCGCTCCATCAGGCGATAGGAAGGCTCGTTCCGCGCGTCGCACCCGGAGGTAATCCGGCGAAGGCCGAGATCGACGAAGAGGTGCCGCAGCAAGGCCCGAACCGCCTCCTGGGCGTAGCCGCGTCCGTGGTAGTCCGGGTGGAACTGGAAACCCACGTCGCCTTCGTCGTCCGGCTCCCGGTGCAGGAAAACGCCCACGTCGCCGATGACTCGCCCCTCGAGGACGAGTTCGACGGCGTAGGCGTGGTACTGCCCGCGCTCGTCTCCCCGCGCATTTGCCTGGTGCCCGAGGAAGCGGATCGCGCCCGCCTCGTCCATCGGCTCCCCGGGCATGGTCCGCCGCACCTCTGGACGTGCCTGATAGGATAGAAAATCGGCAAGGTCCGTCGCCTGGAAGGCGCGAACCGTGAGACGTGCCGTCGCGATGCGCTCCATCGTCGTCTGGCTTAACCCGCGGTTTCGAGGACCACCGCGTCCTCGCCGTCGATTTCGTGCATTCGCACCACGACCCGTTCGTCTTTCGCGGGGGCGACCGTCTTGCCCACGTAATCGGCTTGAATGGGCAACTCCCGGCCACCCCGGTCGACGAGCACCGCGAGTCGGACCGCGCTCGGTCGGCCATGCCGCATGAGGGCGTCGAGCGCGGCCCGCACCGTGCGTCCGGTGTGGGCGACCTCGTCCACGAGGATCACCGTCTTGCCCGTGACCTCGAAGGGGATCTGCGTGTCGTCCGCCTCCGGCTTGGGGCGGTCGTCGCGGAAGGGGCGCACGTCTAGTTTGCCCACGGGCACGGTCGTACCCTCGATCTGGGTCATGAGG
>CAXUKB010000110.1:0-12756 GCA_964251345.1 uncultured Fimbriimonas sp. | reverse complement strand
ATTGAAGAGGGTGCTCTTGCCGACGTTCGGTCGACCGACGATCACCACAGTGGGCAGTTTATCGGCCATAGTGAACCTTAGTTTACCTTTTGTAGTCTGCTCATCCCTTTATCCGCGGGAAGAGGCCTTCCGGCTTCGTGCGAGGGCTTTAGCCGCAGAGGCGCGGAGACGTTGAGGGAACGCTGAGTTCGGGATTACCTCAGCGTCTCGGCGCCTCTGCGGTTGCATCCTCAGGCACCGCGTCCACTCCTACGCTGGTGGAAAACCGCGGGGAGCGCCTCGTGGAACACCCTCGCCGATGTGCGGCACGACTTCTCGGCGGTGCACCTGGTGCAGGGGAAGAACAGCGATCTGCTCGTGTTCAACCTGGGAGGAAACAAATATCGCTTCGTCGTGCTTACGGTCTTTGGCAAGGGTTCGATTTACATCCTGTGGATTGGCACCCATGCCGAGTACGACCGTCTGAACGTGAAAGAGCTAGGAGAACGATCGCCATCCCTGTCGTGGAAGACGAAGTGAGCCACGCCGCCGCCGTGTCCCGCATCCGAGATCTGTGGATTGCCGAGGACGGAACGGACGGTGCCGCCGAAAGAGAAACGCTCATCACACGGGTCTGCGCCTAGGAAGAAAAAAACGACCCTTGGCCGGCGTTGCCACCCCAAGCGGTCGTACAGAGCGTGATGGAATCCCACAGCCCTTCCGTCGAGGATTTGGCTTCCATTTTCGGGAGCGGGGCGGCGGTGGAGGACTTCCTCGAAGGTCGTCGTCCCATGTCGGTTCCCAAGGCGTTCAAGATGCGCGAGACCTATCATGTGCCGCTCGATTTACTTCTCGTCGCTTAGACGACGAAAGAAGTCCCGTTTGTGGCATCGGCTGGAAGCCGATGCCACTCGGGAATGCCTCCTGAAAGGAGGCACCACAATAGAGGGGTGAGCGACTTCATCCACCTGTCCGAGCCCGGCGCGCCGACCCTCGTGATGCTGCACGGTACGGGCGGCGACGAGACGGACATGATGGCCTTCGGCCGGGAATTGCGTCGGCCCGGCATGGGGTTGCTGTCGCCCCGCGGAAAGGAGCCGGAGCATGGGATGAACCGCTGGTTCCGGCGCAAGGCGGAAGGCGTGTTCGACCTGCCGAATCTCTTCGAGCGCGCGGACGAACTGGCCGACTTCGTCACCGGAAAGATTCCGGGCGGCGGACGGATCGCGGTCGGCTTCAGCAACGGCGCGAACGCTGCGGCGGCGATCCTTCTGCGGCGGCCGGAGACGTTCCAATCCGCGCTGCTTCTCGCGCCGATGGTGCCTTTCGAGCCTTCGGAGTTGCCCAACTTGATGGGCATCCGGGTTCATATGGACTGCGGCGAACGGGACCCCTTGGTCCCGAAGGAAAACTCGGCGCGACTCGCGGCAATGCTGTCGGGCGCGGGCGCCCGCGTCTCCGTTCGCTGGCACCCCGGTGGTCATACCCTCGATGCGGAAGGAGTCGAGGCGGCGAAAGAGTTTATCGGCGGGCTGTGAGGGAAAAGTGAAAGGGAACAGGGGCTTTCCTTGGATGAGAGAATCGCCACGCCTAAAAAGAGATGAGTCGAGGTTTCGGTCGATTTAGCACCTTTGAGAACCTGATTGCGCTTCAGGATCTCGCGCCGGAAAAACTCGGCGAAGCTAACTCCCAGCCCGAGAACCATCAGATGCACGATCTCGCTGTTCAACGAGGAAGGCGCGAGCTCATAAAGCCCAGCACCGAGGCAGGCAATCAGGACCAAGCCCACAAGGAAGGACACGAGAATCGAAACGCTCCGTCCTTTCGGCGAAGTCAATGCCTCGCGTGCTTCAAGGTGAGCTTTCTTTATGCTTAATCCTCCTTAGACAAACGTGACGTTCTTCCCGTTTACCCCTTCCCTCCTGCTCTTCTAGGCCCTCGCCCGAATCCCCGAGAGCCGCGTCTGCGCGCTGGAGGCGAAGGAGCCCATGGGCCAGCGGTTGAGGACCTCGGCGTAGCAGCCCGCCGCGCGCTCGGGGTTGAGGGCGGTGTTCTCGTAGAGCAGTCCCGCACGGAAGCAGGCGGTCTCCTGCTCGGCCTCGGTGGCGTCGGGGGCGCCGTAGGCGACTTCGTAGAGACGCAGGGCGGCGCGGGTGTCGGTGGCACGTTCGAGATCGCCCGCGAGCGCGATCACGTCGCGAGTGGGCACCTTACCCAGATGGGCGAGGCCGAGAAGGGGAGAGGCGAGGGCGCGGACGTCGACCTCGCGCCGCATCCGGGGAAGCGCCTTCATGAATGCGGACAGGCAAGCCTCGTTCGGGCCTTGCGGGGCGCGCAGGCTTTTGTCCATCCAATGCAGCACGATAAGCGGATCGCTGGGGTTGCCCAGGTGGAGCTCGGCGAGTTCCATGCGGCTGAGAACGCCGAGATCCTTCACCTCGGCGAGGACCGCCTTGCTCTGGCTCGCGGTCTCGCTGTCTCGGTGGGGACGGCAGAGGGCGCACAGGAGGAAGCCCGCGAACGCGCCGCCTAAGTGGGCGAGGTGCGCGGTCCCGCTCGACTTCCCGATGAGCAGATAGAACAGCAGGTCGAAGCCGAGATAGTAGAGGCCGACGCCCCACATCGGCCAGTCGGAGGAGGCGAACAGCATGCCCAGCCCCTCGCCACGCTCGCCCCAACGGGAGAGGACGGTCACCTTCGCGTAGGGGAACATCCAGAGGGCCGCGCCCATGATGCCCATGATCGCGCCGCTCGCGCCGATGAGGGGCATGTCCGGGTGCGCACGTCCCAGCACCAGAATGTGAAGCGCGCCGCCAAAGGCCCCGGAGAGCAGATAGACGGGCAGGAAGCGGTACCAGCGAAGGCGTCCCTCCACGGCGATGCCGAAGAGGGCGAGAAACCACATGTTGCCCACGAGGTGCATGAGCCCCCCGTGGAGAAACATCGAGGTAAGAACCTTGAGGGGCGTGAAGGAATTGGCCTTGAGACCCCAGTCCATCATCACGGACTCGCGCGCGACGAGGCCATCCTTCGTGGTGACGATGTAGACGAGGACGTTCGCGACGACGAGGAAAATCGTCGCAAAGGGAAAGCTCTCCGGCGGGTTCTTACTACGGACGGGAAACGCCACGGTTCTTCAAGCTATCACAGTTCTCGGAAAACGTGGGGCTTTAGTCCCGGAATCGATGTGCCATCCTAGTCCTTGGCGTGGCGACTTTGGCGGAGGTGGCAGGAAGCTACGTGGGCGCTCCGCGCCTGCGCCCCGGGACGGAGGATTCCCTCAAGCCCGCCGAGATTCGGGCGCTCCTGCGCGAGGCGCAGCCCGCCCCGCTGGAACTGCGCGCCGACGGCACGTTTCGTCATCGCGGCGCCCTCGAAGGCCGGTACACCGTCGAGGGCGCCCTCGTGCGCTGCGCGCCCACCTCGTTCGACGGAATGACCCACGAGTCGATGCGCGGACGGGCGGAGGACGCGGGCCGCGAGTTCGGCCTCGCTTGGATCTTCGATCCCTTCGATCTCGAGATCGAAGACGACGGCACGATGGCGACCGTCTCCCCCAGCATGGTCCAAGTGGCGTACACGCGGAAGGCGAAAAAGGGAGGATAGGGAGTGAGGGGATTAGGGAGTAAGGTCAAGAAGGTTTTGGCCCTAACTCCCTAATCCCCTCACTCCCTCAATGCCTAACGCTCTGCTCGCCCTTATCGCCCACGACGGAAAAAAGGACGCGATGCTCGCGTTCGCCCAAAGCCACCGCGACGCGCTCGCGCATTACCGGCTGATCGGCACCGGCACGACCGGCGCGCTCGTCGCCGGGGCGACGGGCCTGGAGGTCGAGCAGATGCGCAGCGGCCCGAAGGGCGGCGACGTGCAGATCGCCGCGCGCATCCTCGCCGAGCCGTTCGCCGCGGTGTTCTTCTTCGTCGAGCCCATGGACGTCCACCCTCACGACCCGGACATCCAGACGCTGCTTCGCACCTGCAACCTCTCCAACGTCCCCCTCGCGACGAACCCCGCCACCGCCGACCTCGTTATGAGGGCGCTGACAGGCCGGGCCGCGTGATCGAGGCACTGTGAGCATCGTCTGCCGCGGAGGTGGAGTCGGAGGCGCAAGCCTTCGCGCGGGCTTCCGGACTTAGAGTTCCCCGCGGAATGCTTCTATGCCCCGGGAGCCATCCTTAAATAAGGCGTTGCGGCGCTCTAGACAAGCTCCCGAGGCTTTTGCGTTGAACCCCGGGAGCTTGACCCATCCCATGTAGAATCCTTCGCGAGGACGGCTCCCGGGGCATCAAGGACAAGCGGTTCCCCTCCTTGCTCGAGAGGAACCCTCTTCAGGCGACCTGCTCCAAAAGCCAGCGGGCGCACGCGAGTTTGCCTTTTCGTCCACTTTCCCGCGTGGTGCCGTCGCGAAACACCACGCGCAGGGCGTTGTCGTCCGCATCGAAGCCGATCGACGGATCCGAGACGTCGTTCGCGGCGACCGCGAAGAGGCCCTTGCGCGCGAGCTTTTCGCGCGCGACCGAAAGGTCGTCCGAGGGCTCCGCGGCGAAGCCGACGACCGTCGCCTCGGGATAGGAGCGGGCGAGCGCGGCGACGATGTCCGGGTTGGGCGTGAGTTCGAGGGTGAGGTTCTCGCCGGTGCGGCGGAGCTTGCCGTCGAAGGGCGCGACCGGTCGGTAGTCGGCCACTGCCGCCGCCGCGACGATGAGGTCTCCGCCCGCGGCGAGCGCCGCGTCGTGCATCGCCTGCGCGGTCCGCACCCGGACGACCTTGGCGCCGATCGGATAGACCGCCGACGAGGGGCCGGCGACGACGGTGACGTCCGCGCCCATGAGCAACGCCGCGCGGGCGAGGGCCGCACCCATCTTGCCGCTCGATCGATTCGTGAGGTAGCGCACCGCGTCGATCGGCTCCTGCGTGGGGCCGCTGGTGATGAGCACGCGCCGGCCCGCCAGCCGGGTTCGGTCCACGAGCACGCTCTCGACCGCCGCCACGATGCGCGCGACCGACGCGAGCTTGCCCCGTCCGTGCTCGCCGCACGCGACGTCGCCCTCGTCGGGCGTGACGATGACTGCCCGCGCCTCAAGGGTCTTCAGGGCGTCCGCCGTCGCGTCGTTCGCCAGCATGTGCGGGTTCATCGCGGGGGCGAGGACGAGCGGCGCGGCGGTGGCGAGGACGAGCGTCGTGAGCATGTCGTCGCCGATCCCGTGGGCGATCCGCGCGAGGGTGTTCGCGGTAGCGGGGGCGACCACGACGACGTCCGCCTCCCGAGCCCAGTCGATGTGGGCCATCCGCCCGGCGACGGGCTCTTCGAACACGCTCTCCAGCACCGGCTGTCCGGTCAGCGCCTCAAACAGGGCGGGGGTGACGAACCGCTTCGCGCCGTCGGTAAGGCAGACGCGGACGACGTGGCCCGCGCGCATGATCTCGCGGGCGAGGTCCGCCGCCCGGTAGGCGGCCACCGAGCCCGACACGCCGAGAACGACGTTCACCCCTTTAGTTTAGAATGCGGTGGCCTGCCGCCGCTTTGCTCCGTCGAGCTTGCGAGACGAGAATGACGCTCGCAGGCTCGCTCACGAAAGCGGGGGCAGGCCACCGCACTCTATAGGGTCTCTTTCACATCGCCGCGTGGACGGCGGGTCGCTTGTCGGGGTCACGCTCCGCTTTGCGCAGGATCTCGCGGGTAATGGGCGCGACTTCGCCGGTTCCGGAAATGAGGAACCGGAGCATCCAGGTGAAGGGATTGCCCTCGGTCCAGTTGAAGTAGGCGTGGGGGCGGCGTCCGGAGATGTCGCGCAGGTGGAGCAGGATCGCGGCGATCGTGTTCGGGACCGCGGAGCCCTTGGTGGGCAGGATGCGGTAGCCGTCGACCTCGCCGCCCGTCACGTGAATGTCGTCGTCGAAATTCGAGGGGTCGTCGACGTCCCCCTCCAGGAAGAGGATGGGCTCCTGTGGCTTGATGTGATGGTCCTCGCGCGCCTCCTGGGTCTGCCGCTCGTACTCCGTCTCGTCGCGCGTCTCCGGGTGGTTGGGCACGAGCCGCAGGCGCCCGTCGTAGGCGAGCGCCTCGTCGACGAACCGCTGGGCGGCCTCGTCGAGGGTGACGTGGGACGAGCGGAGCTCCATGCTGCGGGTCGTCCGCGAGAGCAGAGAAACGGCGACGATGGCGACGATAAAGAACGCCGCGATCTTGAGGCCCTCCGGCCGCTCGACCACGTTGACGATCGTCGTGTAGGCGAACACGAGAGCGATAAAGCCGAAGGTGCGCGCCTTGGGCTCTTTCTTTTTGCGCGCGGAGATCGTCGCCGCGACGCCCGCGCTCGTCATCAGCACGAGCACGCCGGTCGCGTACGCGCCTCCCTGGGCATCGACGTCGGCGCGGAACAGGAGGGTGACGCCGACCGCGATGAGGCTGTAGACGAGGACGAGGGGACGTTGCGCGCGGGTCCAGTCCGGGGCCATTCCGTAGCGGGGAAGGTAGCGGGGCACGATGTTCAGGAGGCCCGCCATCGCGCTCGCCCCCGCAAACCAAAGGATAAAGATCGTGCTGAAGTCGTACAGGGTGCCGAAGCCTTCGCCGAAGAATCGGTGAGCGAGAAAAGCCAGGGCGCGGCCGTTCGCGGGGCCGCCCTTTGCGAACTCCTCCGGACGGATGAGCAGGGTCGTTACGAGGGAACTCGTGACAAGGTAGACGCTCATGACGATGGCGGCGGAGAAGAGCAGCTTCTTCGTGTTCGCGACACGGCCGTCGGGGTGGTCGTGCGTGTCGTCGGTGCCGCCCTTCACGAGGGGCATCACGGCGACGCCCGTCTCGAATCCCGACAGGCCGAGCGCGAGCTTGGGGAAGAGGAGCAGGGAAACGGCGACCATCATGAAAGGATTGCCGTGCGCGCGGACGAGGGCGTCCTTCCAGTCGACGAGGTGATGCGGGTGGATCGCGATCAGGAACAGGCCGTACCCGACGACGATCGCGTTCAGGAACAGGTAGGCCATGACGAGACCCACCGCGATGCCGACCGCCTCCTTGATCCCCTTGAGGAACACCGCGCCGAGAAGCAGAACGAAGCCGAGGGTGAGCGGGATCTGAAGCCCGCCGAGCGACGACCGGAAAAAGGGATTCTCGCGGAGGTGGGCAGCCGCGTCGGCGGCGGAGAGGGTGATCGTGATGATGAAGTCGGTCGCCAAGAAGCCGAGGAGGGCGAGAACGAGCAGCTTGCCTGCCCAGAAATGGAGCAGCTTCTCGAGCATCGAGATCGACCCTTCGCCGTGGGGGCTCTCCTCCGAGACGCGGCGGTAGATGGGGAGCGCGCCGAAAAGGGTGAGCGCCACGAGCACGAGGGTGGCGATGGGGCTGAGCGAGCCCGCCGCGAGCGCGGCGATGCCCGGCTGGTAGCCGAGGGTCGAGAAGTAGTCGACCCCCGTGAGGCACATCACCTTGTACCAAGCCTGGGGCGTGTGGGCTTCTTCGTGGGCGGCCGGCCCAACGTGTTTCGGGCCGTGGCCCTCCATCAGCCACCGTCTCAAGCCGTCGGGGAGGGCGATCGCCATTGCGGCCCTTTGGACGGTCCTGGGACCGCCGATGTTGCGTGAACCCTCGGGAGCCGCCACGACTCTAAAGGCTGATGCGCCGTTTGCTTCCCTTCTGCCTCGTCGTTCTCGTCGGGTGCAACGCCAAAGACGCCTCCGACCTCACGCACGACGTGGGGCAGGTGGCGAAGACGGCGACCCGCGCAGCGGGCAACGCGCAGCTCGTGATTCGGATCAACGGGGAACTCGCCCAGCGAAAAGGCGTGGACGTGTCGGGGCTTCACATCGAGAACACGGGCGGCGTCGTGACCGTCGGCGGCCACGTCCGCACCGCCCACGAGAAGAACCTTGTCATCCAGACCGTGGAAGGGATCCGCGGGGTGGACAAGGTGGTCAATCAGCTTAGAGTCGAGCCGAAGGGATGACGGTTGCTTACGATTGCGGACGTGGCGGACGATTGCTTACGATCGCTCCATCCGGGCAACGTTTGCAACCGTGAGCCATGCTTGCAATCGTCCGCAACGCCCTACTTCTGCGCCCCGATGCCCTCGAACGACATCGCCATGAGATTCCACGCGAAACGGTGGGCCTCGGCGTACGTGTCGAACCGGCCCTCCAGGGTGTAGCCGTCGACGCGGGTGGGGTTGGGGACGAGCTTCGCGCCCATATCGGCCTCCTCCGCCCGGTTGAATTCCACCCGGACCGTCGTCGGCTCGGCGTACCGCTTGGGCGCGATCTCCGCCGCGCGCCGCACCGCCCGCTCGGCGGCGGCCTCGATCAGCGGCGCGGTCTCGCTCGGGTGGAGCAGCCGTCCCATGTAGCGGCCGTAGCCCTCCTTGGTGATCGCCGTCTCGACACCCGGCACGAGCGTGGCCGCTTCCACGCAACCGGCCGCGTCGCTAGAGACCATCACGAGCGGCACGCCATACCCTCCCGCGACGCCCGCGCTTAGCCCCATCTCCCCGGTCTCCTCGCCATTGATCCAGAGCCGGTGGACGCCGCCGGTGATCGTGTGCTCCATGATCCCGCCGAGCGTGCCCGCCATCGCGTGATAGCCCACTAGCATCGCCGCGCCGAAGGTGGCGTCGACGCCCGTCATCATGCCGTCGGTGCGGCTGCCGTGGCCGCTCACCAACTCGACGCCCGGTTCGAGATCCTCGATGAGCAGGTTCTTCGAGTTGCCGTGGCTGTCCTTAATGAGGATGCGCTCCGCGCCCGCCTTCCGCGCGCCGCGAACGGCGGCGTTCACGTCGTGGCTCATCATCCGGCGCGCGAAGGCGTAATCGAACGACTGCCCGTCCGGCCGGCTGCACTGCGACCACGACACGAGCCCCGTGATGCCCTCGATGTCGGCGGAGATGAAGAGGTCCATGCGGCGAGGTTACCGTCTCCCCCCTTCAGGCGCGGACTCCGACTTCTGAACACTTCCAGCGAAAAAAAGCTGAGAGGGGAAGGGGAGCGATCCCAAAGTTCGCGCAAACTCCTGTCCTCCGGGCCATCACCTCCAGCCTCCCCCCTGCTCGCGATCGCGCGGGTCGTAAACGAAGATTTACGCCGCAGCGGCAAGAGGAGGGGGGACGCAGATTCGGTATTCTCCCGCCGCCCATGCGATCCGTCCGTTCTCTCGCCTTTGCGGCGACTTTGCTCGTCGCCTCCTCCGCCCTCGCGCAGGAAGGGAACTTCCCCGACGTGCCGAAGAACCACTGGGCCTACGCGGCATTGGCCCGCCTCAAGGCGGACGGCCTGCTCGTCGGCTATCCGGACGGGTTATACCGGGGTGGACGCCCGATGAGTCGTTACGAGCTGGCGGTCGCGATTCATGCCGCCTACGTGAACCTCAAAAACGTGACCGACGGCTTCGACGCGCAGGTTCGGGCGCTTCAGTCTCCAGGAATCGGGGGGACGGGAAAGCCGGAGATCGACGCGCTGAAAGCCACCATCGATGGGCTCAAGGCCGACCTCGACGCGATGAAACGTTACGGCGCGGAGATCGCCGACCTCCAGCGCGCGAGCGACACCTTCGAACTGGAGCTCACCCAGCTTGGCGTGGACGCCCAGGCGATGAAGGACGAGTTGAAGGGGCTCGCGGGGCGCGTCGGCGTTCTCGAACGCAAGAAGGACCCCTTGGAGGTGGTCGGCGAGATCGACCTTTGGGCGGGCGGCGGGCACGGCGACGGCGACCTTTTCGGCCTCGATCGCGACGGGCGGATCGAAGGAACGTCGAACAAGGGACCGAATCCCACCGCGTCGGACGTCTCGAGCGTCACCCACACCGCCTCGGTCCTTCACGAGGCCGCCTTCGACTTCCGAACGACGAACGAAACGGGACTGAAGGTTCGTGGCACCGTCGTGGCCACCGATGCTTTTGGGCAGAATCCCGTGGAGGGCGTGGTCACGACGAACGTCGGCTTCGGCAATCAGAGCGACCTGTTCTCGCCCGCCAACACCTTCCAAGCCCAGACGTTTCCGAGCCGCTTCGGCTACGCCGAGGGCTCGGGCGATCTCTATCTTCAGACGCTCGCCGTGTCGTACTCCGGGGGGAGCTATGACGCCGAGGCGGGGCGCATCCAGCACCAGGCATCGTCCTGGATCTTTCGCCGCATCGACAACACGTCCTACTTCGACAACCCGCGCTGGGACAACGGCGACTACACCTTCGACGGGGCGCACGCCTCGACCCGGCTGGGACCGATCGCGGTCGAAGCCTATGGCGGCACGAATCACGTGCAGACCGTCGACGGCGTCCTGCTCGACCCCATCCGTACCGGCCCGGCGAACGGCTTTACCGGCTCGTTCGACCTGAGCGAGCGCCTTCTCGCGGATCGTCTGCTCGGCGGCACTCTGACGTCGTCGATCGGCGGCCTCCATCTTCGCGGCGACGCGCTCTTTTTGGACTCCGACAACCTCGTGCTTCCGCCCGGCGGGCAGTTCGACCGGTTGCAGGTCTACGGTGGCGAAGCCGACTTCGAGTTCGGACGCCTTCGTTTTTCGGGTGGCCTGCGGCAGTCGGACGCCTACGACGGGAGCCGCCGGACGAACGGCCTCGCCGGCAACGCCTGGGACGCGAAGGTGGCATGGTCGAGCCGCCGCCTCGACCTTTCGGCACAGTACCGGCAGGTTCAGACGGAGTACCTTGCCCCCGGCGACTGGGGGCGCTTGGGCGTGCTGCGCGACCCTACGAACGTGCGCGGGGGGATCGGCAAGGCGCGGATCGGCCTCACGTCGCGCCTCGACCTCGGGCTGGAGGGAGAGCTCTCCCACGGCCTCGAGAACGGGCCGTCCGGGACCTTCTTCGACCGGGGCACCGACATCGGCCGTTTTGCCGCCCGCCTCGACGAGCGGCTCGGAAAGGCTTGGGACGGGTACGTCTCCTACGAGCAGACCGTCTTCAACGACCTCGTGAACGCGCCGTCGGGCACGCCGCGCTACCAGTGGTACGGCGTCGGCGTGGCGCACGCGCTCGGCACGAACACGCGGTTTACGCTGGCCTACGAGCAGTCGGCGATCCGGCACGACTATCAGACCTCCAACGGACTCGATTACCGGGGCGGCTTCCTCACCACGCAGGTGACGGTCAAGTTCTGAGGGAGTAAGGTACTTAGGAAGGAAGGGAGTCAGGACTCCGAATCCCTTCCTTCCTCACCCCCTAAAATGATCGTCGGCCTTGGCATGGACCTCGTGGAAATCGCGCGCATCCGGCGCGCGATGGAGAATCCCCGCTTTCTGGAGCGCATCCTCACGCCCACGGAGCGCGAGTTCGCGGTGACGCCCGCGCAGGTCGCGGGACGTTGGGCGGCGAAGGAGGCGATCTACAAGGCGCTCGGCGTCCCCCTGTCGTGGCAGGACGTCGAGGTGCTTCCCGCGCCCCACGGCGCCCCCCGCGCGACGGTGCGCAGCCCGCACTTCAACTCGGGCCGCATGCGGCTCCATATCACGATCACCCACGAGCGCACCCACGCCTCGGCGGTCGCGGTGGTCGAACGCACCACCTTCCAAGCCCCGATCATCTAGGGACTCGGTGTGATGCGTCGGGCGGTTCGCCGCGCATAAAGGGGTAATGGGAGTCGGTTGGGTTGATCGACAAAGGCCTTGAACGAAGGGGCCATGTCGTTCGTCTCCCGATCATGGCCTGCTCACAAAGACGTCGGGCGTTCACCCTCGTCGAGATCCTGACTGTGGCGGCGATCCTCGCCGTCCTCGCCGCGATCCTTTACCCTGTCATCGGAGGAGCGAGGCGGAGCGCGGGGAGCGTGGCCTGCCTCTCGAACGAGCGTCAGATCGGCGCGGCGACGCTCCTCTACGCCGCCGACCACAATGACGCGTTCCCCTTCGGTCCGCTCCAGCCAGGAACCGGCTGGGCCCTCGCGCTCCAACCGTTCATGAAAGGCGTCGCCATGCTGCGGTGTCCCCAGGATCCGACCCGCGACGAGAGCCCCGGGCCGGACCGCTTCGTAGACTCGTACGCGATGAACGCCAACCTGGGAGGCGCGACCTTCCGGCGAAGGAATTGGGGGACGCGGGAGGTGCCCGCCGCCACGGAGAGCGAGATCCACGCTCCGGCGGGCACGACGATGTTCTTCGAGGCGAGCGACAACGTGACGAGGTTCGAGTGGTCCCTCCCGCGCAGGCCGGGACCGCCGGACTTCGACGGCTCCTCCCCCTCGGGGAACACGACGACCCGCCCGGGGATGGTCGGCGGGGCCGACTACACCTTCCTCCACGGCGGCGGCGGGCAGTACGAGTACGCGCCCGGCTTTTGGGTCACACGCTACGCCACCGGCAACGTCGGCGGTCGCAGGCTCAACGGCACGCTGGGCAGCGTGCCCCGCCATGGGGAGAGGGCGAACTACCTCGCCTGCGACGGCCATGTGCAAGCCCTTAGGCCCGAGAGGGTCTCCGGTGGGGCGAACGCGGTGGGCGAGACGTGCGACCAGGGCACCCGAGCGGGTCAAGGCGGGGTCTGCGCCGCTCAGACCCCGGCCTGCGCCGCAGGCACGGGAAGCAGGCGTTACGGCCTGACGTTCAGCACCCTGTGACGATCCGGCAGGTAGCCGCTCGCGAGTAGAGGTCGATATCGGTCAAGGCGAAGCACCCGCTAAATGTGGGTTTGAGAGGCGGTTTGGGCCGCCAAAAAACCCTAATCGTACAGCGTCGTGTCCGTTGCCGTGCTCACCTAGAGGCGATTCACGCCTTGGTCATAATCCTGCGGTGATCCCGGCGCTCTCTTTGCTTCTTGTACCCTCGGGCTTCGCA
>CAXUKB010000109.1:0-12806 GCA_964251345.1 uncultured Fimbriimonas sp. | reverse complement strand
GTAGTGCAGAACCCGCTCTCGATCGCTCGCGAAGACGTAGTCGAGGCCTGGGTGCCAATGACAGGCCCCATCACGGTCTTTGGACCGGACGGCCAGCCGGTGCCGACGCAAACGATCGAGCGGCAAGCGGGCCGAAGTAAGCTCCTGTTTCTCGCCAAGGTGCCCGCGGACGGCTTCGCTTCGTTCGACGCGCGGCCGGTCGCCGCCAAGCAGGTCGCGACCGTCGTGGCGGAAGGCCGGACGATCGACAGTCCCCGTTTCAAGGTCACGATCAACGCGGCCGGAAACATCGCGTCGGTGTACGACAAACTAGCCAAGAAGGAGTGCCTCAAAGCCCCGGCGGGCTTCGACTTCCAGTACCACAACCCGTCGCAGTTCCCCGCGTGGAACATGGACTGGGACGATGCGCAGAAAGCGCCCGACGCCCACATCGACGGCCCGGCGACGATCCGCGTAGTCGAGAACGGTCCCGTGCGGGCGGCGATCGAGATCACCCGCGAGTCGCAAGGGTCGAAGTTCGTTCAGATCGTGCGCCTCGCCGCGGGCGGCGCGGGCGACCGCGTCGAGGTCGAGAACAAGATCGACTGGGGCACGAAGGAGCACGCGCTGAAGGCGGCCTTCCCGCTCACCACGGCGAACCCCAAGGCGACCTACGACCTTCAGGTCGGCGCGATCGAGCGGGGCAACAACGACCCCAAGAAGTACGAGGTGCCGCAGCACCAGTGGTTCGACCTGACGCAGCCCGACGGCAAGTACGGCGTCGCGATCCTGAACGACTCGAAATTCGGCTCCGATAAGCCTTCGGACGACACCGTCCGCCTCACCCTGCTGTACACGCCCGGCGTCCGCGCCGGCTACCAGGACCAAGCGGTGCAGGACTTCGGCCGGCACGATATCCTGTACGCCATCGCCCCCCATACGGGCGACTGGCGCGAGGGCAAGGTCGCCTGGACGGCCAAGCGTCTGAACCAGCCCCTGCGGGCCTTCACCGTCGACGCCCATCCGGGACGACTGGGTAAGGCTCAGTCGCTCGTGACCGCCTCGACGGATCAGGTCGAGATCACGGCGGTGAAGCGGGCGGAAGACGGCGACGGTGTGATCGTGCGACTGCGCGAACTGACGGGCAAGCCCGCGTCGAACGTCCTCCTTAAGATGTCCAGCATGGCCGTTTCGGCGACGCAGGTCGACGGGCAGGAGCAGCCGCTCGGCAAGGCAGCGATCCGGGGCGGCGCGGTCGTGGCATCGGTGCGAGGCTATGGCCTGGCGTCGTACCGCATCCGCACCGCTTCGACGAAGATCGCGACGCCGCAACCGGTGTCCCAGTCGGTGGCCCTTCCCTACGACCTCGACGTCGTGAGTTCGGACAAGAACGACAAGGACGGCGCGTTCGACGACGCGGGCCGCACCTATCCGGCGGAAGAATTCCCCAAGACCTTAGACCTGGACGGCGTCGATTACAAGTTCGGCTCGACGGCGGACGGGGCGAAGAACGCCCTGACCGCGAAGGGCCAGACGATCAAGTTGCCCGCAGGCTACGATCGCGTGTACGTTGTCGCGGCGGCGACGACGGACACCACGCCGACCTTCAAGGTGGGCGACAAGTCGGTGCCGACGAGCGTGCCCAGCTGGGGCGGCTACGTGGGTCAGTGGGACCTTCGCCTGTGGGACGGCGTGCAACCGGAGCTTTCGTACGGCTGGCCCCTGGCCTTTGCCGGCCTCGCGCCGGGCTACGTCAAGCCCGCCGAGGTCGCTTGGTACGTCTCGCACAACCACATTCCGGGTAAGGGGAACGGCTATTACGAGTACAGCTACCTCTTCAAGAAGGGCTTCGACGTGCCGAAGGGCGCGACGACGATGACCCTGCCGGACGACCCGCGCGTCCGCGTCTTCGCCGTCTCGGTGGCGCGCTCGACCCACGACGCGGCGGTGCCCGCGGCTCCGCTTTACGACACGCTGGAAGACCACACGGCGGGCGGCGCACCGCGCATCGCGGTGCCTTCGGGCGCGCCGAGCGAGGGCGTGAACGTGACGATCGCGCCTCCTCTTTATGGCAACGTCGCGGACGTGCACTACACGACCGACGGCTCGACGCCGACGGCATCTTCTCCGGCCTACACCGGCCCGATCTTCGTCGGCAAGCCGACCGTCGTCAAGGCGGCGCTGGCGGAGCCGGGCGGAGAGATGAGCCCCGTGGCGGAAGCCCGCGTCACGGCGAACGACACCACCGCCCCCAAGGTGCTGGGCGTGTCCGTCGTGCGCTCCCTGGGTGTCGCGACGTTGACGTTCTCGGAGCCGATCGACCGCGAGGTCGCCTCGCGGTCGGAAAGCTACGTGGCGACGGGCGCGAAGGTGACCGCGGCAGCCGTCGCGAGCGACGGCCGGAGCGTGACGCTCACGCTCGACGGCCCGGTGGCCGACGGCGCCTTCGCCGTCACCGTGACCGCCAAAGACCGCGTGGGGAACGAGGCGACCGAAGTCGCCTCGAACGCGACCGACGCCGCGCCGCTCTTCACCGCTCCGGCGCTCACGCCCTCCAAGACCGCGCGGTTCGACGCGCCGGTCCCCAAGGGCGGCAAGGATCCGTGGACGATCAACCTCTGGGTCAAGGTCGACAAGCAGCCCGACGATCGAACCCTAATCGCCGGGTTCGGACGGGCCCGCGATGGTGAGGCGGGAACCGGCCGCTACCTGACGAAATTCTCGAACGGCATCCAGTTCTGGAGCGCCGACGAGGACGTGGCGACGACGACCCCGCTCGATCTGGGTCGTTGGCAGATGATCACCGCCACCTACGATGGAACCACGGTGCGAATCTACAAGGACGGCAAGTCGATCGGCGAGGGCCCTTCGCATCTGCGCGACGACGTGGCCCGGGTGAACGTAATGCCGCTCGACGCCTGGGAAGGCAAGCGCCGACTGGACGGGGAGGTTCGCGATTTCACCGTCTGGGGAGCGGCCCTCCCCCCGGCGGCGGTCGAGCGCCTCTACAAGCAGACGGATAAATGAAGGGAAAGGGAGAAAGGGAAAGGGGAAGAAGAGAGAAGGCGTTCCTGCGGCTGCTCTTCGTTCTCCTCTCCTTTTCCCTCTTGCCTTTTGCCTCTGGCCATCCGGCGAACGTCCCCTCGTCGAGAATTAAGGTCGCGCCGGATGGCACGTTCACCGCGCGCATACGGTTCGACGTCATCGCCTTTGCGACCGGCGCGACACCCCGAGATGCCGACGATCGCGCGATGAACGCGCTCCTCGACGGCCCCAGCGACGCGCTCGCCGCTTCGCTCGCCGACGCGGCCGGACGCTTCCGCCAGGGATTCATCACCGTGCCGGGAGGCACCCTGGATCGGCTAGAGTTCCCCAACGTGGAGACGGTCCGGCGATTCCTCGCGGGCAATCCAAGCCCGCGTTTGCCCGCGATGCTCACCGTGCTCGCGTGGGGCCATCTCCCCAAAGGAACGCACACCGTCGCGTTCCGCTACCCCGATCTCTTCGACACGGTCATTCAGACCGTCGAGTTTCCCTACGAGGAGCCGGTCTCCGAGCCCGTCGACCCGGACCATGTCAGCACCACCCTAACGATCCCGACCCCGGAGCAGATCAAGAAGATCGCCGCGAGCTTCACAAAGCCACGCGAAGAGGCTTTGGTCACAAAAGGTGCGGAAGATCGAGACCGAACGGGAATCGCTCCTCCAGCATCTCAAGCGTCGGTCAAGAACAAAGCGGAGGAGGCTTCGCCGAACGCCGATCGAGGTTCCTCCCCCTTGGACGGGGGCAGGGCGGGGGTTCTCCCGAAGGCGCCTGATGTTTCCGGTGTCTCCTCCAAAATCGCAGGCAAACCGGCTCTACGGGCGGAGACGGCGCTCTTGAAGCCAAGAGCAAAGGTTGCCTCAAGTCCGACGGTGCCCTCTCCTCCCCCGAAGATGGAGGCGGCACCGCCTTCGGTGCCTTCCCCTCAGGTCAATCCGCTCGGCGCGAAGGTCGCGATTTACCTGCGGATGGGTTTCACCCACATCGTTCCCCAAGGGCTCGACCACATTCTCTTCGTGCTCGGCCTGTTCCTCTTGGGCTCGAATACGAAGGCCCTCATCAAGCAGATCACCGCGATCACGCTTGCCCTCACCGCCCTTGGAATCATCCGGCTTCCCGGCCGAATCATCGAGCCGGTCATCGCGATCTCGATCGCCTTCGTGGCGATCGAAAACCTGTTTACTCGCGAGGTGCGGCCTTGGCGCACGGCGGTCGTCTTCGCGTTCGGTCTCGTCCACGGCATGGGATTCGCCGAGGTGTTCGCCGACGCGGGTCTGCGCGGCGCGGGGCTCCTGACGGCACTCTTGAGCTTCAACGTGGGTGTCGAACTGGGTCAGCTTTCGGTGGTCGCGATGGCGTTCGGCGTGGTGGGTTGGTTCCGCAAAGATCCCCGCTATCGATCGGCGGTCGTCGTCCCGGCTTCGCTGGTCATCGCGACGGTCGCGCTTTTCTGGAGCGTCCAGCGCATCGCGGGCTAGGGCCTCGGGTATAGTCTTTTTCGGTCGGCGGGGCGTGGCGCAGTTTGGTAGCGCGCTTCCATGGGGTGGAAGAGGTCGCACGTTCGAATCGTGTCGCCCCGACCAAAATCCAGGTTCAAAATCGAGAGCCTGCCTTCGTTCGTTGGGCTGTTGAGCCTTCTGTCTCTCAAATGATTTGAGAGACAACTGAGAGACAAAGGCGCTGGAAGTCCAATGTTTGGGCTCAAACGAGCCAAATGTCTTCTTCTCCGGCGTGGAAGAGGTTCCTAGCTCTGGTGCCGAACGATCTCCGTCCCAAGCTAACTGAGACAGCCCCCGCTGGGGCCAGCTTGCTCGAGGGTTGAGGAAGACGTCTTAGCACCCGAAAGTGATCATCGAACGAGGATCGGAGCTTGCTGGGATCCTCGTTCGAGTTCTGCACTAGATCCTGTTAGCCGCGCGCCTAGTGCTCAGAATGCTGTTGACTCCGCCGATACAGAGGTGCCTTCACCATTCTGACTCCGTCGCAGCCGCATTCTTGAACGCTACCAATTTCCTTGGCTAACTGGCTCCCGGGTTCAGAAGCCCCGCGCTTTTGAGCCTCACCGCACCTCCCGTCCTGCTTTGCCACTATACGCGAGCCGCATCGAGGAGGCTAGCCGAGCCAAGTGGATCGGACCTCGGCCGTTCGAAGAGCCTTAACACGTTTACCGGAGATCGTCAGTAACCCGAAGAAGGAAACTGCTTCGAAACGAAGGTCAGCGCTATTTACGGGTAAATACAAGGTGCGGAGCAACCCTGAGGGTTGGACCGGGGGAAGGCGACGTTCGATTCATTCGGACGAGTCGATCTCCAAGGAATCAGTGAGTCAATGAAGTCCATCTCCAGGGTTCTCGTCGTCTTCGCGTCCGCTATGCCGGTGCTTGCCATGGCGCAGAACGACAAAATGATCCCGATCGTCACCCCCAAGCAGCCGAATGCCATCGTGCTCGGTACCGGGAAGCTTCCCGAGGCCACCGCAGACGAGGCGTGGCACTCGCAGTACGGGAGCATGTTCGCCCGCAACGTGAGCGTGGCGACGCTGACGCCTTTCCTTCCGCAAAAGGGCAAGGCCACGGGAGCGGCCGTGATCGTGGCTCCGGGTGGAGGGTTCCGCACGCTCTCCATGCAGAACGAGGGCTGGGACGTCGCGAAGGCCCTTGCGAAAAGAGGGGTCGCGGCGTTCGTCTTAAAGTACCGCCTGAACCCCACCCCCGCAGACTTTGCCGAGTTCGCATCGCCGACGCCGAGGACGGTCCCATCCTCAGCGGCGCGTCCGGCCGCCCCGCAGGATCCGGCGCTGCTGTATGCGCCGCAGATCGCCGACGCCGCCGCCGCGTTTGGGCTTGTGCGCTCTCGCGCGAAGGAGTGGAATGTCGATCCGACGAAGGTGGGAATGGTCGGCTTTTCGGCGGGGGCGATGCTGACCCTGTCCACCACGCTCTACGGAAAGGACGTCAGTCCCGCCTTCATCGGCACGATTTACGGTCCGCTCAGTGCCGTGAAGGTGCCGAGCGACGCCCCGCCCTTGTTCATCGCCCTCGCCGCGGACGACCCTTTCTTCGGCAACGGGGGCTTCGGTCTGATCGAAAGTTGGAAAGCGGCCAAGCGTCCGGTCGAGTTCCACCTTTACCAACAGGGCGGCCACGGCTTCGGCATGTACCCGAAGGAGACGACCAGTACAGGCTGGTTTGAATCGTTCGCATCTTGGCTGAGAATGCGCGGGTACGCGAGAGACTAAGGGTATTGCTCTAAATAAGCGATCGTTGCCGACTTCTTCACCAACGGTGTACTGAAGGACGCTGCCTGCGGAAGCGGTGGAGCGGGAGCGGCGGCGCAATTTTCCGTCTAGGCGAAGAACTCGGCCGTAGACCGCTTATTTATCGATATATAATGAGAGCGATTCGGGCAGAGAGGCCCGGAATCCCGCTTGACGCGTCAAAAGGCCGACTCGGCTGAGAGCTTCCATGCGGTCGCACCCACGATGTTGCCCTTCCACCCCTTTCTTTCGACCGCGACCGAGCTGCTCGCCTTCCGCTGCCCGTCCGCCCAGGCTGCAACCCCGCCCATCCCTCAGAACCTACGCGACCTTGCAAAGAAGCGTCGCCTCATCCTCGGCACGGAGGTGCCCCTGCGTAACCTTCAGAACGACGTAGACGAGGGGCGCTTCGTCTCCACCGCCGTCGCTAACTTCGACCTCATCGAGCTGGAGAACGAGCTCAAGCCACCCGCGATTTGGATCGGTCCGCACGACTACAACTTTGCGGCGGGCGACTTCGTCGTCGGAGCGCCGGGCCAAGAAGGGTGGGCGCAGCGGCACAAGATGAAGGTGCGGGGCCACGTCCTGCTCTACGCGAAGGACGAGGGCTACACCCTGCCACAGTGGCTCAAGGGTCCGCAGGGCGACATACCCAAGGAGCAGGCGGCGGAGCTGCTACACGACTATATCCGCGCGGTCGCGGGGCGTTACAAGGGCAAGATCGCGATGTGGGACGTCGTGAACGAGGCGATCGACGACCGTCCGAACAACGGCAATCCCTACAACCTTCGCAACACCTACTGGTTCCGCAAGCTCGGCCCCGAGTTCCTGGTGCTCGCCTTCAAGTGGGCGCACGAGGCCGACCCGAAGGCGGAGCTCTACTATAACGACTACTCCGTCGAGGGCGGCGGTCCCAAGGCCGACTCGATGCTGGCGCTGGGCAAGTGGCTCAAGTCGCAGGGTGCGCCCATCACCGGCCTCGGGCTCCAGTACCACATCGACGCGCGGACGAAGATCGCGCCGGGGGACGGCCACTACGGATTCATCGAGGCGATCCGCAAGGCGGGTCTCGCCTACATGATCACTGAGCTCGACGTCGCGGTGACCGCGAAGCCCGCCGCGCCGGGAGCCCCGAGTCGGGACTTCGAGCCTCAGGATCCCGCCGACTACGACCGCCAGGCCGAGGTGTACGCCTCGGTGATCCGGATGGCGCTCGCGTCGAAGAACTGTCACGGAGTCCAGATGTGGGGCTTCACCGACCGTTACTCGTGGATTCCGGGCTTCAGCCGGGGGCGTACCGGTGCGGCGCTGATCTTCGACAAGAACTACAAGCCTAAGCCTGCCTACACCGCCGTTCAGGCGATCCTTCAAGGACGCTAAAACACACCGACGAATAGCGACGCAGCCACGGATACCGAATTTCACCCACTTATGAACTTCCTCATGCCCCTTGCCACGATCGATCCCCGTGAGGCGGTCCGGTGATCGCGGCGGCGCTCGCCATGACGCTCTCGCGCGGCGGCGTTCCTCCCGTCCGCTGGGACTGGACGGGCATCGTCGGAGCGGGGCAGAGCCTCTCGGTGGGCGGAACTGCGCTGCCGATCCCGACCTCAGAGCCGCGGTTCGGCAACCTCAAGCTCGATACCGGCGACCTCGCGTGGCCGATCGATCCAAACGACCCTAGACTGGCGCTGATCCCGCTTGTGGAGCCGGTCGGTCGGCGCTCGGTGGGTTACCCGAGTTCCTGGCCCCAGAACATCGATGGCGAGACCTACCACACGAGCATGGCGGACGAGGTCAGCACGCTCGCTCAGGGCCATCCCGTGACCGTCCACTTCGAGGTCGGCGAGGCAGGCCAGGGCATGGTCCGCATCCGGAAGGACTCGGTCTCGGAGGGCGTCACGGGTCGAGCCTACGAGGCGTCGATGGTCGCGACAAAGGCGATCGTCCGGCTGGCTAAGGCAGCGGGCAAGATGTACGGCGTGGGCGCGGTCGTGATGACCCACGGCGAGACCGACACCGGGAACGCCGCGTACGAGGCGGAGCTGGTCAAGCTCGCGTCGGACTACGACGCCGATCTCAAGACGATCACTGGCCAGAAGCGTGACGTGCTCATGATCGTCTCGCAACACAACCGGCTCGGCGACTATTCGCCCTCGACGATCGCGCAGTGGAAGGCAGGCGTCGACCACCCGAAGGCCATCGTCTGCTCCGGCCCCAAGTATCAGTACCCCTACGCGAACGACGCCCTGCATCTCACCAACGTCGGCTACCGGTTGCTCGGGGAGAAGTACGGCGAGGTCTACTTCGAGCGCGTCGTCCTGGGCCATCCCTGGCAGCCGCTGGAGCCGAACAAGATCGATCGTAAGGGGAACCAGGTCATGGTCCAATTCCACGTTCCCAAGGGGTCGCTCGTGTGGGACACCACACTCGGCGAACCGCACCCCTCTTCGCCCGAGTGGTCGAAGGGTAAGGGGTTCGAGGTTGCGGACGCCGCCGGGAAGCGGATCGAGATCCGTTCGGTGGCAATCCGGGGAAGGAACGCCGTCGTGCTCCAACTGGCGAGCGACCCCGGCCCCGGCGCACGCCTGAGCTACGCCTTGGTGGGCGAGCCGACCCTGCGCAATCCGCGCTTCGGCGCGAGCCCGCATTGGGGGCTGCTGCGCGACTCCGACCCGTTCGTGGGATCGACCACCCATACCGCCCAACCGAACCACTGCGTCGCCTTCGAAATGCCGCTGCCCTAAGGAAAACGATGACCTTGCTCCCTCTCGTCGCCCTCGCGCTCGTGCAGAACGAGCCCTACAAAGACGCCCGTCTTCCGGCGATGGAGCGCGCCAAGGACCTCGTCTCCCGCATGACGGCCGACGAAAAGATCGCCCAGTGCATGATGGACGCCCCCGCGATCACCCGGCTGGGCGTGCCGAAATACCACTACTGGAGCGAGGCGCTGCACGGCATCGCGAACGAGGGGATCGCGACCGTCTTTCCGCAGGCGATCGCGCTGGCGTCGACATGGGACCCCGAGCTCATGCATACGGTCTCGACGACCATCAGCATCGAGGCCCGCGCGAAGTACGCAGCGGCGCTCGCGCGCGACGACCGCTCGATCTTCAAAGGCATCACGCTCTGGTCGCCCAACGTAAACATCTTCCGCGACCCGCGATGGGGGCGCGGGCAGGAGACCTATGGCGAGGATCCGTTCCTCACGAGCCGCATGGGCGTAGCGTTCGTCACCGGCATCCAAGGCGACGATCCGAAGTATCTTCGCGCCGTTTCGACGCCGAAGCACTTCGCCGTCCACAGTGGCCCCGAGCCGCTGCGGCACGGCTTCGATGCGAAGGTGACGGAGAAGGAGTTGCGCGAGACGTACCTGCCGCAGTTCGAGGCGTGCGTCCGCGAGGGCCACGCGGCGAGCGTGATGAGCGCCTACAGTGGCTTCAACGGCGTCCCCGCCACGGGCAATCCTTGGCTCCTCACGACCCTTCTGCGAAACGAGTGGGGCTTCGACGGGGCCGTGGTGAGCGACGTCGACTCGGTGGGCGACATCCTCAACGGCCATCACGCGGTGAAGGATCTGGCCGAGGCGAGCGCCATGGCAATCAAGGCGGGCAACGACGAGTGCAGCGGCGGGACCTACGCCGCCCTCAAGCCTGCCTTGCAGCGCGGACTCATCGCGGAAGCCGACCTCGACCGCGCGGCGACCCGCCTTTTCACCCTGCGCTTCCGGCTGGGGATGTTCGACTCGGCCGAGCAGTGTGCCTACAACGCGATCACGCCCGCCGAGAACGACACCCCGGAGCACGAGCAATTGGCCCTGAAGGCGGCACGAGAGAGCCTGATCCTCCTCAAGAACGATGGCCTCCTGCCGCTCGACGCCAAGAAGTACCCGCGCGTCGCGGTGATCGGCCCCGTCGCGAAGAGCACGGCGGTGCTCGTCGGCAACTATAACGGAACGCCCGGACGTCCGGTGACGTTGCTCGACGGCATTCAGCGCAAATTAGAGGGACTCGGGGCGAAGGTGGAGTACGCGGAAGGCAGCAACCTCTTTGCCCTCGGCTCCGGCGTTGGGAATCTACCGCGTGGTGCGGCGTTCGTCGACGAGGCACGAACAGTTCCCGGCCTGAAGGGCGAAGTGTTCGACAACCCGAACCTCGAAGGCGTACCCAAGGCCACGCGCGCCGACCGCTTTCTCAACCTGCACTGGTCCACCGACCAACCCCTCGCGGGCATCCCTTCGGAGAACGTCTCCATCCGGTGGTCCGGCGTTCTCGTCTGGCCGTCGGACGAGTCGGTGTCGCTCGGGGTCGCGGTCCAGGGCGGCGTTCGGCTGTTCCTCGACGACAAGCCCGTGCTCGACGAGTGGAAGGGACGCGAGGGCAAGACCTACCGGGTCGACTTCGCATTTAACAAGGGTGTCCCGGTTAAGGTCCGGCTGGAGTACGCCCATGGCACGGGCGCGGCGGCGGTCCAGTTCGGGAGCAACCTCTTGCAGAAGAAGGCCGACTACACGGAAGCGGAGAGCCTCGCCCGGCGTTCCGACTTGGTAATCCTGACGCTCGGCATCACTCCCCAGCTCGAGGGCGAGCAGATGCCGGTGAATTACGAAGGCTTCGCCGGCGGCGACCGCACCAGCATCCAACTCCCCGCGCCCCAGCGCGAGCTGCTCCGCCGCATGAAGGCGACCGGCAAGCCCGTGGTCGTGGTCCTCACGACCGGAAGCGCCATCGCGCTCGACCCGGCCCTCGCGAATGGAATTCTGCTCCAGTGGTACTCGGGCGAGCAGGGCGGCAACGCGGTGGCGGACGCGCTCGTCGGCGACGTGAACCCCGCCGGGCGGCTTCCCGTTACCTTCTACCGGGACGACCGTGACCTGCCGCCGTTCGAGGACTATCACCTCGCGGGCCGCACCTACCGCTATTTCCGGGGCAAGCCGCTCTACCCTTTCGGTTACGGCCTGAGCTACGCGACGTTCCGCTACGGCGCGGCGGAGGCGGCGGAGGCGAGCGACGGCTACCGGGTGACGGTCCCGGTGACGAACGCGGGCCGCATGGCGGGCGACGAGGTCGTGCAGGTCTACGCGCGGTACGGGCACCCGAACGCGACCGATCCGGTACGACGCCTCGTCGGGTTCCGGCGGGTGACGCTCGGGCCGGGCGAGCGAAAAGACGTCCAGGTCGACGTGACGAACTGGGCGCTTCGGAGTTGGAACGAGTCGCGCCACGCCTACGAGGTGCGTCCCGACGCGTACACCTTGGAGGTCGGCCCTGCCTCGGGGAGGGCCGCAACTTCGGTTCGACTGGCGGTGAAACCCCGATGATGTTCCCCTCGGTCCTGCTCATAGGTGCCTTCCAACCGTCGACAACCGTCGAGGCGCGGATCGATGCGGCGAAGACGTCCGCGCCGATCTCGAGGTACGTCTATGGTCAGTTCGTCGAGCACATCGGCGGGCTGGTGAACAACGGCCTTTGGGCGGAGATGCTCGACGATCGCAAGTTCTACAACGCGATCCCCGCGCCTCTGGGGCCACCCGCCACGGGAAGAGCGGCGCGCAACCGTCTGCGGCCCTGGACGGCGGTCGGCCCCAGCGATGCGATCTCAATGGACGCGGCGCACCCGTACGTCGGCAAGCACTCGCCTCGGATCGCCCTTAGTGGAAGCAAGCCGAGGGGCATCGAGCAGACAGGGCTGGGGCTCGTCGGAGGCAAAGCGTACGTCGGGCGCGTCGTGCTGTCCGGCGACGCCGACGCGAAGGCGTCGGTCGCGCTGGTCTGGGGGCCGGGACCTTCGGAGCGGCGCACGGTCGTCCTTGGAGGGCTCGGGACGTCGTACCGCACATTCCCGTTCCGGTTCGACGCGCCGATCGGAAGCGAGAACGCGCGGCTTCAGATCCTCGGTGCCGGAGGCGGAAGCTTCGAGATCGGAGCGGTCTCCCTCATGCCTGCGGACAACCTCGGGGGCTTCCGCCGGGAGGTGATCGGCGTCCTCAAGAGCCTGCATTCCGGTGTATACCGCTTCCCCGGCGGCAACTTCGTCTCGGCCCACGAGTGGCGCGACGCGATCGGCGACCCCGATCGACGCGCGCCGAAATACGACCCGGTATGGAGTGCCGTCCAGCCCAACGACGTGGGCACCGACGAATTTATGCGGTTCTGCAAGCTGGTGGACGTCGAGCCCTACATCACCGTCAACGCGGGCTTTGGCGACGCCCAGTCAGCGAAGGCACAGGTCGAGTACTGCAACGGTGCTCCGAATACGCCGATGGGCCACCTACGCGCCCAGAACGGCCATCCCAATCCCTATCGCGTGCGGTTCTGGGGCATCGGCAACGAAATGTGGGGCTACAGCTACCAGTTCGGTGCGATGAAGCTGGACCAGTACGTGGTCAAGCACAACGACTTCGCCCAGGCGATGCGGAGCGTCGATCCTACGATCGAGATCATCGGAAGCGGCGCGATGGCCGACACGATGACCGGCTCCGGCGAAGCCCTAAACCTCGGCGACTCGATCATTCCCAAGCCTCTCGGCCC
>CAXUKB010000108.1:11047-13142 GCA_964251345.1 uncultured Fimbriimonas sp. | reverse complement strand
CGCCGACGGCGATGGCGACCGCCTCCTCGCCCGACGGCAACCGGTACCGCTTGCCCGGAGTTCGGTCGAACATCGACCAGATCGGAGCTAAGTCGGTCCAAGAGGAGGGCTCAGGCAAGGTACGAAGAACGGCCACGATCCGGCCCGCGACCGCCTCCGGAGGGTGGTCGCCTCCGAACGCCAGCCGCAACGATGTCGCGCGATCGGCGATTTCCGGCGGGAACTCCATCACGTCGAGGTTCGCGCCGATTCCGACGAGCGGCACGCCGTCGACGATCTCCGTCAGCACCCCGCCGACTTTCTTGCCTCCGATCACGAGATCGTTGGGCCAGGCTAACTGACAACGCATCGCCGAAGCGGCGGCAAGGGCGACGGCCATGCCGATGTACTGCGGCGCCGGGTGGTCTTCGTACCCACGAAGGACGAGGGTCAGGGAAAGCGAGGTGCCCGGCGGCGAGTGCCAAGCGCGACCAAACCGACCTACGCCGCCCGTTTGCTCGCGAGCGAGCACCGCCCCGATGGGTTCGCCGGCGCGCATCAGTTCGGCGGCGAGACGCTGGGTCGAATCGACCTGGTCGACGATTCGCCAGCCCCGTCCTCCGCCCAGCGGGTCCTTCACGAAAACTCCATGTGGAACGGCAGCGAAATCGCGGAGTGGGTGAGTGCGCCCACAGAGATGACGTCGACCCCCGTTAGGGCGACGCCGCGGACGGTGTCCAGATTGATGCCGCCGCTCGCCTCGAACATCACCTTCCCTCGGTGTTTCGAAACGACCTCGCGCATCGTGAACGGATCCATGTTGTCCAGCAAGACGACGTCCACCTTGGCCGCGACCGCCTCGTCGACCTGCTCCGGCGTTTCCGCTTCGACTTCCAGCTTGATCATGTGGCTCGCCGTGGCGCGGAACGCTTCGACGGCCGCAGTAATCGATCCGGCGGCGGCGAGGTGATTGTCTTTGAGCATCGCCGCATCGTAGAGTCCCATCCGATGGTTGTGCCCTCCGCCGCAACGCACCGCGTACTTTTGGAGCGCGCGAAGCATCGGTATCGTTTTCCGCGTGTCGATGATCTTCGCCCGCGTGCCGTCGACGCGACGGACGAACTCGGCGGTTAAGGTCGCGGTGCCGCTGAGAAGCATGATGAAGTTCAACGCCGTTCGCTCGGCGGCGACCACGCGGCGCGCGGGCGCGCGTCCAGAAGCGACGACCGTGTCCCGACCGACGTGCGAACCGTCCGGGAGTAGGATCTCGACGTAAGTCGACTCAGGGTCGCCGGGCATCGGCGCGAAGAGGTGCTCCGCCACGCCGACGCCGGCAAGGACGCCCTCGGCTTGGGCTTCGATCCGCCAGTCGGCTATGAGATCGGCAGGCAACGCCTCCGCCGTCACGTCGCCCGAGCCGAGATCTTCCATCACGGCGTCGTCTACAACGTGCCACCATCCCTGCGGTTCTGGCTGAAGCCAAGGATTCACGGGGAGAGTGTACAGGGAACGGCCAATCGGAAAGAGATTATCCTTTCACCGCTAGCCTGCAGGGCTCGGCACTTTTCCGCCTTCACCCTCAATCTCGTTCTTGATCGACTGGAGAGCGGCGTCGAGTCCCTTCTGCACCGTCTCGTCGCGGGAACCGGTCTGCGCCTTAAACGCTTCCTCCTGCCCGGGCTTCGGCTCGAAGTCGAGTTGAACTTGGAGATGGCTGTGATCCTCGTGCGCCCGTACGGTTAGGCTTCCGGAGTACTTGTTCTCTCCGTCGCTCCCCCAACTCATCGTTCGCTCGGTGTCGTCCACCTTGAACCAGCCGTCGCTGTGATAGTCGTGTCCGGCGGCCTCCCCGTCGACCGCGACCCGACCGGCTCCCTGTTCATGCGCGCCATGCACGGTCGGCAGGTACTTGGGCATGTTCTCCGGCTTCTTCACGTAGTCGAACACCGAGTCCGGGTCGCTCTTAACCTTCAATTCGCTCGAATAATGACTCATCGGCTCTACGGCGGATCGAGCCCAGGAAGAGTTCCCTTTTCAGGCTGAGAGCGACGTCCGGGAGACGGCATCCGGTCGAAAGTCCGTGCCCCCCATTCTCGCCTATGCCACAATCGTCACC
>CAXUKB010000108.1:0-11037 GCA_964251345.1 uncultured Fimbriimonas sp. | reverse complement strand
TCCCGCCGCGAGGCGAAACACGCAGGTCGCTCGGGCGGGCGGCATCATGTTCGTCTCGATGCTGCTCAGCCGTTTGCTGGGCATGATGCGCGACACGGTGATGACCGGGCAGTTCGGTTACAGCACCGATTCGGACGCTTACAGCATCGCGGCGCAGATTCCCGACCTCATCTTTATGCTGATCGCTGGCGGGGGACTCTCCTCGGCCTTCATGCCCGCCTTCAGCGACTTCTGGCACAAGGGGAAGCAGAAGGAAGCATGGCGAATGTTCAGCGTGGTGATGACGATCTCCTCGCTGCTCGTCGTCGCGCTCATCGCGATCGTATGGGGCTTCTCACCAGCGATCGTTCGACTTTTTCAGGGCCAAAAGCCGGATTCGATCCTTCCGGAAGCGACCTTAATCCTCCGCATCCTTTGGCCCGCGCAGTTCGCCTTCATCGTCGGTTCGGTGCTTCAGGCGACACTCTACGCACGGAAGCAGTTCGCCGCTCCCGCGTTTGCGCCTAACATCTATAACCTTGGCATCATCCTCGGCGCCGTCGTGCTGCCGAGGCTCTTCGGCTTCGGCATCGAAGGCATGGCTTGGGGCGGATTAGTAGGGGCGATGCTAGGCTCTTTCGTCATTCCCGCGCTCGCGGTGGCGAAAACCGGGGGTCGCTTCGCCTTTTCTCTCGACGTCAACGCGCCGGGAGTGAAGTCGTTCTTCCGGCTTCTCTTGCCCGTAATTTTAGGGTTCTCCCTTCCTAGCGTCGTCGGCCTACTCACACAGTACTTCGCCTCGGCGTACCGGGGCGACGGCGTCAATACCATTCTTCGAAATTCGAACAACCTGATGCAGGCCCCGCTGGGCTTCTTCGGCCAGGCTCTCGCGCTCGCGGTGTTTCCGGTCCTCGCCGAGTACGTGGCGAAAAACCGGATGGATCTCTACCGAGAGCAGGTCACGAAGACGTTGCGGACGGTGATCTATCTCGGCGCCATGTCGGGTGCGCTGATGCTGGCTCTCGCGCCCCAAATCGCCCACCTGCTGTACGGCTGGGGTAAGGCGACCGGCAACTCCGCGGCCCTCGACGGGGTCGCCGACTGCCTCCGGATCTACGCTCTGGCAATCCCCTTTTGGTGCATGCAGCCGGTGTTGATGCGCGGCTTCTTCTCACTCAAGAAGACGCTCAAGCCAATGCTCATCGGAACGGGCGTGACGATTCTCTTCATCGTGCTTTGTAGCTTTGCCACCCGAACTTCGAACGACTACCAGATGATTCCTTGGGCAACGAACGTCGCGGCAACCGTCCTCGCGATCGTGCTCTTCTTCGGCCTCGAAGGCGACGTGGGGCGGCTCAATCGTCTCGGGGTCCTTGAGACTTTCGCGAAGTCGCTCGTGTCGGCGCTCGCCGGCGGGGTGGTGGCTTACCTCGGGTCGGTGCTGGCGCCGGCCGCATCGAGCAAAGTGGCCGACGCAGGAATGCTCGTTTTCTTCGGTCTGCTCGGCTTCTGGGCATTCTTTAGCGTAAGCCGCCTGCTGCGAATGCCCGAAACGGCCTACTTGGACAAGGCGCTCGCCCGATTTAAATCGAGGCTTTGACGGCGTAAACCGGATCGGGCGTGCGCAAGGCAGTCAGTAGCACCTCGGGCGAAGGGTGCGAGCCGATGTCGTCCGAAGGGAACGAAGCGAGGATGTTGCCCTCCCGATCCATAACGTAAGTGCCTCCAAGTTGGAGCTGATCGTCGAAGCTCAGGGCATTTCGGTAACCCTTGCGATAGGCTTGGACGGCTTGCCGGACCACGTTGACGTTGAACAGGCGGCCCGCAGTCAGTCGGCCGATTCCAAAAGCGGTGTAGAGACGTCGCTCAGGATCGCAAATAAAGACATGTGGCGAATGCATCCACTTGCGGAACCGGGCGACCAGGGCGGGCTCCGCCATCGTGACGAACACGATGTTCTCGTCCGGCAGGGCGTCGCGGAGCGTCCCAACCTGCTCTCGGCAAAAAACGCATCCGAGGTGGCGGAGAAAAACGAGCGCGACCGGGCGCTCCGCCGCGAGGCTGTAAAGCGGGACGAGCCCACCGTCGAAGCGCAGGACGCCGAACTCCGGGACGCGCATGGACATAGTTTACCGACGCGGCTTCGAAGCGCGGAGGGACGCCCCGCGCACTCCGAGCGCATCTTAGCTTGCACAGGCGAGGATTCGGGCGGAACAGTCGGGTTGGCGAAGCTTGAGGAGCGACGCCTTTTCGATCTGTCGAACTCGCTCGCGGGTCACTGAAAGCGCACGGGCGACCTCCTCAAGGGAATGTGGCCGGTCGTCCGCGAAGCCGTAACGCAAGCGGAGGACGTCGCGTTCACGATTCGAAAGCGTGTCGAGAAGCTCCTCGACCTCGACGCGCGAAAGGCGGTCCAACGCCTCCTCATCCGGGCGTGCGCGGAACCCGTCGGCCACGGCATCGCCCAAGCTACTGCCCTCGACTTCGCCGACGGGCGAATCTAAGGAGACGGGATCGATCGCGGCGTTCATGATTCGGGTCACCTGAGCGGCCGAGAGGTTCAACCCCTGACCAATCTCCTCGGCCGTCGCCTCGCGGCCGAGCGTCTGGCGCAATCGAGCCGATTCGGCGAGCGCACGGTGCAGAGCCTCGCCCGCGTGGACCGGAAGCCGCACCGCGCGTCCTTGCGCGGCCAAACCGCGGGCGACCGCTTGCCGGATCCACCAAGTCGCGTAGGTACTAAAGCGATAGCCGCGCTCGGGATCGAAGCGGTCGACCGCTTTGAGGAGCCCGAGATTGCCTTCTTGGATAAGATCGAGAAGCGGCACGCCTCGCCCGGCGAAACGCTTGGCGACGCTGACCACAAGCCGAAGGTTCGTCGAGATCAATCGCTCCCGAGAATCTTGGCATCCCTTCCGAACGCGGCGGCCAAGAAACGTCTCTTGTTCGGCGGTCAAAAGCGGGGTTCGACCGATGCGGTCGAGCCAGTAGGCAAGGGTGTCCTCTTCGAGAGGCAGGTCCAGGGACGAGAGCGGCGTCAGTGCCGGCGAGAGCGTCTTGGGATGCATGATGAGGGGACACGGTCGCAAGTCGACCGGTGATCCTCTGCACTGTAACACGGTTTAGCTGGCATCCCAAAAGGTTTTTTTCCGTGCGCAATTACTCGCAAAAAGCCCTATAAGGACCCGGTGTTTTCGACCGACAGGCTCGATTCAAGCGAACGGATCTTCGTCGTCGGAAGGCTCGACCGCCTTTTCGTCCGGATTCAACGCCTTGTTCTCTTGGTGCCACGCACCCGCGTCCTCTTCGTTCAGAGCCCGGCGGCGTCGTTCGAGGTCGCGAAGCGCAGACTGCTTTTTGAGCCTTTCGATCGCGCCGGCAAGCTCATCCTCCGACATGGGCTCGGGAAGGAGCCGGTCGTTAAGGTCGGCCATCATCGTCGCCTCGCGGTCTGGGAGCTTGGCAAGCCACACCGCCGGAACCCCTTCGGGAGGTCCATTCGGGAAGGCGGTTTTAACGGCACGGGAAAGCGCGATGCCGGCGCCGGTCATGAAGAGGGTCTCCCGATGCATACACATCCAAGCCGTACGCCGAAACTCGGGCACGTAAAACGCCTGAAAGAGAGTCGCCTCGATTCGATTCAACCGCTCCCGAAGCGCGGGAGCGGGCAAAGACGGCTCCTCTAGCGGAGGGGAAATCTCTTCCGAACGCGGCGCATCCCGTCTCGCCTCTCGGCGATCGGGCGGACGACGCTCCGGCTTCAGCGGGGCAGGACGGCGCTCGGTGATCATCGTTTCGAGCCGGCGACGCGCCGCGACAGGGTCTCGTAAACCCGGGTACATGCCCGATAGCCGATCGAGATGCCTCTCGACGTCGAGCCCGGGTGGAGCGGTGGCGAGCAATGCGATCGCCAATTCCCAGAACTCTTCTTCTTCGGGCCCATGCTTGGCTTCGAGCTGACCGACGGCAAAGTCGAGCGGCGAGAGTCCTCCTTCGACGGCCTTGCGCACCGCGGGCGCGCCGGCTTTCCGTAAGAGAGTGTCCGGATCCTCGCCTTCGGGCATGAGCGCGACGCGAACCCGCAAACCCTCCTCACGAAGTAGCCCGACGGCCCGCTCGGCGGCCTTCTGTCCCGCCGCATCGGCGTCGTACAGGATCGTGACCTCGTCGACCCATCGTTTAAGGAGTTTGGCGTGCTCTTCGCTCAACGAGGTGCCGAGCGAGGCGACGGCGGCCGTTTCATCCGCCCGATGGCAGGCGATGACGTCGAGGTAGCCCTCCACCAGCACGGCGCGGCGCGACTTGGCGATCCGGTCTTTCGCGTGGTCGAAGCCATAGAGCACCCTCGATTTACGATAAAGGGGCGTGTCGGACGAGTTGATGTACTTCGGCTGCCCATCGCCGAGGAGGCGTCCGCCGAAGGCGACGAGTTCACCGCGTTCGTCCCGGATCGGGAACATGAGACGGCCTCGAAACTTATCGTAGTAGCCGCCTCGATCACGCTCGTCCACGAGGAAGAGCGCCTTAGCCTCGGCCAGGTTGTGGCCTTTTGCACGCAACCGGTTCGTCAGCGCGTCGAAGGAGTCGGGCGCGAAGCCCATTTCCCAAAGGCCGATCGTCGCGGCATCCAGACCACGGCGGTCGACGTACTCGCGCGCGGGCGAGCTCCGTTCGAGACTCTCTCGATAGAAGGCGAGCGCTTCGACCATCAGGGCGCGATGCGCGTCGCGAAGTCCAGGAGGTGCGCTTGGGCCGCGAGACTTCAGCTCGACGCCCGCTCTCTGAGCCAGTTCCTTGAGCGCTTCCGGGAACTCGACGTTCCCGGTCTTCATGACCCACGTAAAGCAGTCGCCGTGCTCCCCACAAGACCAGCAACGATAGCGGCCGGTGGTAGGGTCGACGGTGAACGACGGCGTCTTGTCGTCGTGAAAAGGGCAAAGCCCCTTAAACGTCTTCCCCGTTCGACGGAGCGAGACCCGGCTTCCGACGAGTTCGACGATATCGATTCGGGAACGAATCTCGTCGCGCTCGTCGGTCACCGGATCAGTTTATCGCGGATCGCTCGGCAGACGCCGAGCGATCCGGAGAGGCTCAGACCTTACCGGCCGAGACGACGATGCCCGTCACGACGTAGGGTTTCTTCGCCTGCAACCGCGTGAGCCGGAAGGCAACCTTCTTGTTCACGAGGTACTTGACGAGAAGCGAATCACCGCCCACCTCATAACCGTCGGGGTTGCCGTAGCTCTTGATGAGCTGCGCGAACGTCGAGCCGAAGCCAAGTCCCTTTCGGGTCTTGACGCGGTTGTTTTGCAAGCCGATCGCTTCGATCTGAACCACCCGACCCTGATTATCGACGATAAACCCGTACTTGCTTCCGCCTCGGTTGTAGACCCATCGCGTGTACTTAGTCGCCTCGGCCTGAGAGTTGCCCCCCGATGGGGCGCCACCGCCGCCACTGGGCGGACCACCCGCGAAGCCCGGGCCGCCTGCCCCAGATGGCGGACCACCGGGAGTGGCACTTCCACCAACTCGGGGAGGAGGTGCCAGAGTTCCTTGAAAAAGCTTGTCACCAAGCGTCAAGGGAGTGTTCCCTGGACTCGCCCAATCCGCCGCGGCAGCGCCACCGCCGCCGCCCCTTCCGGGCCGCCCCCCGCTGGGGCCACCGAAACCGGGTCCTCCGGAAGGACCTGATCCGCCTCCCGAACCGCCGGTACTCGCCCCGCCGATCGTCACCGCCTGAATATCGTCGGGCGAGCCGTACAGCGCCACGACCTTTGCGCCGGAGTCGTACAGATTGATGCCGACGAGACCACGCTCTGCGTTGCTGGCCTTCTGCGCCGAGGCGCTGCCGGCAATCGCCGTAACCGCGCATACGCTAAGCCCGATTTTCGTCCAACTCTTGTTCAAGGTCGTCCTTTCTCCACTGTTTGCGCCCTTTAGGCGCTACGGTCTTTTAGGACGAAGCAGGAGACCGGAACGTCACAGAGTTCGACCGCTTCCCCGCTCCTCCGCGTAAACTCTCTGCAATGGCCCAACCGCAAGGCGTTCCTTTCGCGCGGCGTTTGGAGGACGCGCGGCGCGTCCATGCGCGTGGCGACGCCGCTGGCGCCGTTCGCCTTCTTACCGGGCTCAATATCGAGCGTCCCGATCATCCGGCGGTACTTCACTCGCTTGGCGTGGCACTCGCCCAAACGGGTCGGCTCGCCGAAGCGGAAGTGCCCCTCTTGAGAGCGATAAGACTGGAGCCCCGCTCTGCCGATGTCCGATTCGATCTCGCGGCGCTTCGTGACGCGCAGGGACGTCCCAAAGAGGCAGAGGACGTCCTCCGCGAGCTCGTCGCCGTTTATCCCGGGCACGCCGCCGCTTGGGCCGCAATCGGGTTAATCCGGCTAGACGAAGGAGATTTGGCTGCCGCCGCCGAGGCGTACGCGGGCGCTTACCGCGCCGAATCGACGAATCTCAACTACGCGCTTGCCACCGCTCGCCTGCTTTCTCCCGAGGAAGGCGCGACCCTCCTAGCGGAGAGGCTCGAGCGCTATCCAGGTGAAGACCGCCTTCTCTTGCCGCTTGCCGAGCTTCTCATCCGTGCCGAACGTCACGAAGACGCCTTGAATATCCTGAGCGTTCTCAGGGATCGCCAACCGAGGTCGAGTGTGGTCTATCGGCACCTCGGCGCCATCTACAATCGACTTCAGCGATACCCCGAAGCCGCCGCCGCGCTTTACGACGCAATTCGGCTCGACCCCAACGATCCCGAGGCATGGGTGAGCTTGGCGGCGGTCCGGGACGCCGTCGGCGATCCCGACGGAGCGGGAGCCGCAGCCGCCCGAGCCGTCGACCTACGGCCCGACGATCTCGATCTTCTCTGCCGACAAGCATTGCTTCAGCAGAACGCCGCCCGCGCGGAAGAGGCGAGAGCCATTCTCCTTGAGCTGCCCGATAGGGTCCGACAAACCGCCGATGTTCGAATGCTTACGGGAATGCTGATGCCACCCATTCTCGATTCGAACGCGCATATCGACGCCGTCCGGGAGCGGTGGATGGAGGCGATGGCCGACGTCGAAGCGAGGCCGACCTTCGTGATCGAACCGTGGGCGACAGTGGGGATCACCGGCTACAACCTCGGTTATCACGGTCGCGAGGATCGTCCTCTCATGGAGGCGTTCGCCCGCGCGACCCTCGCCGCTTCACCTCACCTCGACTATGTCGCGCCGAAGCTTGATGGCAGCGGAGAGCGCAAGCTTCGCGTCGGCTTCCTTTCGGCATACATGCGCAGCCATTCGGTCGGCCGAGTCTTGATTCGGCTCATGGGCGAGCTTGATCGAGAGCGGTTCGACGTCGTGCTATTTCAAGTCCCGGACAAGCTTGGGGGCGGTCAAGAGCGAGGAGAACGCAACGCCGACCGAACCGTTCGCGTCCCTACCGAAATCGAAGCGGCCCGCGCGGCGGTCGTGGCCGAACAGGTAGACGTGCTGATCTTCTGCGACCTGCATCTCCACCCCTTTACCGATGCCCTCTCGTTTTCCCGCCTCGCACCGGTTCAAGCGACGACTTGGGGACATCCGGGTACCGGTGGCCGTGCCTCCATCGACTACTGGATCTCCTGCAAAGATTGGGAGCCTGAGGGCAATGAGCGGCTGTACACGGAACGGCTCGTACGCCTCGACTCACCTCCGTTCGTATACGACCGCCCAACTCCGCCCGCCGAGCTGCGCACTCGCGCTTCGTTTGGGTTGCGCGACGACGCAAGACTCTACGGCTCTCTTCAGTCGCTTGGTAAGTTTCACCCGGACTACGATTCGATTCTTGCCGCCATCCTGGAAAACGATCCGAAAGGAAGGATCGTGCTGATCGAGGGGCCGCAGTACACTTTCCGCAAGGCCCTGCGAAAAAGGTTTGCGCGAACCTTCGATCCCGATCGGGTCGATTTCATTCCCCGCATCGGGAACCAAGACTATCTCTCCGCCGTTGCCGCCTGCGACGTGATGCTCGACCCCGTTCACTTCGCGGGGGCGAACACGACCCTCGAGGCGTTTGCCCTGGGCAAGCCGGTCGTCACGATGCGAGGCGACCAGATGCGTAACCGCGCCTCCGGTGGCTTTTACCGGCAGATGGGCTACGAAAAACTTGTCGCGAACGACGCAGGCGAGTACGTCGATCTCGTCCTTCGCCTTGCTCAGGATCGACGGTTCTACCGCGAAGCCAAAGAGGCGATCCTCGACTCCAACGATGTACTCTTCGACAACCCCGCTCCCGTGCGCGACTTTGAGCATTGGCTCCTTGGAGTCAGGCGTTGATTCGTCGGCCGAGGAGCGACCGAATCCCTAACCCATGATGCCTACCTCCGTCTCCTTCGAAGACATCGTGGCGGCTCGCGAGCGAATCGCGAGCGGCATCGTCGTCACGCCCTGCGGCGAGTCGCCCGCCCTCAGTGAGCTCACGGGATGCCGGATCTTTCCTAAGGCCGAGTATCTCCAGCGGACCGGCTCCTTTAAGGAACGCGGCGCACGCAACGCGCTGCTCCTGCTCCATCCCGGTCAGGCGACGACGGGGGTCGTCGCGGCCTCGGCGGGCAATCACGCGCTTGCGCTGGCCTTCCATGGTCGGAATCTCGGCATCCCGGTGACGGTCGTTATGCCCACCGTCGCGCCGATCATCAAGCAGGCTCGCTGCCGTGCGCTCGGGGCACGGGTCCTGCTCTACGGGGAGAACATCGGCGAGGCGAAGGAACTCGCCGACCGACTCGTCTCGGAGGAAGGGCTGGCCTACATTCATGGTTTCGACGGTGCGGAGGTGATCGCGGGTGCGGGCACTTTAGGCCTAGAAATCCTCGATCAGGTGCCGGATGTCGACGCCATCGTGGTGCCGGTCGGCGGTGGCGGATTGATCGCCGGCCTTGGTCTCGCCGTCAAGCATCTGCGCCCCCAGTGCGAGGTCATCGGCGTCGAGACCTTGCGCTCTGCAAGCTTTACCGCCGCTTTGGAGGCGGGTTGCCCGACCCCGGCGAAGGTAGGCGCGACGCTCGCCGACGGCCTCGCCGTGCCGTGCGTCGGAGCACGGGCATTCGAATTGGCCCGCCGAGTGGTGGACCGCGTCGTGCGGGTCGACGAAGAGCCGGTGGCACTGGCGATTCTGCGCCTCGTCGAATTGGAGAAAGGCGTCGTCGAAGGCGCGGGTGCGACCCCGCTCGCCGCGCTCTTCGCGGGTGAGCTTCCGGACCTCGTCGGCAAGAAGGTCGTTCTCTGCTTGTGCGGCGGCAATATCGATCCCACGGTGCTCGGGCGCGTCATCGAGCACGGACTTGCCGTCGACGGTCGTCTCGCCCGCTTCACCGCCGTGATCTCCGACCGTCCGGGCGGCTTGGCCCGCCTCACCGCCGCGCTTGCGGAGTCAGGCGCGAGCGTCAAGCAGATCGTTCACGAACGCGCCTTCGCGAGTGCGGACGTGTCGGCCGTCGAGGTTCAGTGCGTCGTGGAGACACGCGACCGAGCGCACCTCGACGCGGTGCTGGATCACCTGAGCGCGCTTGGAATGCCCTGCCGAGAAGGTTAGGCATCGGGGCTCGGCGAAGTTCGAACGGACACGGCTTCGCGCGTCGGCAAGAGCGCATCCGATGCCTACAGGGATTCAACGAATAGGGCCTCAAAACGAAGCGAATCAGGATGCGCGGTCCGCCCCCCCCACTCAATCGGCATCTCAGGCGTTTTAGACCTGGTTGACTAAAACGCTAAAGACGACGCGCCGAAGTCGCTAATCCGGATAGTTCCTCACGACCACGTCCGACTTGCCAGGCAGAATTTGGACCCAACCATCCTTTGGTCGCCGTAAGACGCTCGCCCCCATGATCACGCTCTTCTTCGGGTCGTGCCCGACGGGGATCCAGATTGGCTTTGCTCGAAGCGCCTCCGGAATGTGGAGGGTGACCAGGGGAAGCTCCTCGGACGCCGTCATAGCGGCATCGACAAAAGCCTTCGGATCGGAACCTCCGATGTACAGCGCGCGGCACATCAATTGGGGGTTGTAGACGCGAGCGGTCGCGAGCGCAAGGCCGAGGACCGCGTCCATCGACGCCTTGCCCTTGCCCGCGAGGAGCGCGGGGCGTGGACCGTTGACGAACGCATCGTTCACCAGGGGATCGACGTTCTTCTTCACCCACGCCCGCAACGCCTCGGGGGTCGCGCCGAAAGTGTCCTCTGGACCTAACTTGCTTTCCGTCCGCGCTTGGGCGAGATAGCTCAGGTAAAGCTTTTCGCCCAGATAGCCGTTCGCCCACGCCTCGGGTGCGGTGAACTCGCCCCCGAGTGATGGGAGGACGGCGTGCCCGTATTCATGGGCGACTTCGCGAACCGTTTCGACAGGGTCGGTAAGCGAGCGAAGGTCGTAAAAGTAGACATCGTCGACTTTCTTGCCGCCGACTTGGTTGTCCGCCTCGAAGAGCTGCTCGCCACCCGGATCCCCGCCAAAGCACAGGTACACCGTCACGGTCTTCGAGAAGTCCGCCGCGTGGTCGAGCCGCATGTAGGAAATGTTGTAGCTACAGAGCCTGAGGAGCAACCGGACGACGCTCTCCGGTCGCGCGCTGCCGACGGTCGATTCTTGACTAAAGAGTTCGAATCGTCTCTCTTTGACCTCGGCATTGGGCGGTTTGAATCCGCCCACGAATCCCGCCGTGCTCCAATCGAACTCCCAACCCTGCTTTGGGGAGCGCTTCGGCTGCGACAAACGGTCCGTCTGGGTTCTGACGAGAAGCGTTTTCGGTCCAAGGAGGCTGTCGATGGCCGTCTCCTTAAACTTGGCACCTCGTTCCTGGAAAGCAAGCGCGGCGAGAAATGGGAGCATAGATCAGTAGTTATCGTAGTCGACGCCGAGGTATCGCTCGGCGTCGATCGCGGCGGTGCAACCCGAGCCGGCAGCGGTGATCGCCTGCCGGTAGATCGGGTCCGCGACGTCGCCCGCGGCGAACACGCCAGGAATCTTGGTCTTCGTCGTGCCCGGCTCAACGAGGAGGTATCCCACCTCGTCCATGTCCAGCACGCCCTTAAACAGATCCGAGTTCGG
>CAXUKB010000107.1:476-13191 GCA_964251345.1 uncultured Fimbriimonas sp. | reverse complement strand
CCGGTGGCGGGAGCTGACGCGTGAGCATCGCCACTGTCCGCTCGACCGCGCCGCGATTCGACTCGACCAGGCGTTCGCCCGCGGTTTCGACACGCGCCCGCTCGTCGGCGTCGCACAGGAACTTCAGCCAAAAGGCGGACAGTTCCCCTTCGTCGGCGATGCGAGTGCCGGCATCCGCCTCCTCGATCAGGTGCTGGATCGCCTCGAAATGGCCGCGCTGCATCCCGTAGGCCACGGGAATGCCCAGCGCGAGCGGCTCGATCGGATTGTGGCCGTTTCCCCGCGGACTGTACGATCCGCCGACGTAGGCGGCGACACAGGCGCCGTAGGCGTTCGCCAGCTCGCCCTGGGTGTCGAGGAGCAGCACGTCCACGTCTCCGTGGACACCTTCCGAACGACGCGCAAAGGTCAACTTCGCTTCCCGGAGTAGTCCCGGAAGGTCGTCCACGAGCGACGGATGGCGCGGCGCGAGCAGAAGGCGGCAGGGCACGGCGGCGCACGTCTTCCGAAAGGCGGCGACGACCATCCGCTCTTCCTCAAGGTTGTCGGTGCTCCCCGCCGCCACGAGGGGGAGGTCGGACGCAAGCCAGCCCTGGAGTCCCGCCTTCTGCGCCGTCGGGAGTTCGGGCGGCCGGAAGTCCGTTTTGATGTCGCCGCTGACGAGAAGATCGCAGTCCGGCGCCACGAGGGAACGGATGGCTTCGATGGACGACGGCTGACGCATAGCGATCGCGGCGTAGCCGCGGAAAAGCCAGCGGTGGGAAATTCGCAGGATCGGGTTGTGGAACGAGGAACGATCACGGCAACGACCGTTTAGGAGGGCGACTCGTGCGCCGTAGCGAGCCGATCCGACGACGAGCGCAGGTTGGCGGTAACCCTCGATCAGGGTTACTACGTCGGGGCGTTGGGAGGCGAGCCAGCGCAGGACGGCAAGCACGCCGTCCTGCGGCCACCAAGAGACGTTGAGATCCGGATGGTGCGCGCGAACGTACGCAATGGCTTCATTATCGCGAAGCGCGACGCTTACTTTGACGTCGGGACGAACGGCGCGAAGACCGTCGATCACCCGTTTGATCATGATAAACTCGCCGTAACCGAGACTCGTGAGCACGATGTGCGGCCCGGGGCGCGCGTGAATCGCCGCCGTCCGTGCCTCGTCGATGGGCATCGCGTCGCGATCGACCTTTGCCCAACGCGGGCTGGTCTTATGCCGCTGCCTTCGACGCACCTCGAACTTGAGCCGCTGAAAAGGCCAAGCGGCGTTCCGGATGAGGCTCCATCCCAGCAGTCCGGGATCGAGAGCAACCCGGACGAGCTTCCAGGTTTGCGAGGAGCGTCGCATGGGACGATTTCCAATCTACCCTGAGAGGAGTCTTAGGGTGGGAAGGGGGGAGACCACGCCACGAGTCGACGCGCGGCAGCCGCGAACCGGGCGGGTTCGATCGCCTCGACCGAGCATCCGGAGGGGGCGACGAGCACTTCGCAACGGTCGTTCAGCGGACGCCACACGTGAGGAACGTTCGTCTCGCCGGGGAAGAGCACGATCTGCGGCTTGCCCAGAGCGGCGGCGATATGGCCGACCGAGGTGTCTGGCGCGACCACGAGGTCCATGGCGGCAACGAACGCGATGAGGCCGAAAAGATCGCCCGTCGGGCCGGTCACCACCACGTCCTTGCCCAAGGGCGTGGCTTCGTACTCGCCCTGCCGACCTTCCGGCACGCCAACCCAGATCGGGCTTTGGTGACCGGATTGGCGAAGACCTTCGACGAGACGCCGGACGGAGTCGGGCGAGAGGAGCTTTTGCGGCCCCGAACCGTAAGCATGGAGGAGCAGGCGAGGGCCCGGTACGTCGAGGCGATCGAGAACCGGACGAATCGCCTTCGTATCCTCGTCGCCGAACGGGACGTGAGACCGAAGGCGACCAAGATCGATCTCGTCGCCGAGGACGCGCATGATGGATCGGATCTTGCCCCCGATGGGGCGGGCCTCGACTCCGTGGCGGCCCTCGTCGAGCGAGTAATCGAAGAGGCGAAAGCGATTCTTATGGAAGCCGACGAGCGTCTTCGGCGCGAGAGCCCGCAGGAGGGCGAAGTGGTCGGGCTGAGCGAACGACTCGAAACTCACGACAAGATCGTAGCGACCCTTCAGAGCGTGCCCGGCGCGGCGCGCGGCTGGCGCGCGTCCCAGCGCACTCCGCCCTTTGCTCGGCGGAAAGAGAACGACGTCGCGCACGTGCGGATGTGAACGCCAGTACCGCTCGAATCCCTTCGTCGTTCCCATGGTGATGGAGATTTCGGGATGGTGTTGGGCGAAGGCGTCGACGAGCAGAGAATCGATGACCGCGTCCCCGAGCTTGTCGTTCAGGTGCAGGAGGAGCACGCTTCCGACCGTCTTCGGGTCGAGTGGCGCGGTGTGACGGCGCCAGTTGAAGTCGTCGTCGCGCCGTCCCCAGGCATCGACGAGCATTCTCTTCAAGAACTTCATGGCCCGCCCCATTATGGTCGGGCACCATGCGGGTAAGGCACGGCGTAGGAACATCGTTCACACTTCTGCGGGGAACGCCCGCAATGCGAACCCGTCTCAGCCGGTGGCAGGACCCCGCCGCGGGAGCCGCCCGAAGCCATGGAATTCTACAAGCGATTTCTCGTCGATCGTTGGGGTCGACGAAGGGACGATTTCGACTGGCGGGTCTACCAAACCACGCTCGATCTCCAGTCGATAGGAAGCGTGCTTGTCCTCCAGCTCAACGATAAGCTCGGAGACGCGCTGATGATCTCGCTGCTCGTCGACGCCCTGGCGAAGGCCCGCCCCGACCTCACGATCGCCGTGGGAACGACCCCGTCCCTCGTCGAATACTGGCGGCGCAATCCTCGCGTAAAGGAGGTCGCGGCACTCTCGTGCAGCCGCAAGCTGGGGCGGCGAATGGGGCGACGGATTCGCGACGCGAAGCGGACGGCCGAGCCCCTACGCGGACGCTTCGACGTCGTCGTGAGCTTCGAGCCCTACGCGGTGGTCGACCACTTCGCCCTGATCAAGGCCCTTGCGGCCAAGGTGAACGTTGGTTTCAACAAGCACCCTTTCCGTCTCTTCACCTATGCGCTGGAAGAGCGACGGCACGGCGTCGCCGCGATGCCAGTCGCGGAGCGAACCGCGCGGGTGATGGAGGTGTTCGGCCAAAAGGTGGACTGCCGAAGCCTGGAGTTCAGCGTGCCGGTGGAGCCGGAAGACGAAAAGGCGGCGCAGTCCGTTCTCGACCGCCTTCCTGGGGGCGGTCCCCGACTGCTTTTCAACGTCTATGGCCATGGCCCCGAAAAGCACCTGACGCCCGACTCGGTGGTCCACGCCGTCCGCGTGCTCCGAAAGGTCGGCCATGAGGGGTCGATCGTCCTGAGCGTTCCGGCGGGCCGAGACGCCGCGTACTTGGATGCGCTTCGGGAAGCCCACCTCGCGGCCGGAGTAACGACGATCCCGCCTATGGCGGACATCTTCAAGCTGTTCGCGCTCGTCGAGAAGATGGACGTCGTGGTCTCACCGGACACCGCCATCGGCCACATCGCGGCGGCTTTCCACAAGCCCCAGGTGGCGATCTTCGCCGAGCACGGCACGATCCCGATCGCTTGGAAGCCGTATAACGCGCGGTGCCAGAGCGTGCTCTCCACGTCGGGGAAGAACATCAACGACCTCGACTGGAACGAGTTCACCGCCGCCGTCTGCGAAGCGCTGGGCGACGCGGGCGAAACGGCTCCCTTCTCCTGCAAAGGAGAGGGAGTCGGCATAAAAGGCGCTTAACTCCGCTTCAGCGGGCCGTCGTCGGCGTCGCGGGCGGGACGGAGTCCCGCCTTCCGCATTCCCTCGCGAATCGCGGGAGACGAAGCGGAAAGCCGCATCGGCAGCCCCGTGCGGTGGTTCTCCACGGCGAGGAGCATCATCCCGAGATCGATTCCGATCACGTCGGGACCCACCCAGTCGTCGTGGCCCGGGTTATAGCCGTTCGGAAAGCCGTAGCGCCCCCAGGCTTCGGGGTGGTCGCGCCGCATCGCCTCGGCAAACGCCATCGACTCCTTCGGAATCCACTGAATCGCCGCGACCGCGCTCGTCGGCGTGATGGTGCCGTCGTCGTTGATCCAGCCGGGCGCGCCAAACGCGTTATAGCCGCCCGGGTAGTCGCAAGCGCTCAGCCCCCAAAAATCTTGGCCGTAGCCCTTCATCCCCTTGGGGTTGTCGATACAGTAGGCGCGGTTGCCACGCGCCGCGTTGCGGCTTTCCACGGCGTAGCTGTAGCCCTGCCGATCCCGCATTCCCCGAAAGTTGTAGAACGACTCCGACATCTGGTGCATGAAGAGCGGTCCGCCGGTAATCAGGTCGAGGCCGTCGTAGTGGACGACGGAACGGGTGATGTGGTCCCACCCATCGGTACGGATGTCCGAAAGACCGTAAGCCTGGACGTACAGCATCTTGCATTCATCGAGATCCTTGAGGCCCCAACGTGCGTCGATGAAGCCCTTTTCCGGGTTCCAACCCATCGTGATCAGCGTGGAGTCGCGGAGCGCCCCCCCGTCGGTCAGAACCCACTTCCAGTCGATTCTGCGTTCGAACGCTTCGGCGACTTTGGTGATTCGAGGGTCTTTCCAGTACCGCTCGGCGGCGATGATCCCCGCGAGCAGAATGCTCGTGTCGATCGTGCTCGCCTCGCAGTTCCACTGCCGGGCGCCGGTGTCGTAATCGACGAAGTGGTAGAGCCATCCGTGCGACTGCGGCCAATCCGCGAGGATGTGGTCGAGCGTCAGCCGAGTACGGGCAAGCGCCTCTTTGCGATCGAGCCACTTTCGCTCGACGCCGATCGGGTACGCCACGAGGGCGAAGCCGACCGACGCGCTGCTCGCCACGTTGTTCGGCGCCGGCCGACTCGCGTCGTTCGCCGCGCGATCCTTGGTGAAGCCGTTCTTGGGATTGCTCTGCTCCCAGAAGAAGCGGACCGCCCGGTGCTGGAGGTCGTCGAGGAGGACCTCGCCGCGAAGGGGCGCTTGGATGAGGGTGGTGACGAGAAGCGTGGTGATCATCGTTGATTCAGTCGTGCGCCGCAAGTTCGCGGAGCGCTTCATTGGTGTCGGAATGCCAGTGCATCACTTCGACGTTGGAGTTGGTCTTGGAAAGCGGCAGGCGAGGATCGTGGCTTGGTAAGACCCAGCCTCCGGCGATCATCGCCTCCAGCGCCACCGGGATTCGATCGAGCACCCAGGTCTTAAATTCTGCATTGTCAGGATTGGCCTCGGTCAATCCTCGAATTTGTCGGAAGATGCCTGGTAATGTCGGATCGCGCTGTAGGATGTCCACCAGGACTTCGAAGACGCCCACCAAAGGCAAGAGCTTGCCCTGCCGCTCGTAAGCGTCGTAGCGCCGGACGCGTCCCTGCTCGTAAGCGGCACGGTAGCGAAACTTCGCTTCGGCGAGATTGAGACGGAACACGTTGTTCTCGTCGAGCGGATTTCCCGCATCCATGGGCGTCATGTACTTGCCCAACCCCTTAATCGCGGAAAGCGACAGGGTCGCCGTGCCGGCCGTCAAGTCGTCGTCGATGAAGCCACCCTGCGCGAGCCATTGCCATGCCTTGTCGGGGGAGAGATCGAGTCCGTTGAGCTCTGCGATTCGGCGCGTGTGGTCTTTGAGATCGCCGAACTGCTCGTTCGCCGAGTACCAATAGTCTGCGAAGCGAATGTGGTTGCGGACGCGGTTGACCTGGAGCCGCTGGTACTCCTCCTTGAGCCAATGGGCGTCCAGCAATCCGCGGTCGAGCTCCATAATGGTGAAGGCGGCCTCCCGGGCTCCGGCATGTGCGATGCTCATACCGGCCGCGAGAATCGGATCGGCAAACCCCGCCGACTCGCCGACGAGAAACCAATTTTCGCCGTAAAGTCGTTCCGCGAGGAACGACCAGTCTTTCGTCGTGGCGAGTTTGTTTTCGCACGTCGCATCGCGCATGAGGTGGGCGATGCGCGGCTCCTCCTGCAAAGCCTCACGGTAGAGATCCTCCGGCTTTCGGCCCGTTTTCTTGTAATAATCCGCGGGGCAGATCAAACCCACGCTCGTGCGCGTCGGACTGAGAGGAATGAACCAGATCCAACCATAGGGAAGGCTCATAACTTGAACACGGGTGCCGCCGACGCCGATGTTTTCTGCCCATTCGGCGTTTTGCCAATAGTCCCAGACCGCGATGTTTTGAAGATTCGTCGGCGACTCCGAGGCGACGCCCATGGCGCGGCGAAGGATTCCCGCATGGCCGCTCGCGTCGACATAGTAACGGGCGGCAACGACTTCGCCATCGTCCAGCAGGAGCGACGTCACGCGATCGTTTTCTCGTGAGACCTTCGAGATCCGAGTCTCTTGGTAGACCGTCGCTCCCATCTCGGCAGCGTGATCGAGAAGGATTTGATCGTAGATCGCCCGGTCGACCTGGAACGCGGTAAACCGGCGTTGCCCCTCGAACTTTCCAGGACGAGGGGCGTCCTTCAGGTCACCGCCCGAGATAAAGTCGAAGTCCCAAAGCTCCTTCGTTTTGCCCCACTTGTAGGTTGCGCCGATCTTAATCGGAAAGTTTGCTGCCTCGACCTTGTCCCAGACGCCCATTTCGTCGAGCGTGTAGGAGACGATCGGCAGTTGGCTCTCACCGACGTGGTCGCGGGGGAAGCGCTCGCGCTCGAAGAGGCGTACGTCAAGCTTTGGATCGTACTTCCGGAGAAGAGTCGCGAGGGTACTGCCAGCCGGCCCCCCGCCAATGATTGCGACGTCGCAGTGCATTTGGTTCGAACGTTGGTTTGAGCTTTCGTCCGTCGCTCCGCTTTGGCGCAGGCGAACGATAGAATCGCGATTGGGCGGGTTTAGCCGCCGCTCGGAGGAAGGCCGCCGGGCGTCGCGCCGGTTGGGGTGGTGGGGCCCATGTGGCTGAACGCGGTTTTCGAGTTCGCCGAACTACCCGAGAGCTTGTCCAACGCCGTCTTGTCTTCCGGCGAGAGGGCATCGTAGTTGCCCCCCGACTTATCGTAGTAGGAGCGCATCTCTTTAGCGGAATCGACGCGCTTTGCGGTAACGGCCGGATCCTCCTTGACGGGAGCGTTGACGGAGCCGCATCCCATCATGGGCAAAACGATCAGCACGGCGAGCGAAGCGAAGGGTCTTAGATTGCGAAGGTCGGTTTTTAGCATCTTTCGGAAAAGAGGCCCGTCGCCGTATGCCGGCGACGGGCCGGGTTGCGGCTACTTGAACTGCGTGGGAATCGAGTTGCAGTACTGATTCGGACCGTCCGTCTTGTTCGGGGCGAACGCGTTCGTGAAGTTCCAGAAGTTGTAGGTCGTCGTGTCGGAGGGGTTGTTAAACACCTTGCAACTGGCGGAGAAGGCTTGGCGCTTCGCGTGGCCGTCCATGAAGGCGACGTTCTCGGCCTTGTCCGCGTACTTGCCCGCCGTGTTGTTCCACTGCAAGCCCGTCTTCGGCGCGGCACCGCCCATCCAGGACGTGTTGTCGTCCACGTTCTGGGTCCAAGTGTCGAAGGGTCCCGCATCGGTAAACGCTCCCTTGCCTTCGACGATGTCGCCGACCTCGGCCGGGGCTTGAACCGTGCTCATGCTTCCACCGTTATCGAACTGGCCCGTGTAAGCGTTGTTCCAGTAATAGTCACGCTGATACTGTTTATAGTCTGTGCCCGCGACGCCGGTTGCGCTGCCGCAAATGATCGCGCGCATCGCGGGGTCCGAGAATCCGTCCATGTACTTGTTCGCCGGGTTGAGCGGGTCGCGGAAGATGTCCACCGACTTGCGGTAGGGTTCCGTCTGCTGCTTCCAGCTAAAGCATTGGGTGCTGTTGACGAGTTGACGACCCATCCGGGTGTCATCGTTGTCTCCGTAGTAGATTTGATTGCCGAGTCCGATCTGCTTGAGATTCGATAGGCTTACCGAGTTTTTCGCCGCGGCCTTGGCTTGGGCGAAGACGGGGAACAGGATCGCGGCGAGAATCGCGATGATGGCGATGACGACGAGAAGCTCGATGAGCGTGAAGGCGCGTTTGCGAAGTCGGTTTCGGTTCATGGCTACTTTGCCTTGCGGGCGAACGTGGGGCTCAGATCGTTGAGCGCGGGGACGAAGAGGGCGGTGCCGTCGAGCGACGGACGTCGAGGGAAAGCGGGACGAGGATTTGGCGCTGAGCGGGCGTCTCCTCGCGCACGAGAGCGGCGAGGAGACGCGTCGCCTGGGCGGCCATCTCGAAGATGGGCTGGTGGACGCTCGTGAGGGCGGGCACGCTCCGCTCGCACGCAGCGAGCGAATCGAAGCCGACGAGCGACACGTCCTCCGGAATGCGCAGGCCTAGTTCCCGGAGCATGGGAAGCAGCGCGAGTGCGACCTCGTCCGACCAACAGAAGAGGGCCGTCGGGCGGTCGGGCGCGTTCATCAGGCGGCGCACCGGCTCAATGTCGGAGAGGGCGGAGGGCACGGAGACCACGCGCTCGGGCGCGACCCCGACCCCCGCGCCCTCGAGAGCGTCGCGGTAGCCGACGTAGCGGTCGTTCGACGAGTGGGAACGCTGGGGGCCGCGCACCATCGCGATCTGGCGGTGGCCTAGTTCGAGAAGGTGGCGCGTGGCCAAGCGGCCTCCGGAGTAGTTGTCGGCGTCCACGAACGGGGCATCGCCCTGTCCACGGGAGAAGAACTGAACGCACGGCAGATCGCGCGAGCCCAGCGCGGCGACGAGCGGGTCCCCTTCGTCGCGCAGCACGAGCGCGCCGTCGATCCGTCCGTCCGCGAGCGCGTCGGCCTCGGCGTCGGGCGTGAGATCTCGCGTGTGGAGCATGAGGTCGTAGCCCATCTCGACGGCGGCGGTCGAGACGCCGCGCATGACGTCGGCGGTGAATCCCGACCAACCGGCAAAAAAGTGGCCCCGTTGAAAGACGACCGCGAGCGCGTCGGTACGCCCCTTTGAGAGCATCCGCGCCAGCGCGTTAGGTCGGTAACTCAACTCGTGGGCGGCGGCCTTGACGCGGCTCTGGGTCTCTTCCGAGATGCGAGCGACCTTCGCGTGGCCGTTAAGCACGTAGCTCACGGTTACTTTTCCCACGCCGGCCTTCTTCGCCACGTCCTCGATCGTCGTCCGCTTTATTGCTGAACCCGTTCACCATTGTACATCGAGTCTGTCCGGATTGCCAATCGCCTACGCTTTAGCGCCGGAATGCGCAACAAACGTCCTACAACGCTGAATCGGTTCTGCAGGTTGAAAGAAGTGTGCTCCACGACGGTGTTCCGAGATCCTTCGTGAATTGAGGATCCCTCCCAAGCTTTCCTGCGTCTCAGGCACACCATGAACGACAATCCCAACGTGAAGAGCAGCGAGCCCGCGGACGAGAAAGAGACTCAGAAGAAGGCGGATCAGGAGAACCCGAAGAAGCACGGCAGCGAGGTCCACGAGGGCAGCGAGGCGGGTGGCACGTCGGGCGAAGGCCGTACCGGCACCGGCCTCGGCTCGACCGACTCGTAATCCGTTTTTGAGCGCGTTAGTCCGTCATCGCCTTCGCGAGCGAGCGAGCTTGCGTGCGCCGGTCTCTTCGCCGGACTCGACTTTAAGGAAGGACCGAAGGAGGTTCTTTGCCGACCGAAGGCGATGCGCCCGCTGGGCGGAGGGCTTCCTCCAGTTTTTCGTGGAGTTGGCGATAGGCGAGGCATGGGAGCACCGCCGTCGCTCCGACGAAAGCGGCCACGGCCCAAAGGTGTGCGATGAGACAGACCGCTGCGAGCGTCGCGAGCATCGCCATCAAGACCAAAAGGATGCCGAGATCGCCCGCTAAGAGGTGAGGGCTGGGGCCAAGCGGCGGCCAAAGAGGCTCCCCTACCGGCGAGGGTTCTCTCGTCCACGCATTGAAAGCTTCGCGTAAACCTTGAGCATCGCTCCGACCCGCCGGACGAGTCGTTTGCAAGGCGTCGGTCAGGAGCGTAAACCGAAGCTCGCGCCCTTCCGGAAGCCGGAGCCGGTAAGACGTTCCGTCACGGCGGATCCCGACGTGCCGCTTCGTAAGAGAAAACGACGTTCGAAGACCTTCGTAGACGAGCCATCCATCCGCGAAGCCGAGCCAGCCGTTCTCAAAGCCGGTGCGCTTCCAACCCGTGCGTAACTCCATGGTCACCGGGAACGCCGCGTCCTCACCGAGCGTCGGCAGGGCGGCATGCGCGTGCGCTCCGGGACGCATGACCGTAACCGTCGCAACGATTCCGGCGACCAGGGCAACGACGGGCCACGGAGCGCCGAAAGTCAGCGAAAAGGCAAAAAGAAGCACGCTTCCCAGGACGACGAGTCCGTTGCGAAGACGCTGGGCAGGGAGGACGCGCGGCATGGGTCGGATCAGGCAGGGTCTTGCGTCCTGGGGATCCTCGGGCCGTCTGCGCCACGTTGCGTACCGTACCATGGCCTTATTGTAAGAGATTGGGCAATGCCGCGCGGAATCGCTGCACTCGAACCAGAAACACGACGGGAAGACCCGTTGTGACGGCCGCCATCGCGAGGGTCCACGCTGCGGTCCCGAAGGTGGCGGCGATGAGTCCGACTAAGGTCGCCACGAGGAACGCGGCGAACCCGCATCGGACTCGTCGGGCCGCCGTTTCCGGGTGGAGCGTTCGGAGCGGGAGAACGGCCTCACCCTCTGGACGGAAGCCCCGGTGCCACTGGCAGAGTGTGTCGTTAAAGGGCGCTCTCTTACTCAAGGGCGTGGGGAGCGTCGTCTCGCGCGCCCGTTGAAGGAGCCGTAGCGAGAGTTCGCGTCCGTCGGTGAGCCGGAGCCGCGTCGCATCCTTTTCGAAGAAGAGTCCGGAAACGTAGTCGGGCTTTAGCGAGACGGTCGTCCGTAGCCCTTGCACGACGAGCCACCCGTCCGCGACGCTGAGCCAGCCCCGCGCCTCGCCGGTCGTCCGGCTGTGAGATCGAAGGGTCATCGCGACGGGGAACTGCTCGAACGTCGGCGATTCCATTAGGGTCGGCAACGTGCCGTGGGTCACCGCGTCGAGTCGCCGAACGATGAAGAAGCCGCTGATCGGAACCGCGAGGAAAAGGAGATCGAAAAGGCTGAGCTTGCCGCGAGTCAGGTTGGAAAGGATATAGGCGACCGACACGAAGGAGGCTCCAACCAAACGCGCGCGCCATTCCCGTTGGGGCGGGAGACTCCAGCGCAGGAGAAATTGGAAGACCCAGCGCCACGCCGAAAGGGAATTCTCCGGCCGACGCCGCCAGAGTGCGTCGTGGCTCACCGGTTCACCGGCATGATGCTCTCCGCGAGGGTCGAACCCCTCGCGGAGAGCGGCGTGCGAGCGAGCGCCGTCCGAAGCTGCCGGGCGCTATGAGACATTCCAACGAGACTGCCGGTCAAGGCAATCGTCGCCAACGCGATCTCGGGCCGCGAGCCGTCCCAAGCCCCGGAGGCGATTCCCGCCCCGGCGAAGGCGCCCCCAAGGATCCAGAACCCGTGGCGTCGGGCGTAGATCTCCGTATGAACTTCCCGGGGCGGAAGCATCGCCTCGCCGTCCGGAATCGGTGCGGCCTCCCATGCCCGGAAGGCTTGATTCAGCCTCTTTTCGAGCCCGGCGTTCGGAGCGACCGAGATGACCACGTTCCGGCCATCTTCCAAGCGCAGGCCGAACGCCGCTGCCGTCGGCCACCGGTACGATTCGCCCCGGGTAATCGCGAACTCGGTGCGAACGCCCTCGAAAAGAATCCAGCCCTCGCTGAAGATGAGCCATCCGTTGTCCCGGCCGGTCGTCCGTCCAAAGGTGTCGCGAATCGAGAGGCTGACTCGGAAAGACTCGCCGACGTCTGGCGGTTTGAGTTCAGGCGCCTCAGGCTTTGGGGGCTCGATCGCCGGCGAGCCTTTCCGGAAGCGATGAACCGCCGCGTCGAGCAACGGACCGAGCACGACGACGAGGGGGCCGACAAAGGTCGGAAGCCGGTGTACGCCGTATAGAAGGAGAGCCGCCCCCACGACGGCGCCTCTGGCTCCAAGCCCGATGAGGAGATCCTGCTTCCCCTCCGGAGTCATCGGACGATGCTCATACCGGAGGTGCCACGGCCAAGGAGAGGGAGAATCGTTCGCCCCTCTTCGCCACATCGCGAGTCGGCTTATGGCGCCTCCGAAACGTGGGAAGAAGGTGCGAGTGCGGGGCGGCCCGAGAAGGCTTCGAGGGTCGTTTGGTACGGATGCACGGCTCGCATCGATCCCGCTGCCTTTCGAACGTAGAACGTCACCAGACCCAGGCATCCCAGGAGGACAACCCCGGCTAGGGCCGCGACGATCCAGTAGGCGTAGAGGGCGGCGAGAACCATGGGCACGGCCATAATCGCCACGCCTAAGGCGCTTAGGGAGCAGCGATCGACCCAGAAGGTGGGATGGATCTCGATGGGCGGAAGGATCGCCTCGCCTTCGGGAATCGGTTCCGCGTTCCACCGCCGGAGGGCACGGTTCAGGGGTTCGGCGTTCGGCCTTTCGCCCGGAAGGGAGAACTGAACGCTTCTTCGATCCTCCAACTTAAGGGTCAGGGACTGAGGTGGCAAGTTGCGCGCTTCGCCTCGCGTTAGGGCGAACGACGTCCGGGCGCCCTCAAAGAGAAGCCAACCGTCGCTGAAGATCAGCCAACCCCGGTCGGAGCCAGTCGCCCCGGCGTGGGTCCCCACCGTCATGCGTACGTCGAACGCC
>CAXUKB010000107.1:0-466 GCA_964251345.1 uncultured Fimbriimonas sp. | reverse complement strand
GGACTCGGCCTTGCGTTTCGCCGCTCGGACGAAGTTGGCAACCTGAAATGGCACCTGAAGGAGGATCACGCTCATGCCTCCGAACCTCGGCACAAAGAAGATCACCGCCCCGGCGACGGAGAGATAGGCGATGAAACACGCGACCATGCCCCACCGCCGCTTTGGATTGGGCGGCTCTCCCTCGACGGGGTCGCCACTCAAGCGAAATAGCCAACCCCTCACGGTGTCGGGATCGCCCGGTCCCCTCCGCCACGTCGCGAGTCGGCTCACGCCTTTTATTTTAGCGACGATCCGAGGATCCTGTAGCCGCGGGATGGGTTGTGCCCGCGCGTGCGGAGCCGCTTTACCAGAACACGCCGGCACAAACCATCCGGCGGCTACAGCGCTCCGCGCTCATAACCCCTCCCCCCCCAGGCTTAAAACACGCCTGGAAGCTTGCCCGTCGAGTCGCCGAGAGACTCGGCCG
>CAXUKB010000106.1:10696-13306 GCA_964251345.1 uncultured Fimbriimonas sp. | reverse complement strand
CGGTACACGGCTCCGAAGTCGATCCAGACGCTCTTGCCCTGCATCGAATCGGGCGGCGTAAAGGTCTTGCGGTAGAAACCGACCGGCTTTGGGAGGCTGCCGTGACTGTTGTCTCCCTGGGGATCGAAGGTGCCCTCGACGACGTAGTCGTGCGGCAGGTGGACGGTTCGCCATGCCTTGTCGTCGAAGCCACGCATCACCTCGGGCGGCACGTTGACGACCTCGGGATGGACGAGGGTGACCGCGCCGTTGATGCCTCCGCCGCCCGAACTGTTCCAAACGAGCACCACGAGCGAGTTCGGCCCCGTCGCGTTCCAAGCGTCCCGAACGGGGACCTGAAACTCCGTGCCGAATCCGACGTGCTTGCCGATGGGCTTACCGTTGAGGAAGATTGCGGCGTCCTCGTCGACGGACTCGAAGTCGAGCACCTTCTCGGCGCCTTGCGGGTCGTTTCCGATCTCCGTTCGGTACCAAGCGTACTGCTTCGGCTTGAGGACGTAGTCGCCGGTGTGAACCGGCTTCCAGCCCCCCGTCGCGAGGTCCGCGGGCAAAGGGGCGTCGAGGGTGGCGACGTCGGCGAGTTTCCACTTCCAATCGAAGCTCGAGGTCGGTCCAGAAGGGGCGGACGCACGGGAGAAGCGCCAGTCGGCGTCGAAACGAATGCGCTCGCGGGGCGTGGCGGGCGCAAAGAGGACGAAGGTCCCAAGAACGGCGGCGATCATGGCTCCCTACGAGCCTAGCAGAACAAGCGAGCGCAACCGTCGGCTTTGCGGTCGCCCACCGGGAAGCGGGTCAAAATAGGAGCGCCCATGGCAATCGCGCTCCTCCTCCTGACCGGACCTCTTTTCGCGCGACGGCAGAGCTACGCCGACGGGCGGCCCGTCGCGACGCTTCGGATGGAGGCCAAGGATCAAGGCATGGTCTTCGCCCACGGACAGGGACCCGAGGATTGCGACAAGCTCGGCGCCCGGGACATCTGGGTCTTCAAGTCTGGCAGCACCTATTTGATGCACTATGATGGCGCCGGGCCGACGGGGTGGCGGGCCTGCCTCGCGACGAGTCCGGATCTCGTGCATTGGGATCGGAAGGGCCCCGTCCTCGATCTGGGCAACTCCGGGCAAGACGATTCCGCCTCCGCCTCCTACGGAACGACGTACCGTGACGGCAAGACCTGGCACATGTTCTATTTGGGAACGCCGCACACCTCGCCCGCACCCGACCTCATTCCCGCGTTCCCGTACCTCACGATGAAGGCCACGAGCCCCTCGGCCACCGGCCCATGGACGAAGCAGCCCTCGGTCGTTCCATTCCGGTGCAAGCCCGGCACGTACTACGCGGACACCGCGAGTCCCGGCCAGATCGTCCGCCAAGGCCGCGAATACCTGATGTTCTTCAGCGCGTCCTTCCAAGACGAGCGTGGGACGCATCGAACAATCGGGATCGCTCGAACCAAAGACCTGAACGGCGCTTGGCAAATCGACGCCGCTCCCATCGTTCCTCCGGCCGAGCAGGTCGAGAACTCTTCGCTCTACTTCGAGCCGTCGAACCACACCTGGTTCCTCTTTACCAATCACATCGGGCTTGAGGGGTACGAATACACCGACGCGATTTGGTGCTACTGGACGAAGGATCTGAACCGATGGGATCCCGGCCGTAAGGCGGTCGTCCTCGACGGCAAGAACTGTCGGTGGAGCCAAAAATGCATCGGACTGCCGTCGGTTGTTCGAGTCGAAGATCGACTGGCGGTGGTGTACGACGCTCCTGGCGGAGAAAGCAAGAGCCACATGGGACGAGACGTCGGCCTTGCTTGGCTTCCGCTGCCCTTGCTTCCGCCGACCGATCCGAGGTCGTTGTGATCGGTACAAAGTCCCCCTTTTCGTCTCAGGACCGAGCGACGTCAGAGCCCGTCAGTTACCGCTTTCTCTCGACGAGTATAAGGTAGTCACAGTGGAGAGACGGGCGGAAATCGACCAGTTCCCGGGAGAATCGGCGTGAACGCTTCCGGCGACCGGAAATGAAACTGCCGGTGGAAAAGCGTCTTCTCTACGACGAGTTGCCAGAAGACGAGGAACTAAGTGAAGCAGATCGGCTGCCCTTGCGGCAAGCCGCTAACGCATAAAAATCAAGGACATGCTATCGAGGAATGGAGACACGGTAGAGCCGTGGCCGTGGTGAGTTGGGTGTGGTAGCTGGACCTTGAGTTAGATCCGGAGGATACATTCATTACGATTAAATCATAACAAGTACAAAATTAAAAATAAGCCGCTAATCGCGTCAGAGTGTTTTCAACGATGAGTCCAATCCGACGGATACTTGAGAAACAGAGCGTGCCTTACTTGCATATAGCCATGCAAAGACCGTCAAAGTGCGTTTACAAGAAATGATAGCTTAGGTTTATTCTAACGTGCTGTGAGCGCCTGTCGGACATCCGGCACGTAGCAAAATCTTGATGCTCTTTGTGTCGTTTGCGCGATTGGCTATGCGAAGCGCAGGGTACTCGTCAGACAGTGTGGCCGGCTCACGGCAACTCTCGACCGCTCCCCTTGAGAGCAAGAGCATCTCCATCTCATAATCCCGGTTTTGTACCGCAAAATCGAGAGAGCTCATTCC
>CAXUKB010000106.1:0-10686 GCA_964251345.1 uncultured Fimbriimonas sp. | reverse complement strand
CTCCTACTTTGGCACCTGCGTCTAGAAGTGCCTCCGCGGATGACACCTTGCCTGCGATGACGGCGCTTATCAAAGGCGTATGATCCATGTCGTCACGAAGCTCTAGATTTGCACCGCCCTTGATTTGATCTCTAATGGCCGCAATGTTCCCGGCTATCGCTGCAGAGTGTAAAGGAGGTTCTGGTCCTGGGCCGCAGCCGTTCACGACGGGTAGCATCGCGCAGGAAAGGCTTAGAACCAAGCATTTTGTCAGGTTTGACCGCATCAGAGTGATCCTTTGTACTGAACACTAGTAAATGGACATGATTTGTATTTGGTTGTAATACTCATGTTTGATATCAGAGTTGCCTTGCCTTGCCACCACCGCTAATCGTGAGTAGAGCATCGTCATTTCACAACGTATGGCTTAAAACATATTTATATAACATGTTTATGTGTCTGTTTTTTCTACCACATGTCCTTCACGCAGCATCTCGACGCGTCGCAGAGTGACTTTGCTTAGGGAGCCTTACCAATGATGAACTGAATCGGACCATTCATCTAATGATCGTGTCGAGCACGAGCTGTGTCCGAACAGCCGTCGGGTCCGCCGGTAGCCTTCCCGTTCCTGTCTGCCCGAGTCGTTATATTGACCGCGCATGTGATCGACTGGCGAGGGTAACGTCAACGAAGGCGGTATCGAACGGGGAGACGTAGGGATGCAAGCTGGTCGGGGTGAAATCGACCATTAGTGACCTGTCAAGGTTCATTCGCGAGGTACCGGTGACGCCTCGTCGCCGATACGATGGCCAAGTGACCCGTAGCCGCGGGAGGGTTCTTGCCCGCGTCGCGAAGCGGTCCCCCCACGATGTCGGCTCCGCACGCGCAGGCACAAGCCATCCTGCGGCTACAAGATCCCTCAGATAAGATTGACAGACCACTAGCCACTGGGAATCGACCCGTTTGCTAGGACGGCTAAGCTCGCGAGCGACGGGATGGGGACGGCGATCGCGGCGGTCGGCAATCTCCACCCATCGAGGCCCGCGGGGCCCACAAGCCGTCCTTCTCAAAAAGTGGAGTTGCCGCTCTAGACGGAGCCGTAGTGCGCGACTACCGAGACGGAGTGGGACAATGGACCGACGTGCGGCAACGGCAGGCCGCGCCGTCCGGACAGTGACGGCAGTGGCACGAGGGCGAAGAGCCGCTTGGAACGACGGAGCGAGCGATTGTGGGCGAGACGCCCGCCGCGGCGATGATGAGCCAAAGGGCCGAAAGGACGAACAGCAGGGCTCCCTGGCGGGGGGCTGGTCGGGGAAGCGGGAGAACCGGGTTCACGGCCGACTCTCCCCGTAGGTGTACTTCGGCTCCCAGCCATCCACGCCACGCTCGAGCAATTCGAAGAGGGGCCACACCGCGCAGAAATCGTCCCCCGCGTCGAAGAAAGCCTTAGCGATACGAACGATCGTGCCATCCGGCTCGCGCCGGAAAGTCGAAACGCCGGGCCAGGGACGGGGATTAGGGCCCTCATCTTGCCAAAAGCCCATGTCGCGGGGGAACGGGCTGTCGTGAGCGGACACCATTCGGAAACCCCAATTCCGTTTTAGGGCGAATCGCTTCTGAACCTCCGGCTTGTCGGGTGAACACACCACAAACGAGGCGCGGTCCATAAGGTGCGGAGCCAATCCGCTAAACCCATCCGCCCACATCGTGCAGGAGGAGCAGCCGGTTCCCATGTTGTGGACGACGATCAGATCGTCTTTCTCGCCGAACAGCTCGGAAAGCCGAACGGGAGTGCCCTCGACGCTCTTGAGCTCGTAGTCGGCGACGCGCTCCTTCGGACGTCGCCGCCGGGCTTCGATCAATCGCTGCTTGGCGGCGTCGATCTCATTCTGAAGCGCCTCGATTTCTCGATCGATGTCGGTGTGGGTTTCAATCATGGGGTTCCTTAGGGATCCGGAATCGGAGCCGCCGAACGGCGTGCGGAAGACGAGCGAAGAGAGGCCGGTCAGATGCGCGAGCATCTCTTCCCAATAAGCGTCGAAGGCGGTCGCGGCCTGACGATGGGCGGCGCAAAGACGGTCGGAGGCGAGCAATTCGGGTTCCGCCACCTTGCGCAAAGGCGTGCAGCCGGTCGGCGAGTAATGCACGCCCGAAGTGCTCGGAAGGCGATAAGCGGCCTGGCCGCGCCGGTAGTCGCGCGGCGCAAGGCCAAAATAGGCCTGAAAGACGCGGGCAAACGCCTCTTGCGAGCCGTAGGCGGCGTCGAGGGCCACCGTCGCGACGGAGACTTGACTGGACTTCAGCCGGTAGGCCGCCCGCTCCAAGCGAAGGCGCCGGACGAAGTCCATCACCGACTCGCCGACGATCGCGCGGAAGATACGATGGAAGTGATGCGGAGAGAACCCCGCCACCCGGGCCAGTTTGCCCGGGGTGATCGACTCGTCGAGGGAGGCCTGAACGTAGGCGACGACTTGCGAGATCGCCGCGAGGTATTCCGTCTCCGTCCGTCCCGTCGCCTCCATAGGATCATCATACGACCGTCCCCGGAGCGGACATCTGATCGTCCCTGCTCTTTTGTCCCCTTCCGGGCTTCTCAACCTTGAGGCCGATGGGCGCGAGAGCGACGACCCTTCAGCCTCAGCAAAGGAACCGGAGCTATGCTCGAACGATGACGCTCGAGTTCGAAGGGGAAGCGATTGAGTGGCGTGGTCCGGCGCCGTTCGTCTTCGTGCCGATTCCCCCCGATCTTTCCGCCGAGATCAAGGCCGTTGCGGCCCACCTCACCTACGGCTGGGGCGTCATTCCGGTGGTGGCGCAGGTTGGAAAGACGCGATACAAGACCTCGCTCTTTCCAAAGGACGGCGTCTACCTGGTGCCGATCAAAGTGCTCGTCCAGCGGGCGGATAACCTCGAGGTCGGTGACCGCGTCCGTATCCGTCTCGATCTCGGCTCGGACTAGATCGATAGACAAGCAGGTCGAGAAAGCCTGCTCCGCCCCGTTCGGCGGTGCATCTCAAGCTTTTTAGACCGTGACGGCCTCGACCGGCCGCGGATTGCGTCGTTCGAACGCGCCCGCCGCCAGCGTGAGAACGGCGGCCAGCGCCGCGAAGATGCCGCCCACCATCGGGGTGGCACGCAGGCCGAGCGTGGAGTCGATGACGCGACCGCCGAGGAACGAACCCAGAACGATCCCAAGGTTGAAGGCCGACTGGCTCAGTCCGGACGCGACGTCGGCCACCCCGGACCCGAGAAGGCTCGCTTCACGGATCGCTAACGATTGCAATCCCGCCCCGGTGCTCAGCATCACCACGCCGAAGGCCACGACCGCCACGCCGGTGAGAAGCGGCGAGCCCGCCGTCGCCCTAGGAAAAACAGGCTTAACGCGAGAAGGCCGAACAACACCGCCAGCCCCGGGTAGATCCTCCCCTCGACGGACCGCCCGCCCAAGAGGTTGCCCACGCTTACGGCGGCGCCGAGCGAGGCAAGAAGAAGCGCGCTGGCGCCAGCCGACATGCCGACCACCTGCTTGAGGTAGGGCGTGAGATAGGTAAACGCGACGAACGTTCCGGCGAAGCCGACGATCGTCATCCCGAACGCGAATTGGAGGCGAGGCTTCCGCAAGGCGCGTCCGATGTCTTGTCCGGAAGCGCGCTGAGGACCCGCCGGAAAGTCGGGCACGTAGACCGCGATCGCCGCCACCGCGCCCATCGCCAAAATCGCGACCCCGGCGAAAGCGATTCGCCATCCAAGCGTCGCGCTGATCCAGGCGGAGAGCGGAACCACGGTCGCCATCGCGATCGTCAGGCCGGCGAAGACGACGGAGATGGCCTGGGCGCTACGATCTTTCGGGGCGAGTCCTGCCGCCGCCGCGAGGTAGGTGCCGTGGGCGAACGAGGTGACGAAACGGACGAGGAGCAGAAAGTTGTAGTCCCTGGAGAGCGCGGCTAGCACGTTGGCGACGACGACCAGCGTCATGAGTCCGAGAAGGAGTCCTCGTCGCGGAAATCGGGCCAGAACAGACGTCAGGATCGGGGTCATGAGCGTCACGCCGAAGGCATAGCCCGAGATTAGCAGCCCGGCTCGCGACAGGCTCACCGCCAGATTCCCGGCGATCGCCGGCAACATCGCGGCGGGCAGAAACTCCGTGGCACCGATCGCGAACGCGCCCGCCGAAAGGGCGTAAAGCGCGGGAGGAAGGCTAACGCGCATCGCTTCCGCGGATGGGATCCGGCGAGTCGAAGGACACGGGGATGCTTCGCGAATCCACCCCTCTATTGTGTCCTATCGCTTCACTGGTTGAAGCGCTCTAATCTGTAGAGCGAGCGTTACCGGGAAGAACGAAGTTTCCGAACGCAACTGGAAGCAGCGTCAGGGCGTCGCGTTCATCAATCAAAAGATAGCTCCCTGGACTTTCCGGGGAGCCGTCTTTTCGATCCTTCGATGGTGGGCGGTACTGGATTCGAACCAGTGACCCCTTCGGTGTGAACGAAAAATTTGCGAGGTTATCCGCAGGATTTATGAGTCTGCGGAAGGCTCTTACCGTCTCACGACGTCGCCTCCGTATGAGAGACCTTTGAGAGACCACGTGCTCTGCTATTCGGGGCTATCGAATCTTCAAACCATCAATGCGACTTTATTACACCCCACTGAGAATTTTCGGGCACAACAGCAAGATCTCGAATCTACTGAAGGCTCAGAGCGCGTATGAACGACTCCTATATAAGAGAGGCGAATGAGAGACGTTTCGCTGACGGATCGACTGATAATTAGGCCAGATAGCCGGAAATTCTAAGCGGTTGTGGGGAGTTCCTTGGATCTGACTACCATCGCAACGCTGTTACATGGTTGGGATGTTGACCTAGTAGAATTGCTATGCGAAGTATAGTGCGCTATGGGATTAGATCTTGGCTGATCGCTACTAGGGCTCTGGCTAAGTGATCTAACAAATGGGCGTAAGCCAGTGCTGCAAAGCGATCTCCGAGCTTTCCTAGAGCTGAATGTCACAAAATCGATCACCGCGCCTATCTCTAACAAGTACTGATCCTTAAGTCACCCTATATTATCGTGAACCATCACTCAAGTCTCAAGAAGAGTTGCCTCAGAGCCGAAGCGGGGGCCTTCGACTGGCAGTACCTAACTGTCCCGCAACAGCGTGCTCTCGTAACAGTCTCTCAGCTGCTCCGTAACGATTGCAAAGTGCTTGACACGGCCAACGAGCGTGGATCGAAGACCGTTGATAGAACGAGGCTCAGCAGGGTGGCCTTCATCGACGGAGACCGGGGCATGGGCAAGACGTCAGTCCTCGTTACCTTGCAAAGGCTGATCGAAAAGGGCGAGTTGGAAGACTTGACCGACTCACCCGATTTGGAAGATTTGCTATGGCTCAAGAATCGGCGTTCAAGGATCTACTGGCTTGAGACGCTTGACATGGAGCCATTGCCCGAGAACGCCAACCTACTTGCCGCGATCTTGGTGCGAATTGACGAAGCACTTAGAGGGGATTCCCCGAGATCCTTCCTCGACGATTTAGACGCAAAAGAGTCGATCACAGCCGACCTCGCCCAGTTAGAGCAAGATGCGGTGATCTCGTGGCGAGGATCAAGTCCAGAGCGGATTAGTTCCATAGATCCGAGCTACGCTGCCCAAGAGGTACTAATGACCGAACGTGCGGCTTTAGAGCTTAACCAAAGGCTCGGATCCGTACTTGATCGGCTTGCGGAACGCCTTAATAAAGGCGTCGGTGCCCCCATCTTTTTGCTTCCTGTCGATGACTTCGATCTCGCCCCGGCAAAGTGCTTGGAGCTGCTTCGAATCATCAGGATGGTGACCACGCCTCGTCTTTTCTTCTTGATTGCTGGCAACACGAGGATGGCCGAACAAATGCTCCGTCTGCAGAGTGAGGGCGAACTCGCTTCGCTCGCCGGTCGGATGACAACGGCGAGCACGAGCAGGATCCAAGCAGCGGCGGTAGAGATTTCGGCGAACAATCTTCGAAAACTCATACCACCAAGACAACGAATCAACCTTCGGGTATTAAGAGCTAGCGAGGCTCTTGACATCCGCATCCCTGGTCCAAATTCTGGCGTCTCTCCGGAGGCCGGAGAACGCACGTTGCGTTCGGTCCTCTCCGATGTGCACATCGATCTGAACTATCCTCCGGATCGGTCGCGAAAAATGAGTCTGTTGGAACACATCCAAGGCGATCCAGATGTCAATTACTCTGGCTTTGAGTGGCTTCGAGGAACGCCCCGTCAGACACAAGACCGCGCCGATCTATTCAGAAGACACGAGGGCGCTAACGGCGACTTTGGTGAGTCGCTGCTTCAGGACGTCGTCGAGGAAGTCAGGGCCGAACTTCTTGAGGACAGACATAGCGATGCTTCTACTGTTGACGCCGTCCAAGAACTTTTTAGGAGCGACACGAGAATCCTGGGCGTGGGTTTCAGGAAGCACTTTGCGATTGATTACGGTACTTACGAGCATACTCGCCGTTTCCGAACGGAAAACGCAATCTATTCTTTAGACTTCAACTGCTACATACCTACTCGTTATGAATGGATATTGCGCCAAAGACAAGAGCTTGCTACACCTGCAGGCACTCGGGCAAGCGATACCCTGACATTCGTTCACGATCTGGCCGTTTCACTTTGGGGCGGCTATGTTGAATCTAATTCGATCCTTTACTCCAACCATTTGTCCCTGCAGCCTGCGGAAGTACGTTGGCAGCTTTACGAAGCAACGGTCACCATTCCATGGTCCTTGCCAGAGTGGTGGACGATTCGAAGCCACGAAGGATTTTGGCAACGTTTCACGCCGATGACATACCCCAGTTCAGTGCGCCAGGAACTCGGCCATCTTCCAGAAAGATTTGAGGACGACACTGTAGAAGAGCGATCGCTCGATCAGTACATCGCCGCTTGGATTGAGGCATCGTTCGTCACTCTAGGGGCTGAGGAACCGCCTACGCGAGGGCGACAGTCGCCGGAGCCTTCGGCCCTCGTGAGGGCCGAAGGGTTTATAGCCTTGGAAAAGGGGTTCGCCAATCTGTTTAAAGAAAAGCCCTCTAGAGCATCGCGCAGGTACACGGTCCGAAGTGCAATCGTGAACCTCGTGCTGTTGTTGGCGCCAGAGTCTGGCGCTGGGCAGGCATTGAGCCCTCTGTGCGATGCAGTTCTTCATCGTTTAGCCAACACCCAGAGATACCGGCGGGAATACGCCGACCTTATTGGTAGGATACGAGTCTCGAAGCTCGTCACCGCCTTAGGATCGCAGAGAAATCGGCCGGCTATCGGGCGTGAGGTCCTTGAACATTTTGTATCGTTCGTCGCCAGCGACGAACATACGTTCAACCATCACTTCCCTATAGCCAAAGAGGAGATCCTCCACCGGGTCCAGCGGAGCTACTTGTTTGGGCAAGCCTAATCTCCGAACTACGAGGCTTCCGCTGGAGCATATGGACGCGGAACTCCTCGCCGCTCCGCTGGTCGCCTCCAGCGCCTTTACTTTGGGTCAAACAGCCCTCGACTCACAGCTGACGGGCGCAACGTGCATTCTTTGGCGTGAAACCGAGAGAGCAATCAGCTCCTGCTTTCCGGGATTATCTCTTGACGAACTGGTCGTCAGGCGTGATGCGATTTGGTTTGGAAATCGATCTATTGATGGACCTCTATCGCTAGCAGATTACTTCCGGTATGGTTGCGCCCACTTCTTCAACTCTTGCGTTGGAGCAAATCCCCTCTTTGCGCACAGGCAGCGTCATGACCGAGATCTACGACGTGAATGGAGATGGGCGAAGTTCGCCATTCCAAGCGATCTAATCCTCGCCGCTATTGGTAGGTCGACGACCCCGGATGAGGTCATTTCCCCAGTGCTTCGGCGCTTGCTCGAGGATTCGGGGTTTGCGGAGACTCACTTGCACCTGAAGGCAGCGATCGACTTCCCGATGCTTTGGAGATCGGTTCAGGAGGAGATGGCGGGCACCAACTTTGGTGAAGGCTCGCTCATCGGACCGGGAGCTGACTTCGACGAAGGACGGTCCTTCGCCTCATGGCTAATACGCTCGTCTACCGTCCGCGTGTTACTGGCAGAGTACTTGTCTAACGCGAGCTTTCAGACTTCGGGATTTGCGAGTTTCCTGGGACGCACATACCTTCCGCGCTTCCAGGAATCTAGCGGCCCGATCGCCACATCGGTTCTGAACGTCCTTATCAAGGAATTTGGTAAGGGGGAATTGCTCCAACCGCGAGGCGCATTTTCCCTCGTCAGGAATGTTTATCGGAATGTAGCTCAAATAGCGAGCACTTCCGGCTCAGGAGATGGCGTCGATCCTATTGGGAGATGGTTCCGAGACGGCGAACACCTTAGCGCCGAGCACGCTTTCCTCTTGGCCGCGTTCGACTATCTTCTTTCGCCACGAGGTCGAGGAGATCACGCCTTCGCTAAGCTATTTTGGCAGACTCAGAGGGTCCGAGTCCGGTTCTACCGCCATATCGTCCAGAGACCATTGACTCCTGGCTTGCAGTTCTTCACAAGAACCTACGCTCGTCTAAGCGTCCCGCGAAAAGCACTCGGCACTAGCGCTTACGTGCGCTCGGCTATAAGGATGGCTGGATCGGGACTTCGATCCCTTGAGGTTCGCGTTGTGCCGGAGGATACTGTCGCTGCCAACCTCAAAGTCCTCTTCGACTTTCATCAAGCCTGCTTAACCCATGCTCCCGAAGAGGCCGGAGTCGTGTATCACTTCTCAAGATCTAGGGGCGATGACGCTGCTGATGGTCGGCCCGCTGCATGGGGCAGTTGCGGCTACGATAACCCACGCCAGAATGCCTCCGGATTTAGGTTCTCCGACTATTATCTGAGTCGCAGTAAGGAAGCCGCCGCCTTAGCCGAGGTGATCCAGATGTATCCTGGCTCGCTTGAACGCCTTCGTGGGATCGATCTATGCACGGATGAACTTGGGGTTCCCCTATGGGTTCTAAAGCCGCTCGTTGAGCACGTGAGAAATGCTGCTCGCGTTTCGTCAAGCCATGCCTCCGGAGCGAGGTTTCCTTTACACCCACTAAGAACCACGGTCCACGCGGGAGAAGATTATATACATTTGTTGGGCGGTATTCGACGTGTTGCCGAAGCCGTCGAACGTCTTTCTCTTACCGACGGAGACCGGATAGGGCACGCAATAGCGCTAGGTACCAGTGCGGTGGAATGGGCCGATCGTATCCCGTCCGTTGCTATGAGTTGCGCCGAACGTATGTTCGATCTGATCTGGGCTCGAGGAGCGTTCATCGTGCGGGGCATCGCCGCGAATCTTAGATTGATTGAGATCGAGATTGAGCGTCTTTCTCGATACATCTTTGCTCGGCGCATCTCTCTGGAAGAAATCCAAGTGTTCTATGATGCGCTTCACACGACAAACGCCCTTAGATCTGTGGGATTTCCGTCCGGGCCGAAGAAAGCGTCGCATACAGATCCGGTCCAGCTACTGCTCAGAGATTGGCTGACGGATCCGGGGGTGTTCCATCGGTCGCAGTCGATCGAGTGTGTCTCAACAACGATTGAGGCTAAATGGATTCAAAAAATTCAAGACGACATCAGGCGCGACATTTCGGCTAAGGGAATAGTTGTCGAAATAAATCCGGTATCAAATCTTCTGATCGGCAATCTAGGTGATCTTTCCGAGCACCCACTGTGGCGATTAAACAAGCCCGGACTATCTAACAATCCTGATGCGATCAGGGTATGTATAGGATCTGACGATCCGATTACTTTTGCCTCATCTCTGCTAGAGGAGTACCAGCTGCTTGCCGATTCAATCGTTGAGTCAGGGCTTGCCGCCCAAGACTCAGATGAATGGCTCGGTCGTGCCCGGCAAGCTGGAATGGAGGCTAGGTTCACTCTGAAGCCGTCTGATCGATCGCTGTTAGGTCCGATTAGCTCCGCCCCTCGACTACTTCCTCTCCCGCTCTAAGAGCTTGGCTACTATTAATTGAAAAAAGTACGTTCCGAGCGCATGAAAAACCATACTTTAGAAAAGAATTTGTGCTAGCCCTCAGTCGCCGATAGACGGGAAACGGTCGAGAGACGCCATAAATTTATCCACTCATGGATCCAACAGGGCAAGTTTCCGTTTCGTGTTTTCGTGAACGCTCCAGAGATCCGCGAGGGCGATGATCGGCTTCACAGATGGTAGAGGAGACTGTGCAGGTTCCGGATGCCGTATGGAGCGACTTACGGCTCTCGCCCTCCATCAGGCTTCCAGTCCTGTCCCGTTAGGCGCTCAGCGATTCAGCGAGCGCATTGATCCGAACACCATGACCGGCGCCTTCAGCGCCACTTCGCAGACGCTCGTCGTCTCTCAGGCGTCAAAGATCTCGGACGCCAGCCATTCAGCGCCCTCCCGCGTCAGCGAACTGCACCGTCAGAAGCGCGAAGGGAGGTCTCCGCGCGCCTGCTCCAAACGAACCAAACCTTGTCAGCATGTCGCTTATTCGTGCCTCGAGGAAAGAATGGCCGGAAAACCCTCACGAGATTGAGAATTTGGATCCGCCCGCAGTACAATATCGCTGAAGGCCCTGTGTCGAAGCGGACTAACGCGACCCCCGTATCGCGCCTTACCTCAGGCAGGGTAAGTCTTGCCGCCAGCGATCGCACGACCATTGTTTTTTCTTTTCCCGCCTGCGCCAGGTGAGGGACGATCAGCCGTACCGATTG
>CAXUKB010000105.1:0-13313 GCA_964251345.1 uncultured Fimbriimonas sp. | reverse complement strand
GGAGCGCGGCGTGCGCGTGGGCTGCGCCCCCGACACCTTTATGGGTCAGGGAATCCAGACGGCGATCGAGGCCCTGAACACGGGCGCCATCGGCACCCCCGTCGCCGCCACCGCCGCGATGCGCAGCCGCGGACCCGAGGGATGGCACCCCAGTCCGGCGTTCTTCTTTCAGCCCGGCGGCGGTCCGATGCTCGACATGGGGCCGTACTACCTCACCGCGCTCGCCGCGATGCTCGGCCCGGCCAAGCGCACGACGGGCATCGTAGGCAAGAGCTATCCCACGCGCACCGTGGGCAGCGGACCGCTTCAGGGGCAGAGCATCGACGTGAACACGCCGACCCACCTCGCGGGCGTGATCGAGTACGCCTCCGGGCCGATCGTCGAGCTGACCACGAGCTTCGACGTGTCGCACGGCTGGGGCAGCGATCGTGATCTACGGCAGCGAAGGCACGATGACGGTGCCCGACCCGAACAACTTCAGTGGCGACGTGCTCGTGCGGGGCGCGAAGGACGAGGAGTGGCAGACGGTCGAGCCCAAGCACGCCTACGGCGAGAACTCGCGTGGTCTAGGCGTGCTCGACATCGCCCTCGCCATCCGCGACGGCCGTCCGCACCGCGCGAGCGGCGACCTCGCGCTGCACGTTCTTGAGACGATGCTGTCGTTCCAGAGGTCCTCGGACGAAGGCCGCCATGTGACGCTCTCGACCGCCCCCGAGAAGCCGGCCCCAGTCCCGGTCGAGGGATTAGGCTAACGAACTAGGAACGCCGAAGGCGTGTAGCCGGCAACTGTTGGCCTTCTCACGCAGTACCTATAAGCCTATGGTCAGGAACGCGAACGCCGTTTGGAACGGCGGTCTCAAGGACGGCAAGGGCACGATCTCCACGCAGAGCGGGGGACTGAAGGACACGCAGTATTCCTTCAAGACCCGCTTTGAGGACGGCGTCGGCGTCAACCCCGAAGAGCTCATCGCCGCGGCTCACGCCGCGTGCTTCAGCATGGCGCTTGGCGCGCAGCTCGGCGAAAAGGGCATCACGCCCCAGGAGATTCGAACGCAGGCAGCGGTGACGATGGAGAACCTCGTGCTCACCAAGAGCGCGCTCACCACGACCGTCGTCGCCCCCGGCGCGGACGAGGCCAAGATCCGCGAAGCCGCCGACGCGGCGAAGGTCGGCTGTCCGATCTCGAAGGCGCTCGCCGCCCTCGATATCTCCCTCGACCTCAGCGTTCAGGTCTGAAACGGGAACGCCGAAGGCGCAAGCCCTCGGCCGGAAAGATCGGACTACGAACGCTTCGCGTTCAAAGCCCATCTCGGATCGAGCCGCCCCTTTCGCAACTCGGCGAGAAGCGGCTCGACGAGAATCTTCTTGAGGGCGTCCCGCGGCGATTCGCCTCGCTCCGTCGCGCTCTGGCCCACGTTCGTGTAGGCGGCCACCACGATGCCGCGAATGGGATCGATCCAAAGCTGGGTCGAGTCGCCGCGACGATTCAGGAGCAGACCGTTGTGGAACAAGGTCGTCCCCGCCCGGCCGTCGCTGCGATGAAAGCCCGCGCGCGTCACGTCGCCGGGACGGACCTTCGCGTGAATGCGGGCAAGCCACTCGTCGTCGAAGAGCCGCGTGCCGAAACGGTTCTCGCAGTGGGCGAGGCCGAAGCGCACGAGGTCGGCGATGTCGACGTGGACGCTGCCGTAGCCCCCGTAGTCGTAGGGCCAAAAGACGCCTGGAGGCGGCGACTGAAGCCGCCCCTTGACGATCTCGAACGGCATCGTCCCGCCCTCGCCCACCTCGCCGATCCCCGCCGACGTCAGGCCGAGCCGATCGCGCATCGCGGCCTCGAACAGCCGTTCGTAGGGCACGCCCGTCTTGCGCTCCAGCATGGCGGCGGCGACCTCCACCCCGACGTTCGAGTAGGCGAAGGCGGTGCCCGGCCGGGAGAGCGGCCGGGTCCCGAACACCGCGACCGCCTCTTCGAGGCGCAGCTTCGGAAAGTCGGCGGGGGTGGGCGGCGGGTCGAACCGTGTGAGCCGGTCGTCGCGCTCCAGCCCGGCGGTGTGGGAGACGAGCATCTCCAGGGTCACGTCGGCGTAGGCGGGAAGGCCCCGCTCGCGAGCCTCCGGCAAGACGTCGTACACGCGGTCGGTGTAGGCCATGCGCCCCTGCCGGACGGCCTCCGCGATGACGGTGTCGAGGAACGGCTTGCTGACGGACCCCACCCGCAGACCGTTGCTCAGGCTCGCGGGACGACCCCTCTCCGGGTCGGCCCAGCCCGCGCAGGCGGTGCCGACGATCCGCCCCTCCCGGGCGACGCCGATCCACACGCCCGGATAGCCCGTCTTCCGCACGAACGCGACGGCGCGGGCGGCGAGGGCGGCGTCGCCCACGCTTTCCAAGGGCACCCGCCCCCCGTGAACGAGGAGCGCCAGGATCAAAGGTCGTCGGCTCCCAACAGTTCCGTGGCCCACTCCCGCGCGTCGGCGCTCGGCTCGCGCGCATCGTCGCCGCGCAACACCGCCTCGATCTCCCGGGGCGAAAGCTCCTCGTCGAGCGCGCGGGCGAGCGCCCGCAAGGCGGTCTCGGGGTCGGCGTCCGGCAGGAGGAGGGAGAGTTCGAGGCCGGCGGCGGCGTAGAGGAGCGGCGCGAGAACGGCGGGATCGTCCCCGAGGAGCGCCGCGCCCGCCCAGCCCGACTCGGCCGCCGCGGCGAGGGTGGACTCCGCATCGTCGCCCGGCGCGGGCGCCACGTAGACCCCCGCCTCGTCGAAGCCGCGCAGCTCTTGAAGGCAGCGAGAGGCGTCCGCGTTCGACCAGAGAGGCACGACGTAGGCCCGGACCTCGCCGCCCGAATCGGCAAGCCGATTGAGGTCGGCCGCGTCGGCCTCGCGCGCCGATTCCCATTCGGCGCGGGTGGACGAGGGGCGTCCCAGAAGCGTCGACGGCCCGCCGCCCCTCGCCTCCTCGACTCTCGTCAATCCTCCCATTTCGCGGATTCTAGCGCAAAACGAGTACACTGAGCATTCGCCCGGAGATGGACCTTTCCGGGCGTAACGAAGGCGACCATGGCGAAGATGAGAGTACTGATTGCGGACGATGACCCCATCATCCGTCTGGATCTCAAGCAGATGCTGGAGAACCTCGGCTACGAGGTCGTGGCGGAGGCAGGCGACGGCCAACAGGCCGTCAACCAGGCCCGCGAGGTCCACCCCGACGTGTGCATTTTGGACGTCAAGATGCCCGTGATGGATGGCATCGAAGCGGTCGGGATTATTACCGAAGAGGCGATCGCCCCGACGATCCTGCTCACGGCGTACAGCGACAAGGAGCTCGTCGATCGGGCGAAGGGTGCGGGCGTGTTCGCGTACCTCGTGAAGCCGTTCAAGCCGAGCGACCTCGCGCCGAGCATCGAAGTGGCGCGTTCGCGCTTCGAGCAGAACTCCGCGCTGACCAAGGAGGTCGGCACCCTGCAGGAGCGCCTCGAGGCGCGCAAACTGCTGGACCGCGCGAAGGGCATCCTGATGGACGAGCACAAGCTCGGCGAGGCCGAGGCCTACCGGCGCATCCAGGTTCAGTCGATGAACCTGCGCAAGACGATGCGCGAGGTCGCCGAGGCGATCATTCTCGCGAAGTCGATCTAAGAGAGGATAAGGGAAAGGGGAGAGCGGGCTTCGGTCTTCTCTTCCCTTAACTTTTTCCCTGTAACCTCTCGTCGTGCTCGCGATCCTCGTTCCGTTCGTCCTCCTGACCAACGCGCATGCCCACAACGACTACGAGCACCCGAGGCCGCTCCTCGACGCTCTCGATCAGGGCTATCTCAGCGTCGAGGCCGACATCTTCCTCGTGGACGGCGAGCTCCGCGTCGGGCACAGCCACGAGGAGTTGCGTCCCGGGCGAACGCTCGAGTCGCTCTATCTCGATCCGCTCGCCGCGCGGGTGAAACGGAACCACGGCACCGTCTACGGCCAGCCGGGCGTGATGACCCTGCTGGTCGAGTGCAAGGACGATGGCGCGACGATGCAGCCCGCGATCCTGGCTCACCTCGCGAAGTACCGTCGGATGCTCAGCGACCGGCGGGGCGCCACGGTGCGAGACCGAGCGGTGCGAATCGTCCTGACCGGACGGCGGACCGAGAGCTGCGCGGCGGGGGACGGCGTCTTTTTCAAGGACGGCACCCTGAAGAACATGGCGGACGCGCCCGCCCGGACGCCCTGGATCAGCGACTCGTACCCGAGCGTCCTCGGCAGCGACGCCTCGCCTTTGCCGCCCGACGGCCACTCGCGGCTGCTCGCCCTCGTCGCGCAGGCCCATGCCAACGGCAAGCGGCTCCGCCTCTGGGAAGCGCCCGACGGTCCGGCCACCTGGGGCGAGCTCCGCGACGCGGGTGTAGACCTCATCAACACCGACCGTTTGGCCGACCTGCGGGCCTTCCTCCTCGCGCCCGCCCGCTGAGTATCCCCGTGAGCGGACAAGCGAGGAACGCTCCCTTGCCCACCTTGCGGAGCCGTTCCTCGAACCTCCTGGAGTGTCGGCACGAGCGCATCCGACGCCTACGGTTTGTCTCCTGTTTGAACCTTGACAAGCCTTTAGAACCGCTCGCCGAACGAGAAGATCGGGCGGGCGGCGCCGTGGTCCACGACCGCGAGGCCCAAGTAGACGTTGCCGATCCGGGTGTCGGCGAGGGCGCCGAGGGTGAGCGCGTTGCGCACCGTGCCGTCGGCGCCGACCGCTTGGAGGCTCGCCACCGAGTAGAGGTGGCCGAGGAAAAAGGGGATCGACCCGAACTCGTGAAAGCCGGCGACGCGTACGGAGACGTAGTCGCTGTCCCGGACCTCGTCGCGCCGGTAGCCCGCGAACGAACCGAAGCCGCCGAGGCGGTACTCGAACGGAAACGGCGCCTGGTCTCCGAAGCTCGTGCCCGCCTGCGCCCGCAGGGCGACCGTGTTGCGCAGGCCCGGACCGCCGAAGAACGTTTCCGCGCCGCCCTCGAGTTGACGCAGCCGGTCCGCGCCCGCGAGCCGCGAGTAGTCGCGCAGCTCCCCCCAAACGTGGTTGCCCCGCTTCGGAACGCTGCCCGAGTCGGTCGTGTCGTACTCCCCGCGTACGAAGGTGCGGGTGTACGATCCGGTGTCCACGTCGAGCGCATCGCCCTGGCGGCCGTCGGCGCTGTTCGCGCCCTCCGCCACGCCTAGGGCGAACTCGGTGGCCGTGGTCGGCCGGTAGCTCAGGGCCGCGATAGCCTCGGCACTCTCGATCCCGACGCCCGAGACCCGGCGGTCGCCGTCGAACTGGAACTCTTGCTCCCGCCCGAACCGCACGGAGGGCGAGAGAGAGAAATCCCGCGCGATCGGCACTTCGAGGCCGGCGCGGCCCTGCGGCTCGTTCCCGAGCGAGCCGTCGAGCCAGTAGCCCACGCGCGACGTTCGGAGGTCGGAGATCCGCACCGCGGCCTGGGTCCAGATCCGGTCGCCGCCGATGGCGTCGATCCGAAGGCCGCTCCGGAAGAACGGCGGGCCGTAGTCGCGCTTCGTCGTCCGCACGTCGAGGGTCGTTCCCTCGACCGCGTAGCCCGCCGTCGCGAGTCCCGCGTCGGCCACGAGCCGCCCCAGCACGTCGGCGAGCGCCGCGGCCTTGTTGGGATCGCGCAGATCTTGGCCCACCGCCACCTCCTTCACCCGGTCCAGGAAGCCCTTCGCGTCGTCGTCGCCCGTCACCTTCGTGGGGACGATGGGAACGGTGCGCCGCCGGGCGCGGCGCGCCGTGCGGTACGCCCGATACGCCTCGGGCGAGAGCGACAGCCGGTCGAGCTTGGCCCCCAACGCCCCCCGGTGCAGCGCCTCCATCTGCTGATAGCCCATGAAGGCGAGCTCGCGCCAGCGTCCGAACTGGTCGGGCCGCGCCGCTTGGGGGTCGAGGGTGACGATGATCTTGTCCGCCGGTTCCTGGCCGCCCGCGCCCGGCCGGTACCGGTCGCCCGCGGCGCGGAGCCGCCCCTCTTCCGAGGTCGCCCGATCGTCGCCCGCGTCGATTCCCTTGTAGCGGAAGCCCAGAAGAACGTCGGGCCGGAAGGCGTCGATCGCCACGTCGGTGGGAAAGTTGTCGAGGGCCGCGCCGTCCACGAGGCGGTAGGAGCCCCCGTCTTTGCGGCGCACCCGAACCGGCGTGAAGGCCACGGGAATGCCCATCGAGGCTCGGAGCGCCCGCGAAAGCCGGATGGGCCGCACGGCGTCCGGCAGGGCGTTCGCACTCCCGAGCACGACCTTGCGCCAGGTCGACGGGTCGCGAGACTCCGCGTCGACGGCGACGCAGCGGAAGGGTGTCGGGAGACGGTCGAAAGGCGCGTCGCTCGGTCCGGAATCGAGGTAGCCCGGGTCGAAAGGCGCGTCGCTCGGTCCGGAATCGAGGTAGCCCGGGCCGTAAGCCTGGGTGATCCAGTCGAAAAGGAGGCCGATGCTTTGCCCCGGCACAAGGCCGTCGGGCGAGCGGACGACGCCGTGGCCGAACTCGTCCACGATGTCCGACTGAAACTCGCGGCGCTCGCGCTTCTGCGGCATCGGCTGGTTGCGGTAGGGCGGGGCGAGCTGGAATAGTCTCTCCATGTCGACCCGGCTCAGGATCGGCGCGACGCCGCCGAGGCGCATGTCGTCGGGCGTCCGTCGCGGCACGGGGTGCGCGACCTGCGCGTCGGTGAGGAGATCGATGCCGGTGGCGTACCACCCGCCGACGAGGGCGCCGCCGCTGTTGCCCGCGATGCCGTCGATGGGGATGCGGTGCTGCTCGAGCCACTCGAGGGCGCCCAGGTAGAGCAGGCCGTACGCGCCACCTCCCGAAAGGGCCAAGGCGACGCGGGGGCGGGTGTTCTGCGCGGGCGCCACCCGGATCAGGGCCGCGGCGAGCACGAGAAGGGCGGCGCGGGAATTCCGGAAAGGTCGCATCATGTCGCGGGGCAGAGGAAGGTTCCGCGAAGCCACCGCCGACCGTCAGGCGATTCTACGAGGGTCCGGTTCCCCCCGTCCGCGCCGCACGGGGCGACGGTGAAGGCGCGGTTCGATAGAGAGGCTGCGGCGGCGAAGAGTCCGTTTCATAACCCGGGCGGAGCGGCCGCAAGCTCTCACCTCGGGTTCTCGCAAAGGCGCAAAAACGCAAAGGAGGGCCACGAAGGAGGGTTGTGAAACGAGTTCATCAAGTGAGGAACGAAATTCCGATGACACCCCAGACAGGCTTCCGGGGCATAGGAGGCCCACCGGTTCTTAGCGCCGACGCCCCTTCCGAAGGGAGGGCATCGGCGCCGCGTTGAACAGACTCGGATCGAAGCGGCCCCATGTAGGGTGACCCGCCCCCCTTCCGCGGAGGAAGGGGACGATCCCGTTTTTCTAGACCCTCTTAGTCGCTTGTTCCCGCCGCGTGGCCCCGGAATCCCGCCGCGCGAGGCGCGTCCGCGTCGGCGACGCGGAACACGAGCATGACCTCGTTCACGTCGCCGCCGACGGAGATCGGCAAGACCTGGATGAGGCCCGCGCCATCGGCCTCGTGCGCCTTGATCGTAGCGTTGACCTTGTCCTCCTCGGCGGAGGTGCGAACGACGTGATGGGTAGGCATGACGGATTCTACGCGCCCGACGCCGCGATGATCGACTCCGCGTCGAACTCGCCTTCGTAGCGAACTCCGTTGAGGAAGAGGGTCGGCGTTCCCTCGACGCCGCTTCGCTCCCCGTCTTCTTCTCCCTTCATGATCGATTCGACTGTCCCGCGGTCGTCGAACGCCTTGCGGAGCGCCTCCGGGTCGAGGCCGAGATCCCGCACGTAGCCCTCGAGGTCCGACCGGGTGAGGGCCTCCTGGTTTTCGAGCATCCGATCGTGAAGAGGCCAGAACTGGCCGTGCTCCCCCGCGAATTCGGCGGCGACCGCCGCGTCGAGGGCGTGGGAGTGGATGTCGGTCAGGGGAAACTCGCGAAACACGAACCGCAGGCGGTTGCCCAGGCGATGGCGTACGCGCTGCAGAATCGTCTCGGCCTGGCCACACGTGGGGCACTGGAAGTCGCCGTACTCGACGAGGGTCACCGGCGCGTCTTCCGGCCCGGCGGCGTGGTCGGCGGGTCCGACGGGAGTTTGAAGGTGGGGCATCGTCCCTCCTTCTACGCGAGCGGCTTCGGGCGGACGGCCCGCGGCAATTCCCGCACGATCGCGTCGCGCAGCATCGCGTAGCCGTCTCGCTGCGCGCTCAGCCGGAAAACTTTGGGGCCGGTGAGGATGAGCATCTCCCGGGCGCCCCCTTTGCCGTTCACGACGCGGAGCTCGGCGCGGGTCACTTCGGCGAGGGTGAGCCGTCGGGCGCCGAGCAGGTTCCGGCCGGTCAGCACGCCGTCTTGGAGCACGACCCGGTCGCTGAGGGTCAGGGCGACCAGCGGCAGGATCACCAGCGCCATCAGACCAAGCATGAGCCACCCCTGCCCCCGATGTTCGACCGGCAGGGTGGTGCCGGCGGCCGCGAAAAAGACGAGGGTGCCGAGGAGCAGCCCGGAAAGGCCCCAGCGGCTCGCCATCCGGAACTCGCGGCCTTCGACATCGGCTTTCGGCAGACGGCGCAAACGCGCGTCGACGGCGCGCCGGAGTCCGTCGCCCTCGTAGGCGAGGAACGGAACGCCCAACCGCCGTCCGTTCCTTAGGTCGAGGGTCACGCCCTGCTGGGCGGTACCCACGACGTCCCATCCGACCACGTCGGCCCAACGCGCGCTTCGGGTTCCGAGCGGTCCGGCGATCGTCAGCCCTTCGTCGTCCACCGTGGTTCGCGCCATCAGACCGAGAAGGTAGACCGCGCTGAGGAGCCCCATCGCAACCGGCAGGCCGCCGACGAGGATGAGTCCCAATTTCGGCGTTGGGATGGCGGAGTGCGGCACCACGACGAAGGCGACGGAGGCCCAAGAGAAGAACGTGAGCGCCATCAGCGCGGGCCCGACGAGCCTTTTGGGCGAGGGACGGAAGGTTTGAGGCGGCTGAGCCACGGCCTATGATGTTCGCACATCGCACGCCGCGCGTTGCAAGCCGGCCCCGCAAGGACGACGAGAAGACGAAGCCGAACGATCGTCGCGGAGGCTTCCGGACGAAGGCTTGCGCCTCCGACGACAACCCTTTGGGTTTTGGGATCGAACTCTCTTCCCGGGCGCTCAGACGCGAGGCGACGGCCAGACCTAGAGGCCTTTCGGCGGGACGCTGACGTTCAGGTCTGCGACGAGGCGCGGCGGCTCTTGGGGCCAGTTCTGCCAAGCGTAGAGGCACCCGGCCTCCGAGAACACGACCCGTCCGCGCCCGTCGAACTCGATAAACATGGGCTTGCCTTCGGGCGTCTCCCACTTCCGCACGGGCTTCCCGTCGCGGTCGAGCAGAGTCCAGGCCTCGCGTCCGGTGCCGTCCTCGCGGGCGCTCTCGTACAGAAGCCGCCCGCCGGGCGCGTTCTTGATCCACGCCATCGCCCACCCGGAGGCCTTGAGCCGTCCTTCGGACTTCACCCGCTGCCATCCCCGGCGCTCCAGCCGCTCCGCCCAGAGCAGGCCGACCTTGCTCCGCCGCTTGGGGTCCGAGACCTTGACGCGCAGGTCGGGAGGCGCGGGAATCGCCTCGTGGGGTCCCTGGGGATCGATCTCGACCTTGGCGTTCGCGATCCACTGGCCGCCGCCGAAGTAGCTGTTCTCCTGAAGCCAGAGGGCGAGCGGGCTGAACGAGCGGACGAAGCTCACCGCCGTCCAGCAGGGGGCTTCCACGCCGTGTTCCTTTTTCGAGCGGGCGCGCTGGCCCGCCGAGAAGTTCGAGTAGAAGCCGACGAGATACTTGCCGTTCGGGCTGACGTCGCAACGACGGGTGTAGACGCCCGCGCGGATCCACTCGCCGGGAAGGATCTCGTCGGTGTCGAGATTCCACACAAGCTGCTGGGTCACGGCGGAAGGACCGCGGCGGAAGATCACCACGAGGGGAGCCTTCGCGGCCATGATGCCGTCGATTCGGGCGCGGGGATCGGTGGGGTTGGGCGTCGCTTCGATCTTAAGAGGTTACCGTGGGGAGGGCGCGGCGGGGCCGTTCGGATCGGACGAAGGCGGACGCTTGAGGCCGTAGATGAACGAGCCGACCCATTCGCCCTTCACCTTGAAGGCCCGCTCCTTGAACGATTCCCGCACGAAACCCAGGCGCTCCGCCAAACGCCACGACGCCTCGTTCCGCGGATCGCACTCGATGGTGAACTGCTGGGCTCCGACGAACGGCACGAACGCCCGAACGGCCTCCGACGCAAAGCCTTGCCCCTGCGCCGCGGGCATAAAGGCGTACCAGAGCGTCGCCCGGATTCCCACGATCCACGCGCCGACCCGCCCGATGAACGCCCCATCGAGGATGACCGCCAACTCCATGTGTCGCCGCGGCGCGTCCTTTTGTCCCTGAACGATCTCCCGGACCACCCGTCCGGCCTCGGAAAGGCTGCGCGGCGGGTACTCCTGGTAGCGCACGACCTCGGGAATCGACTCTAGCGCGTAGAGCGACTGGACATCGTCCATGGTGAACTCGCGCAGAGTCAGCCGCTCGGTGGTGATCCGCACCGCTTACTGTAGCGGATTAAGCCGGATGGAAGGGCCATTCTCACACGGCAAGACCGCTTGCGAGCCAGGGGAGTGACGCCATAATCGTTCTCGAGCCATGACCGACGTCGATCTGATGCTCCGTTTTCTCGTCCAGCTCCTCGTGGTCTTGGGCGCCTGCCGCGCCGTCGGGTGGCTGGGCCAACGCTTCCTCGGCCAGACCCAAGTGGTGATGGAGATGGTGGTGGGCGTGTGCCTCGGCCCCTCGCTGCTGGGCGCGTTCTTCCCCAAGGCCCAGGCCTGGCTTTTTCCCAGCGCGGTGCTGACGAAGATCGACGGCGTGGCGGTGAAGCACCCCTCGATGGGCGTGCTCTACGTCGTGGCGCAGCTCGGCCTCGTGCTCTACATGTTTCTCGTGGGCACGGAGTTCGACGTCGCGCTTCTGACGAAGCGTGCGAAAGGCGCGTTCGGCGTTTCGCTCGCGGGCATCCTGCTGCCCTTCGCCCTCGGGGCGGCGCTCGCGTATGGTCTGAGCGGCCGGGGCGACCTGTTCGCCCCTCGCGTGAGCGCGAGCGAGGCGGCGCTGTACCTGGGCGCATCCATGTGCATCACCGCCTTTCCCATGCTCGCTCGCATCATCGTCGAGCGCGGCATCGCGAAGACGGAGATGGGAGTGCTCACCCTGGGCGCGGGCGCGGCCGACGACGCCGCCGCCTGGGCCCTGCTCGCGGTCGTGCTCGCCTCCTACAAGCACGACGTCCGCTATGCCCTCTTCGCCATCGCGGGCGGCGCTCTCTTCGCCGTGCTCACCCAGACCGTCGGCAAGTCGATTTTCCGTCGGCTGGGCGATGCGGTGGAGCGCACGGGCGAGATGAGTCAAGCGACCTTCGCGTTGACCCTGCTCACCCTTTTCGCGGGCGCGTGGATCACCGACGCGCTAGGCATTTACGCCGTGTTCGGCGCGTTCCTCATCGGCGCCGCGATGCCGCGCGGCCGGTTCGTCGAGATCCTGCGGGAGAAGATCGAATCGGTGACGGTCGGGGTCTTCCTTCCTTTCTTCTTCGTCTATTCGGGGCTCAACACGAAGCTCGGCCTGCTCGACTCCCCCGCGCTCTGGGGCGTGGCCGCCCTCGTCTGCGTCGCCGCCGTCGCGGGCAAGTTCGGCGGGTGCGCCCTCGCGGCGCGCCTCGCGGGCGAGCCGTGGCGCGAGTCGGCCGCGATCGGGGTCCTGATGAACGCGCGTGGCCTCATGGAGCTCATCATCCTCAACATCGGGCTTCAACAGGGCGTCATCACCCCCACCCTCTTCACGATCATGACCCTCATGGCCATCGTGACGACGCTTATGGCGTCTCCCCTCTTCGTATGGATCTATCGCCCCCGCATGGCCTCCGTCCCCATTACCGTTTAAACGGGGATGGGGACGAGGCCACTCCGACGAGTGGGTCGTCAGGCTTCAGGGGCGGGATCGGCCGTAAGCGTCGGACGCTCTCGCGCCGACGGACCAAGCATCGGCTCCTCCACGCACAGGGAGGCTCCGCACACGCGGGCAAGGGATGCCGAGGTCGAGCAAATCTCCGCGCCCCTCTCCCCTCCAGGGCCTTGCGCGCAGGTCCTCGACGTCGACCGGATCGACGCGGAGAACGGTGAGAAGAGGGGAAGTTTGCTGAGGTCTTCTCCGCATTCTCCGCGTCGGTCCGGGCGGGTCTGTTGGCCGGGGGCGGCGGCCGGGAGGGCGGCGCCCCTGCTTCAGCCCTGCTTCCAGACGCGGCCACCGGTGGCGTAGAGGGCGCGCTGCATCGCCTTGAACGCTTGGGTCTGCGCCTCGGCGGGGCTCTGGTTGGCGAAGGCCGAGTCGGCGGGCTCCACCTGGAACAGCACCGTGTTGTCGCCGAGGATCGCCCCGTTGGGGCCGTTCTTGATCTCGAACAGCTCGGGCGTGGTGTCGAAGAACGTATTGACCCGATCGGCCGCCAACAGGCCCCGCACCTTGGCGTCGGCCCCGGCGAAGGTGGTCAGCGTCTTGCCCGCGAACACGAGGTCGACCCCGCCGCCGATCGTGTCCCGCACCGTCGTGCGGTACGACGAGGCGACGCGGCTGCGGCGGATGGGCACGTGGGCCTGGTTCATGTAGGAGATGAGGGTCTCGGCCCGCTCCCGGCTCGGCGGGTGGGTGGTGTAGATGCCCCAGTTGATGCTGTCGGAGAGCTGGTTCAGACGGGCGAGCCGCTCCATGAAGGTGAGCATCCCGGTGGGATCGTAGGGGCTCTTCAGCATGTACTGGAAGCCGCCGTAGTCCGCCGACTCTTCCGCCTTTACGCTCCAGCCGCTGCCCTGGGCCTGGGTGTAGAGGCCGGTGACGCCGAGGGCGCCCGCCGCCGCGCTCGCGCCGCCGGTGAGGATCGCGAGAAGGATGAGGGGCAGGGTGAAGTTCTGGATTTTGCCCGCCTCGCGCTGGAGGGTCGCCACGTGGCGCTCCTCGGCGTGGGCCGTCTCGTGCGCGAGGACGCCCGCCAACTCGTCGTCGCTCTCGACTCGCTTCATCAGCCCCTCGAACACGTAGACGTGGCCGCCGGGGATCGAGAAGGCGTTCACGTCGTCGCCCTGAATGACCTTGTACTCGTAGGTGAAGGGATTCAGGCGCTTGTCGCCCCAGATCACGTTGATGGGCGTCTTGTTCGCGATGGCGGCGATGGTCCCGCCCACGCGCTGCACCCGCTCGTTGTACTCCTTGTTCGTGCTGAGGTGGTACTGCTTCTCGG
>CAXUKB010000104.1:9766-13409 GCA_964251345.1 uncultured Fimbriimonas sp. | reverse complement strand
TGTTCAGCACGTAGGCGAGGTGCTCGACGTGGAACCGGTCGATCTTCGCCTTTTTCGCGAGCTTCACCGGGTCGCCACCGTGATGGCTCATGTCGTGGTGCCCTTCGGGGACGCCGGCCTGGGCATAGGAGCGGTTGGAGCCGTCGTTCGCGAACATGAACGTGCAGACCCGAGTGAGGTCGGCCTGGAAGGCGAGGATCATCATATCGCCCATGAGCCGGATGTGATCGCCGTACTCGGCGGGCACGCCGTGTGGCTCTTTGAAGCCGGTGGCGACCCGCGCCGCCTGCGCCGTCTCGAACTTCTCCAGGCGGGTCTCGATCTCGCGAACCGCAGTGAAGTACTCGTCCAGCTTGCGGACGTCGCGTCCCCCGAGCGACTGCTTCAATCGTCCTGCGTCCTCGCTTACGAAGTCGAGGATCGACTGCTTAAGAAGCCGCCGTCGCGCGAGACTCTCGCCCTGCTCGGCCGCGTCGCCGTTGCCGAAGAGGCGCTCGAACACGAGCCGCGGGTTGGTCTCCTTCGCGACGGGCTGAGTCGCGCTTTTCCACGAAACGTTCGATGAGTAGGCGCACGAGTAGCCGCTGTCGCAGTCGCCCGCGAGACCGCTTCGCTCGCACCCGATCTCCAAGGAGGCGAACCGCGTTCGGTCGCCGATGCGCATCGCTGCGACCTGGTCGATAGAAGGCCCGTTGTGAATGTCCGCGCCGGAGGTCTTGTGCGGGTGGGTTCCGGTAAGCCAGCAGGCGGTCGAGCGGGCGTGGTCGCCCGGTCCGTCGCCGAGGGCGAAGGCGTTGTGCTGAGCGAGGCCGGTGAGCACGTTGAGCGACGACCGCACCCCTTCCAGCGGCTGAAGCGTCGAGGGCAGGGCGCCGACGAGCGCGCCGTCCGCCGCCGGCGTCCACTCCGCCATGTTCACGCCGTTCGGAACGAACAGGAACGCGGCGCGCACGGGCGTCGCGGGGGCGGTCGCGGCGAAGCTCATCCGCTCGAGGGCGGGCAGGGCCATCATCGCGCCGACGCCGCGGAGGAAGGTTTTTCGGTCGATCTGCATCTTATTGTGCCTTTCGCTTGAGGAAGGGATCGCTGGTGGCGACCGCGGCGACGAGAGCGTCGAGCCGGTAGCCCGACGGAGCCGCCGACGCGACGGCCGCGTCGAGGGCGCATTTATCTTTGAAGTCGACACCGCGTCCCAGCGCGTAGGTCAACAGTTTTTCCGAGAGCGCCCGCGCGAAGAGCGCCTTCTGCGCCAGCAAGATCTTCTCAAGCTGCCCCGCGCCGTCGAACGATTGACCCGACGGCAGGGTGCCGGTCGAGTTCACCGGGAACTTGCCCTCCATCGTACGCCAGCGGCCGATAGGGTCGAAGTGCTCCATGCCGAACCCAATCGGGTCCATCTTCTGATGGCAGACCGCGCAGGCGGGATTCTTGCGGTGTTGCTCCATAAGCTGCCGCAGGGTCATGCCCTCGATCTTGTGCGCCTCGTCCGGGATGTCGCTCACGCCGGGCGGCGGCGGCGGCGGGGGGGTGCCGAAGATGTTCTCGAGCACCCACTTGCCGCGCTTGGTCGGGCTGGTGCGGGTTGGGTTGCTTGTGACGGTCAGGACGCTCGCCTGGGTGAGCACGCCGCCGCGCTCGCCCGTCAAGGCCACCTTGCGGAACTCGTCGCCGGTTATGCCGGGAATGCCGTAGTGCTCGGCCATCCGTCCGTTCAGGTAGGTGTACTTCGCGTCGATAAAGTCGGTGATGGGCCGTCCGTTGCGGAGGATGCCGAGAAAGAAGTCCTTCGTCTCGGTCGCCATGTCCCGCCGGAGATCCGCAGTGACCGGGTACTGCTTGGGGTCGAACTCGACGATCGCCAGCTTGCGGAGATTGAGCCACTGGGCCGCGAAGTTGTCCGCGAACGCCTGCGCCTTCGGGCTCTGGATCATTCGCGCCACCTGCTGGCGAATCACCGCGGGCCGCACCATCTGCCCCTTCGCGGCCAGGTCGATTAAGGTGTCGTCTGGCATCGTGGACCAGAGGAAGTAGCTTAGACGCGAGGCCACTTCGTAGCCATCGAGCGCCCGCACCTTGCCCGCGTCGCCCGCCGGGTCCTGCTCCAACCGGAAAAGGAAGCGGGGCGAGACGAGGCACGCCTCGACCGCGAGGCGCATCCCCTCGTCGAACGAACCGCCCTTCGCTCCGGCTTGATAGACCGCCATGAGCCGGTCGAGATCCTGCGGCGTCGCGGGGCGGCGGAACGCCTTTGTGGCGAACGTGCCGATAAACTTGCGCGCGGTCGCCTCTTCCTGACCCTTCGCGGGCTCGTAGGGCACGATCCGCTTGTGCCCGTCGGGGTAGACCGGCGCGCCGAGGGGACCGGTCAGCTCGGCGAAATCGATTCCGAGATTCCGATCCTCCTTGGTCTTGGCGACGTAATAGTCGTTCGTAAACTCGATACCGAGGCGGTGAGTCCCCTCTCCGACCTTAATCGGCACTTCGAACATCCGCCCCTTCGTGTTCGGGACCTCGAAGTTGCCGACAGGCGTGTCGTCGAGCCAGAGGCGCATCCTCGCCGGTTCCGGCCCCGCCTGCTGACCCCAGGCTTGCACCCGGAAGTGGTAGTCGCCCGGTCCGACGCCCTTCAGCTCCTTCGTCGAGCGTCCGCCGCTGGAGATCTTCGCCGCGCCGTTTCCGAGGTCCCCGATGGATCCGCCCTTGAACTCGTCGCCGTCGAAGTGCCGCGTGAAGGTGCGGGGCACGAACACCGCCGTGTGGGCGAGCTTGTCCGCGCTATCGAGGAGCTTCTCCATGAGGAGCGGCGAGGTGGAGAGCACGTCGCCCATGTTGTCGAAGCCGTTGCCCACGTCGTCGCCGGGGAAGTCGTCCGCCGGGCGCGCGGTGGTGCCGAGCAGGTCGTCGACGGTGTTGTCGTACTCTTCGCGGTTGAGCCGGCGCAGGGTGACCCGGCCGGGATCGGCAAGGCGGCACTGGGCTGCGAGGGCGTTCTCCGTCCAACCCTGGAACGCTCTGCGCTGGCCGAGGGGGAGCGGCTTGCCGGGGGGCATCTCGCCCGCCATCACGCGACCCATCGCCTTTTCGAGGGTGCCGAGATCGTTCCGGGCGCCTGCCTCGGTCGCGACCTTCGAGAGATCGAGACCCGCTGAAGGAGAGACCTTGCCGTGGCAGGGAAGGCACTGAGCGAGGAGGATCGGCCTCACGTCTTTCGCGAACGTCGGCCCGGCCGCGGCTTGGGTCTTCTGGGGCGTACGCGATGGTGTAGCCGACACCGACCTTAAGGTCGCCGCCGTCATCGTGCCCAGGGCCAGCGCGAGCGCCGCCGACCGTACCGTCGTCATGCCGTGTGTCCTCATCGACCGGTTGTCCTATTGTACGGTTAGGCCGACCGAAACATCACCTTCCGTTGCAAGACTCCGCAAACCTACCGGCCTTTGAGCCGGTAGGCATGGGTCAGGGCGCCAGTTCCGCCTTCGTCAGGTGGACGTAATGGCCTTGGGAGTTCTGCTTGACGAGCTCGTCCATCTTGAGCGACTTGGCGTGGCCATCGAAGAACGCGGTCGTGAGGCTGTCGTTGTTGTATCGCGCGAGGAAGAAGCCCTGGCGGTTGGTGGCGCCCAGCGGGGTCGTGGTCGGGGCGATA